>JARLIH010000334.1 GCA_031291845.1 Isosphaeraceae bacterium | reverse complement strand
TGCCGTTGAACGTGAGCGTGACGTTGAGGGTCGTGCCCCCCTCGGCGCCGAGGTCCTTGGTGAGCTCGAAAACGGCCGCGTGGTTCTTGCCGAACTGCGGGTCGACGGCCCAGCCCGACTTCGGATCGCCGTCAATCGCCGCCTTGATCGGCAGGCCGGGCTGCTCGAACGTAGCTTTCGGGTTTTGAAGCGAGAGCACCTCCGCAGGAGCCTTTCCGCCGCCGGGCGAGGCCGTGACGCGGACGTCGGTGAGGTCAAGGTTCCCGTTTTGAGCCCGTCCCGGGCCCCCACCAACCATCGACGGGTCGGCGAGCGCCTCGATCTTGAGGGCGGTGATTCTTTTGAGGTCGACGTGCGCCACGAAGGTGTAGGTATCGAAGTCGGCGTTGTTACCGGTCGCGAGATACGAGCCGTCGTGCTGCTTCTTGAAGACCGCGCCCCCTTTTGATTTCGCGTCGGCGAGGTCGAGGACGACCCAGGTGGGCTGACCCGGCGATTCGGGGCGCGTGCGCTCCCACTCGGCCATTCGGCCGGGGAGTTGCTCGGCCTCGAACTTCTTGAGTGCGGCGACCAGGGGGGCGTGCTCGCGGTCGAACGCCGCCTGGCGCTTCGCGTCTCCCTCGGGGTCGATCTTCAGGTCGTACTCGGTGCGGACGGTCGTCGTGAACGTCGAGACGAGGCGGTAATAATCTTTCTGCGGAATCGGGTCGAACTTGTGGTCGTGGCAGCGGGCGCAGCCGATGGTCAGGCCGAGCATCGAGGTCCCGATCGTGCTGACGATATCGTCGAGCTCGTCGTACCGCTCTTTCTCGACCTGATTGGCGGTGATCTGCGTGCTGTGGACGCCGGCGGCGAGGAACCCCGTGGCCTTGAGCGCGAGGTTATCGTCGGGCGCGAGCTCGTCGCCGGCGAGCTGCCACTGAACGAACGTGTCGAACGGCAGGTCGCGGTTGAGTGCCTCGATGACGAAGTCGCGGTACGTATAGGCGGTCGGCCGGTCGTAGTCGTGCTCGAACCCGTGGCTCTCGGCGAAGCGGGCCAGGTCCAGCCAGTGCCTTCCCCAGCGCTCGCCATAGTGGGGGCTCGCGAGCAGGTGGTCGATGACGTGCTCGAAGGCATCCGAACGCGTGTCGTTCACGAATGCGTCTACTTCTTCGGGCGTCGGCGGCAGGCCGATCAGGTCGAGGTAGGCACGCCGAACGAGCGACCGCTTCGCGGCGGGCGGATTAGGGTCCAGTCGCTTTTCCTCGAGCTTTGCGAGGATGAAGCGGTCGACCGGGGTCTGGGCCCACGATCCGCCACGAACCGGTGGTGGCGCAACGGGCTTGAGCGGCTGATAGGCCCACGACTGACGCTCGGCCGCAACGTTGATGACTCGTTGCGCCTTGACGGTCGCCGCTCCCGACCTCGGATCGGGCGCGCCGCGCTTGACCCAATCAACGAGCGTCGCGACCTCCGCCGGCGGCAGCTTCCCCTTCGGGGGCATCCTCAGGGCCTCGTCGGTCCACTGAAGGGCCTGCACCAGCAGGCTCTGCTCGGGCTGGCCGGGGACGATCGCGGGCCCGGTGTCGCCCCCCTTGGCCCACCCTTCCCGCGAGTCGAGCAAAAGCCCGCCGCGCACCCGCTTCGCCTCCGCCGAGTGACAGCTATAACAACGCTCGACGAGCACGGGCCGAACCTTGGACTCGAAGAACTCGAGGCCCTTCGGGTCGGGCTCCGCCGTAAACCCGGGATGGCCCAGACCCAGCACGAACAACGAGATCAGGACGCGCGAGGGCTGCATCGTGGAGACCCCTGCGGGGAGGGTTGCCGCGTCGAGGGAGGCGCGAGGCGGGACGAAGCGCCTTAACCTTTGTTTGAGAATCGAGCGTAACCGATTTTGCGGCCGCTTCCAAGTCCCCGCGTGCTGTGCGCCGCGTTCGGACGGGCACGGCCCAACGGCGACGGTGGCCCGTGGCCAAACGCTGCGCCTCACGTCTCATCGGAGCCGAGGTGACATTTCTTGTACTTCTTGTCGCTCCCGCACCAGCAGGGATCGTTCCGACCGGGGCGGTGGGCCGCCTTGCGGATCGGTTCGATGTGAGACAGGGGTTCAACGTCTTCGCCGGTCATCTCCGCGACGACGGCCCGCTTGGACTCCTCCCAGAGTCTTCGGAACTCTTCGCTCGGTGGCGGCTCATCATCGGGCTGTTCGTCACTGACATCGCTCCGTCGATTGTAGGATTCTTTGTATTCATCGATCCAGCAACTCGCTTCGACTATGTCCGGTGCACCGCCCTGAGCGTATAGCCGTTCCACGTCCTCTTCATTGATCACCCAATGGTCCGACAGGCCGAGCGCAAACGTCCTGGCGATCAGGTCGCGAGACAGCGGGTCCGCAAGGCTAGCAAGGCCATCAACGGGCCATATCGGCATATCATCATCAAGGTCTACGACTCCCTGATCGATGTACAACGGGAGCTCCTCGCGCAACGTATCCGCGATTTGGGAACGCAAAACGACGTCGTCGCCCGCTGCGTGTCTCGCGCCGTCGATCGCGAGCGAGCGTCCATACCAGTCGGCGGAGCGCTCTCTGACGACCTCCAGCAGCGCTGGCACAACGGCGGGACCGAAGCGTCCCAACTCGCGCTCCATACCTTCCAAGAGTTCGTTGTAGTTGCGTCGGAGGACGTTGACGAAGTCGGGAATGGCGGCTGGGGAACGGAGGTCGCTCAAGAGACCCATCGTATACACAAGTGGGGCTTCCGCGGGCCAGCCGCGCAGGTCGCGCCGGAGGACTTCGAGAAGCGGCTCAACCGCCGCTTCTCCGTGCGCCAGGATCGCTTCCAACAAGGCGGGGTCGGGACGCTCGCCGGCCTCCGCCATCCGATCGACCAATTCGCGAGCAGTTTCACTCACGGGCAGTATTTCCGATCGGTTCCAATCGAAAGGCGACGACCGTACATGTGCCATAATGGCGACCGAGCCAGCGCGGCACCAGACCAAGGAATCGTTGACTTCGACCGCACCAGTATTCGGCGGCCCGGGCGCCCTACATTGTTGTTTCGGACTTTCTTGTCGGAGCAAAGGGACGGTTGATTTATAGGGTGCATGAAATGCACATTGGTATTTTTGTACATGCTAGATCGCTGCGGCTTGGCCGCCCTCCGCGAGAACGGCCGTTTAGATGATGCCATGCAAGGGGCCTCCCGGTGCGCCCAGTTTGTCGACGCGCCGTTCGATCTCTGGATCGTCCTCCAACGGAGGAGCGTGTTGCGGCTTGATCCGGGCGTCGATCACGAGCGGACCGGCGCAACCCCAGTGCTTTTGGGCGACGAACGCCCCCACGCCGTCAATATCCGCCGCCGGATTCGAGCGAGTGAACGTGACCCAGAGGAAGTTCCGCTCGGTGCGGGCGGTGAACTCGCTGTCGTCGACCACTACGATCAGCGGGAACGTCCGGATGGGATCCCCTTCGCCGATCGCGGAGCCGAATCGGGCGATGTCCTGGACGTTGGGTTGATACCGCGGTCCGCGAACGGCCAGGACTCCAGGCAACACGACGTGCGGGTCGCTAAATCCGTCGGGGAGGCGAAGGCCGGTGGGCAACTCCCGCGCCAGTTCTCGACGCTTCGGGCCCGCGGCGGCGATCACCAGTTTTGACCCTTCATTGAGTCGGTGACCCGAGTAGTCCAGCGTGTCGATCGTCGTTCGCGTCTCGAAGTGCAGGTCGCGTGACCAGTCGACACGTTCCAGCACATGGCGGAAAAATCGGGGAATGTCGTGAATATCCAAGCCCGGATCGTCCTCGCGGGCCACGATTAGCAGGTACTTTGCCAGCGACATCTGCCCCTGCCCGAGGATCGCGTGGGCGCTCGTCAGGAGCTCCTGCGGCCGCCGTTCTTGTGCGTAAGGAACGTACCGCTCGCTGCCGATGGCCAGAAGCAGTGGATGGACGCCCGCGGCATCGACGGCGTGGACCGCGTGGACGCCCGGCAGGACGGTCGGAATGATCGGGCCGGTCAGTTCGTGGATCAAGGCACCGAACGAAGTGTCCTCCTGCGGCGGCCGGCCGACTGAAGTGAAGGGCCAGACGGCGCTCGGGCGGTGGTAGACGCGGTCGACGCGCAAGACGGGGAATTCGTGCGCGAGGCTGTAATAGCCCAGGTGGTCGCCGAATGGGCCCTCAGGCTTGGTCGCAGTCGGATCGATCGTGCCGGCGATCACGAAATCCGCCTCGGCGGGCATCGGCAGGAGACCGTTCGGGGTGACCATCCGGATGCGGTGACCGGCGAGCGCCCCGGCGAAAGAGAGCTCGGGGAGTCCCTCCGGGAGCGGCATCACGGCGGCCACGGTCAAGGCGGGAGGACCGCCGACGAAGATGTTCGTCCGTAGCGGTTCGCCTCGCCGGATGGCGGCGGCGTGGTGCACGCCGATCCCGCGGTGGATCTGGTAGTGGAGACCTACCTCGCGATTCGACTCATAGGTGTTTCCCGAGAGTTGCACGCGGTACATGCCGAGGTTCGAGCGAGCGAGGCCAGGGTGGTCGGGATCTTCGGTGTAGACCTGGGGCAGCGTGATGAATGCCCCGCCGTCACGCGGCCACGATTGCAGCATGGGCAGGCGATCGATCGTCGTCGTGTGCTGGAGGATGGGCCCGCGTTTGACGCGCAGAGGCAAGAGGTGAAGGGCCGTGAAAGGGACGCCGCCGTAACGCCAGGGCCGCCGAAGCAGCAAGGGCGGGGTGATTTTGAGCTCGACCAGACGACGGACGCTCTCGAGGGTGTCGCGAAAAATCCAGCGCGTCCGTTCGAGGGTGCCGAAGAGGTTGCCGGCCATGGGGAAGGCCGTTCCCTTGACGTGCCGGAAAAGCAGCGCGGGGCCTTGTGCTTCATAGACCCGTCGCTGGATGGCGGCAGCCTCGAGATAGGGATCGATTTCCTGTTCAATCGTCACGAGACGGTTGTGTTTCTTCAAGTCGAGGAGGCAGGAGCTCAGCGTCTGGTAACCCATGTCACCGCCAGAAGGACTCGCGTGAGAACGACACGAACTTCGACCACAGCGTAGGTGATCGCCCCTCCGTTCGCCAAGGTGGACAACTGGGAGGCCCGCGCGTATACAATCGTTAGAGAATCAACCCTGCCGCGACGGCTGATGAGAGCTCGTATGGCCACCGATACCTCGCCCGCACCGCCATCGCAGACTGTGACGCCGGTCGATAAGTCCGACCAGCGCGTCCGCTCGATGTTCGCCTCGATCGCGGGGAAGTACGATTTCCTCAACCACTTGCTGAGCCTCAATGTCGATCGCCGCTGGAGACGGTTCACGACACGCACGGTCCCTCCTCAGGACGGGATACCGGTGCTCGACTGCTGCACCGGCACGGCAGACCTGGCGCTGGCCTATTACCGGGCCGGACGCGGGAAAACACCCGTCGTGGGGACGGACTTCTGCCGCGAGATGTTGCGGGTCGGGACGGGCAAGGTCGCGAAGGCCGGCGCGTCGCAGGCGGTCACCCTCGTCGAAGGGGATACCCAGCGCCTGCCGTTGCCCGATGACACGTTCGGGGTCGTCACCGTGGCGTTCGGTCTCCGGAATGTCAAGGATACGACGCGTGGGCTGGACGAGATGATCCGGGTGGCGCGGCCGGGGGGGAAGGTGGCGATCCTGGAGTTCTCCCGTCCCCGCGGGCGCGTCCTCGGCGCCCTGTACCTGGCCTTTTTTCGCCACGTGTTGCCCCGGGTCGGCCAGGCGATCGCGCCCAATGACGCGAACGCGTACCACTACCTGCCGACCAGCGTGCTCCAGTTCCCGGACGGTGCCGCGATGCTTGCACTCCTCAAAGCTCGCGGCCTGACGCGGCTGGAGATGCACCCGCTGACGTGCGGGATCGCGACGCTTTACGTCGGGGTCAAACCGGCGGCCGGGTCGCCCCGATGAGCGGTTCCGGCGACCTCGTACTGGCGATGACCGGGGCCAGCGGCGCTCCTTATGCCGTCGCGCTGCTCCGCGAACTCGTGCGCTTGGGGCGGAACGTCCATCTGACGATCAGTCCGAGCGGCGCCCAGGTCCTGCGCGAGGAACTGGGTATTGATGCTGCGCTCGATCGCTTCGACCCCGCTCTGTTCGGGATACCCGCGGGAGCTCGCCTACTCTATCATCACCATACCGATTTCAAGGCGGGAATCGCCAGCGGCTCCTTTGCGACGGGTGGAATGGTTGTGGCTCCTTGCAGTATGAGCACGCTCGCGGCGGTCGCACACGGATTGACGACCAATTTGATCACGCGCGCGGCGGACGTTCATCTCAAAGAACGGCGCAGGCTGATCCTCGTGCCGCGCGAGACCCCACTCAGCCTGATCCACCTGGAAAACATGGCCGCAGTCACGCGCGCAGGGGCCGTGGTCTTGCCCGCGATGCCGGGCTGGTATCATCGTCCGCAATCCCTCGACGATCTCGTCCGATTCGTAGTCGCTCGGATCTGCGACCAGTTGGGGATCGCGAACGACCTGGTCGAACGCTGGGGGGCCGATGCGGAGCCGGGACCCGATCGCGAGGAGCCGAAGCGTTGAACTCCACCGATCGCAAAGTCGTGCTGATCACCGGAGCGTCCGCCGGCATCGGTGCGGCGCTGGCGCGGGAAGTCGCGCGGCAGGGTCGAAACCTCGCTCTGACGGCACGTCGTGGCGACCGGCTCGAATCGTTGGCCAGGGAACTGCGTCCGCTCGGGATCGATGTCCTCGCGGTTCCCGCCGATCTGGAAGATCAAAAGGCGCCCGAGGCGATCGTCGGCCGCACGGTCGAGCATTTCGGCGGCATTGACGTCCTGATCAACTACGCCGGGTTCGGGCTGCCGATGGTTTTCGCCGAGGCCGACCCACTCGACCTGAGGCGCCAGCTCGAAGTCAATTTTGTTGCCCCGTTGCTTCTGGCGCGCGAGGCGATTCCGCACCTCATCGCGCGCAAGGGAACGATCATCAACATCGGGTCCGCGATCACGAGCGTTGCGAATTCCGCGCTTGGAGCGTACGGGGCGACGAAGGCGGGGCTCGCCTACTGGAACGACGCGCTCCGGCGCGAGCTGCGGCACCGGGGGGTGAAGGTGTGCCTGGTCGAGCCGGGTCCGGTGAAGACCGAGTTCTTCGACGCACTGATGACGTTCGCGCCGGCCGGGGGCCAGTACAATCCGCTGCTCGACGCGCCCCTGCCGTGGATGACGGCCGACGTCACCGATGTCGCATGCCGGATCGCGCGGTTAATCGATCGCCCTGTACGACGGTTATCGGTGCGGCGGCGTGTCGTCTGGCCCTTCCGCATGATGGGTGGCTTATTTCGCGTCTGGCCGTGGCTCGGCGACGTCGCCCTCTCTTCCGTGATTTACCACTTTGACAGGGCGGGTGATCTCAAACGTGCGCGCAATGCCAGGAGTCTTGGTGATGCTCGGCCGACTGACTGACATCCTCGGGATGATCAAGTTCAGCCATACCCTCTTCGCGCTGCCCTTCGCGCTGCTCGGCGCGGCGCTCGCGTCGCACCAGCCCGACGGCTGGCACGGGCGCTGGCAGGACTGGCTGGGAATCTTGGTCTGCATGGCCATGGGCCGGTCGGCCGCGATGGCGTTCAACCGCCTGGCTGATCGCCGGGTCGACGCGCTCAACCCGCGCACCGCGTCTCGTCACCTCCCCAGCGGCAGGCTCAGCGTAGCGTCCGTGGTAATCTTCACGCTGGTCTGTTCGGCGGGTTTTATTGGCTCGACGCTCTTGTTCTTGCCGAACCCCTGGCCGGTCCGTCTGGCGGTGCCGGTCTTGCTCTGGCTGCTCACCTACTCGTACACCAAGCGCTTTACCAGTCTGGCGCATTTCTGGCTCGGCGCGTCGTTGGCGCTGGCGCCGATCGCGGCATGGATCGCGCTGCGGGGTGATTTGGGGTGGCCGCCGTTACTGCTCGGCCTGGTTGTGTTCTTCTGGGTTGCGGGCTTCGACATCATCTACGCGTGCCAGGACGAGACGTTCGACCGCCAGACGGGATTACACAGCATACCGGCCCGGCTCGGTAGTCGGCGGGCGCTCCGTCTGGCGGCGCTGTGCCACGCGCTCATGGTCGCGTCGCTGATCGGGCTGGGCGTGTTTTACCCGCTCGGGGTCGTCTATTTCGTGGGCGTGCTGCTCGTGGCGGCTTTGCTCGTCTACGAACACGCGCTCGTCCGACCCGACGACCTGACGCGGGTGAACGTCGCGTTTTTCCAGGTGAATATCGCGATCAGCATGGGGCTGCTCGCCGTCGGGGTCGCGGACCTGCTCTTGTAGGCATGCCGTCTCCCGTTGCCGCTGGCTTCAAATTCGACTAAAATCTCTGAAAAGATCTACGGTTGGCCGACTGTTCGGGTGAGGGACTGCGAGATGCCGAGCGAAGCGTCGAACTTGCGGGCGATCCGTGAGAAGGTTGAGGCAAGGGAGCGTCTGAGCTTTGAGGACGGTCTTGCGCTCGAAGCATCGAATGACCTCTTCGCGCTCGGGGCGATGGCGAACCTCGTGCGCGAGCGGTACAACGGCAACTTCGGTTATTACAACGTCAATACGCACATCAACCCGACGAATGTCTGCGTCTACAAGTGCGATTTCTGCGCCTTTCGGGCCGACCTGGACGACCCTCGCGGTTATACGATGGACCAAACGCAGATCAAGGAACGGGCCCTCCAGGCACGTTCCCGCGGAGCGACCGAGTTGCACATCGTTGGCGGGCTGCACCACAAGCTGCCGTTCCAGTACTACGTGGATGTCGTGCGCTGGGTGAAGGAGGCGGCACCCGAGATTCACGTCAAGGCATACACCGGTGTCGAGGTGGAGTGGTTCGCGAAGATCGACCGTCGCCCGATCCGGGAGATCCTTGAGCGCCTGATCGAGGCCGGCCTGGGAAGCCTTCCCGGTGGGGGCGCCGAGATCTTCCACCCCGAGGTTCGCGACGCGATCTGCGGCGCCAAGGCATCGACCGAAACCTGGCTGGAGGTCCACCGCACGGCGCACCAGCTCGGCTTGCACTCAAACGCGACGATGCTTTACGGCCATGTCGAGAAGGCGAAGCACCGGATCGATCACCTGGTTCGCCTGCGTGAGCTCCAGGACGAGACAGGCGGTTTCCAGACCTTCATCCCGCTGGCGTTCCACCCGGATCACTCCCGCATGGATGAGATCCCGAAACCGAGCGGCGTTATGGATCTGAAGACGATGGCGATCAGCCGGCTGATGCTCGACAACTTTCCGCACATCAAGGCATACTGGGTGATGCTCGGCATCAAGACGGCCCAGGTAGCGCTCGCGTTCGGGGCGGACGACATCGACGGCACCGTGGTGCATGAGAAGATCTACCACGAGGCCGGAGCCGAAACTCCTCAGGAAGTGACGGTGGCCGAGATCCGGCGGTTGATTGGCGAGGCGGGCCGGATTCCCGTGGAGCGCGACACGCTGTACCACCGCGTCGATCGCACGGGTGAAAGGTGGGTGTCAGGCGAACACATCGACGTTCCGCTCTTGACACTCGCGGGGAAATGAAAGAATCATGTCCGGTTTTGAACCAGGATGGAGCGTCGAGACCCATGGCTGACGCCGCTTCGAGCCCCCTGCCGCTTCGGATGCCGACTCACCTCGACCTTCCGGATCGATTCTCTCCGGAGTCCGAGGCCCGGGTCCACAAGACGTTTCGGATGCCGACCCACCTCGACCTTCCGGAAAAGGACGACTCCTGTATCGTTAGCAACTTCCGGGAACACCCCCAGAGTTATCTGCTGACCGAAAGCATCCTGCCCGTGCTGCGGCGGCGGCACCCGGACGAGCATTTCGCAATCGGTCAGGACTCGTTGATCTACTACCGCTTGACCGACCCTACCGGTCGCGGGTGCAAAGCGCCCGACTGGTACTACGTTCCCGGCGTCCCGCCGCAGTTCGAGGGGCATTTCCGCCGCTCCTACGTCATGTGGCAGGAGTTGATCTCGCCCGAGATCCTGCTCGAGTTCGTGTCGGGCGACGGGTCCGAAGAACGCGACCGGACGCCGTGGCAGGGCAAGTTTTGGATCTACGAGCAAGTCCTGCACGCCACCTACTACGGGCTGTTCGAGGTCGAGTCGGGCCATCTCGAGGTTTACCACCTCGTCGACGGTCGCTATGAGCGGATCGAGCCTGACGATAGGGGGCACTTCCCGATTGAAACTCTCGGCATCTCACTCGGAGTGTGGCACGGCCATGTCCTGAACGAAGAAGCGCCTTGGATGCGTTGGTTTGACGCGAATGGCGCGGTCTTACCCACTAGCGAGGAACTGCTGGAGACAGAACGACAGGTCCTCGAGGCCGAGCGAAATCGCGCTGAGGTCGCACAGCAGCAGGCTGAGGTCGCACAACAGCAGGCTACGGCGGCACAGCAACAGGCGGCGGCCGAGCGCAAGCGTGTCGCGCTTTTGGCGCAACGGTTGCGCGAGTTGGGGATCGATCCGGACGCGCTGTAACCCGGTCCCCGAGTCGTGGTTCGATCCGCCGATCCCGCCGAGTTCCGGTTGACCAACTTGGCGGCACACCGTAACATTCGCGCGCCCGGAACGGCGTCCGGGCCACAGCTTGCTTTCGAGCCCGCGCTCAGGGAGGAGCGCACGCGATGCGCGACCACAACAAGGCGTTCTGCCGTCTCGTCTCCGAGTCGTTCGACTGTCCGGGCCCCGTGTTCGAGTTCGGCTCGTACCAGGTCGAGGGGCAGTTGGACTATGCCGACCTGCGGTCGTTCTTCCCTGGCAAGGAGTACGTGGGCTGCGACATGCGCCCCGGGCCGGGGGTCGACCGCGTCGAGGACGTCAGTGCGATCAGCTTGCCCGAGGGGTCAGTCGGGACCGTGCTGTGCATCGAGACGTTCGAGCACGTGTTCGAGGTTCGCAGGGCGTTTGACGAGGTCTACCGCATCCTCAAGCCGGGGGGCCTCTTCCTCATCACGTCCCCGCTGAATTTCCGCATTCACGGCTACCCGGACGATTATTGGCGGATGACGCCCAATTGTCTACGGCGCATGATGGCGCCATACGCGGCGCGCCTGACTGGATATCAGGGCTACCACGCGTTTCCCCACTCGGTAATGGCGATCGGCTTCAAGGCGCCAGCGCCCGGGAACTTCGCGGGCCGCGCTGACGACCTGGTGCTGCGCTATCGGGCATGGCTCGACGAGGCGCGCGAGAACCTCTCCCTGGGCCAGAAGGTCCGCAGAGGCTTGTCTCAAGTGTACCGCTCCAAGGGGGAACGGCGGCAGATCTCGGCGTACTACTCGGCCGAATTCACGATCGACGTTGCGCCGACGTTGGCCCGGGCTGGCTGACGGTCCGTGCGCTGAGCGACCACCGTTCTCGTCCGACTTCCGCTTCCCTCTCTCTTTCCGTTGCGAGGTCACCCGGATGCAGACGACCCTCGACCGGCTCGTCATTCTCGGTCTCGACGGGGCGACTTGGACCGTGCTGGACCCGATGCGGGAGCGCGGCTTGATGCCGAACCTCGACGCGCTCCTGGCGCGCGCGGCGCACGGCACCCTGCGCTCCTGCATCCCGCCCGTCACCACGGCAGCGTGGACCACCATGCTGACCGGGTGCGGCCCCGCGCGGCACGGCTTGTTCGACCACCGGCACTACGACGTCGCGTCCAACCAGATGAAGGTCAACCATTCTGCCCGGGTCCGCGTGCCGACCGTCTGGCACTCGTTCTCGCACGCCGGGCGCTCGGTGGTTTGTTTGAACGTGCCGGGTATGTATCCGCCGCCGCAGGTGCGGGGCGTCGTGGTTTCGGGGATGGACGCGCCGCACCTGGAAGCGGCCCTCTCCGGCGCACCCGAGTTCGCCGCCCGACTGCGCAACGAGGCCCCGGACTATACGCTCCGCTATTTCTGGAAGCGGGCCCCGCAGTCGTACGAAGAACTCGCCGAGAACGCACGGCTCACCGCCCAGAGCTTCCGCGGCCGGGCGGAAGGGGGCCTGCTCGCCGACAAGGTCCAGCCGGACTGGTCCGTGCTGATGGTCCAGTTTCAGAACCTCGACCCGTTCCAGCACCGCGTCTGGCCTTATTTGAATGTTGACGAAACGGGCGTCGACCGTCCCAACTGGAACGTAGCCGCGGCCGAGGTTATTCGCGGGCTGGACGTCGCGATCGGTCTGCTTTGCGAACTGGCCGACCAGAGGGGCGCGGCGGTGATGGTCACAAGCGACCACGGCTTCGGCCCGTGCCTGGGCCGCGTGCACGTCAACCGAATCCTGCTCGACGCCGGGATCGCTCGTCTCCCTGGCATCGCCGGCCAGGGCTGGCGACGGCTCAAGCAAGCGCGAGAACATTTTCGGCTCTGGGGCGCCAAGCGCGATGACCCTCACGCCCGGACGTCCTCGTTCGACGCCTCGGTGACGGCCCAGTTTCCGTTCGACTGGAAGCGCACGCTCGCATTTGCCCCGCACCAAGACACCGCGGCGATGATCTACCTGAATTCGACCGCCCGGCGAGCAGGCGCGCCGCTGAGCACGCCGAGGGAACTGGACGACGCACGCGAGGCCACGGTCGCCGTCCTGTCGGAGGCATGTCACCCGGAAACGGGTAAGCCCTTGTTCCCCAAAATCGTCGAGGTGGCCGAGGCCTACCATCTGGATCCGGCCAGGGAGGGCTACCCGGACCTTATCGCGCTGCCCGACGAAGCGTACTGGGTCCGCACGAAACTGGCCTCGGGTGCGGGCTGGGTCGAGCCGGACGCGAACCTCCCCGGCACCCATCGCCCGGAGGGAATCATTGCCCTCGCTACCGATCGGGTGACCCCCGGGCGGACCCTGAACGCCGACTTGCAGGATGTGACGCCGACCATTCTGAAACTGTTCGGGTTGCCGATCCCGACCCACGTCGAAGGGAAACCGCTCTCGCTGCTCTCCGACCTACCGACGCGCCGGCAAGACCCGGGAGCCAACCCAGTGACCGGCCCGCACCGCCCGCAATTCGAGTACACACCGGAGGAGCAGGCGATCATCGAACAGCGACTGGCCGACCTCGGTTACCTGGAATAATGGGGCGGCCGGAAACGGTCGTCAGATCAAGTCTAGCCGGCGCCGCGGGCTGCGGGCGCGGCTACAGGCGGGGCAGACGCCCGTGATGATGAACCGGTGGCCGACCGGGCGGAAGCCGTGCTCGCGGCTCACCGTTTCGCTGAGCTGGCGTACCGCTTCGTTCCGGAACTCCACGACCGCATTGCACTCAGTGCAGTGCAAGTGGTCGTGAGAGGGATAGCCGTAGTCGTGCTCATAGGCCGTTCGGTTCGTCAGCCGAAGCTCGCGCAGGAGCCCCGCTTCGACCAGGAGCCGCAAGGTGCGGTAAACCGTCGAGCGGCTGACCTGCCGCCCCGCGCTACGGAGGTCGGCGACCAGTTCGTCCGCGTCAAAGTGCTTGTGAGAATCGAAGATATGGCGCACGAGGACGCGGCGCGGCTCGGTGAGTTTTTCGCCCCGAATGGCCAGGAAATCGCGGAACTTGTGCTCGGGGCTCTCCGCCAAGTTCAAGGGTGCGAGAGGGGCGCGGTCCGCCACGATGATCGTCCTTCAGGCGCGAATGCGGACCCAGCCTGGTGAAGGCAGGGTCCGCGCTTCAAAATCAAGAATCATTCTCGATGCTATTCTACCGGCCGCCCCAAACGGCTTCCACTCAGTACACGCGAGAATGCCCGGGTCGTCTCAATTGGTGGGTGTGAGCGGAATCGTGTTCGCGCCATTGACGGGCGGTGGCGGAGCCGCGGCATCATTCGCGGGCCCCGGCCCGGGCGCGGGCCCGGGTCCGGCTGCCGGCGGCCGACTGATCCTCGTCTGCAAGGTGTCGAGCGCTCCGTGCAGGTGACGCACCGCGTGGTCGCAGCCCTGGGGGTTGCCGGAGTACGAGAAGGCGTTCGCGCGCAGCTTGCCGAAATTCCGTTCGAAGACGACAAGGTGGACATACTCGGTGAAATCCGTCGCAGGAGCGCCACAGTGTCCCTTGAGACGGTAGAGATCGCTTTCCTGGAGGGCATCCAGGACCGGTTTGAGGGCGTCGCGACCGACACGATGAACCCCTTCGCCGTCGATCACCGTACCGTCGGCGAACACTTGGAGAAAGACGCCGAACTGGTTACCGTCGTTGGAGCGGACGAGCGACACGCGGGTGACCAGCGGGTCGGCATCGGTCACCGGGCGGCTCGTCCGGGCCTGGGGGACGATCCGCTGGGTCGGCGATACCGGCGTGTTCGAGATGACCGGCGGGTTCGTCGCGACGGTCGGTGGTAGCGACGTCGCGGGGGGGGGCAGGGCGGGGGCCCCGGTGTCGCTAATTAGGGGGCTGGTCGGCGCCGGGAGCGAGGACGCCGGGGTGGGGGCGCTGATGGGGGCCGGCGCGCCGCCGAAGCGGAAGAGCCTGCCCAGGCCGCGCGGCTCGTCGGCCGCGGAATTTCCCGTCCATACTGACAGCACGAGCAGCCCGGGTGCGAGAACCGCCGCACCGAGCGTTCTATTCAAGCCGGGATGCATCGCCGACCTCCTTGTCGGTTAGCCCTCGGATTCGTCCTTGTTCACGACCCCCGTGCCACGCGTCTCGTGCGTTCACATCGAGACAACGCGGTAAGCCTCCTCAACGGTGGTCGTGCCGTCCAGGATTTTATCGACCGCGGCGCTCTTCAACGTTTGCATTCCCAGGTCGATCGCCACCCGTCGGAGGATGTCCTTCGGGATCTGCTGGAAGATGAGCTCGCGCAGCTCCTCGCCGATTTCCATGATTTCGAAAATCCCGGTTCGGCCGTGATAGCCCGTCTGGAAGCAAGCGGGACACCCCAGACCCTTGTGAAGCACGAGGCCCTCGTGGTCGTCGGGGTTGAGATCGAGCGCGGCCATGACCTTGGGGTCGGCCGGATAACTGACGCGGCAATACGGGCAAATCCTGCGGATCAGGCGCTGCGAGACGACGGCCAGCAGGCTCGTCGAGACCTGGTAGCCCGGAATGCCGAAGTTGAACAGGTTGCCGATCGTGCTGGGCGAATCCGAGGCGTGAATCGTGCTGAAGACGAGAACCCCGGTCAGCGAGGCGCGAATGCCGATGTGTGCGGTTTCTTCGTCGCGGATCTCGCCGATCATGATGACGTCGGGATCTTGCCGGAGCATGGCCTTCAGCCCGTCAGCGAACCGAAGGTCGCCCCGGGCGTCGACCTGGGTCTGGTTGATCCCCTCGATGCGGTTCTCGATCGGATCCTCGATCGTCATGATGTTGAGGGCGGGTGAATTGATCTTGCCCAGGCAGTTATACAGCGTCGACGTTTTGCCCGCCCCGACGGGACCCGCCACGAGCACAGCGCCGTAGGGTTTGGCGATGATTCGCGTGAGCTGCTCGGCCTGGCGCGGTGACATTCCCAGGTGTTCGAAGCTCGGCGCATCGGTCAAGACTTCGTGGACGCGAATAACTATCTTCTCGCCCAAGGCCGTCGGGAAGGTCGAGACCCGCAGATCGCGCGCGCGGCCGTAGTGCTGGATCGTGATTCGGCCGTCCTGGGAATGTCTGCGCTCGACGATGTTCAGGTTCGACATGACCTTGATGCGGCTCGCCAGCGCGGTGGTCAGGGACGGGTCGACCTCGAGAACGTCTTGCAGTTGTCCGTCGATCCGGTAACGGACTCGCAGCCCCGTCTCGCGCGGGTCGAAATGGATGTCAGTCGCTCGCGAGTCGAGGGCGCGATCCAGAACGTGTGCCAGGAGGTCGGGCAATGTCGCGGTCGCCGCCAGTCCGCGCAGCTCGTTGCGAACATCCTGCTCGAATTGAACCCGGTCGGGCAAAAGAGGCGAACCGCCGACGGCGGGAAGCGCTGTCGCCTCCTCGGCGTGGGGTGGGCTTCCATCTTCGGGGACGAGCGTGGAAATTCGTTCGAACGCCAGCTCGTTGAGTTTCTCCGGCGCGATGAAATTGAGGTCGAGGACGGATTGGCGCAGGTCGCGGTGATATTGCTTCCCGTACTGGCGAGCCTCGTCCAATTGTTCAGCCGTCATGAGGCCGAGAGCGACCAGCGACGCGGAGAGTGTCTGATCGGGGGGGCTGGGGACGATCGCTGTCCCCTCCTTTTTCGATTTCGCCGCGGTGGCGGGAACGGAGCCCCCGGCCGGTCGAGGGAAAAAGGTCGTGGGTTCCACGTTGGTGAACTCCTCGTCGGTGACGAAAGGTGCCCACAGCGGGCACGAGCCGCGCGATCGCTCCGGGCTCGACGGGAAGAGCCGAAATCACCTTCAGGATAGGCGCTGACGATTGTTGCCGAGCGCCACATCGTACGCCAGCAAAATCTGGAAGTGGTTGGGAAGGAGGGCACAAGCATAACCGGCCGACGGGCCGCACCTTCCTCTTGGGAGAAGGCACGAGCCGTCGGCCGGTCTCGTTCGGGTCAGCGCGTGATCGACTCGGCGGTGAGTTACCAGCCGTGAAGCTCGTCGAGCATCCGGTCCAGCGCGAGCTCGAGCTTGGCCGGGGTCTCGTAGGTACCGGCGGCGAGCTGGCGCCGGATTTCCTCGACCTTCTCGTGGCGGATCTCGGGCAACCGGCTGATCCCGTCAAGCATCTGGCCCAGGGGCGAGATCTCGACCTGATCGCGCGCCGCGCCCGCCTGAACGGTCTGACCCGCATCGACACTGAACGCGGCCAGCCGCGGATAGATGGGTTGGGGGCCCTGCGTTCCCCCTGCGCCGAAGATTTCCATCTGTGCCTCCCCTTTTGGTGCTGTGGCCGGCACTGAAACCGCCGGCGCGCCCTGGCGTTGCTTGAACCTGAGGACCCACGGAGGCCACTGCGAGCCAGGAGACCCCGCCCTCACGAAGAAGGCGGGCCATTCCCCTCACTCCGGTCTCCGCCGTGGACTGCCGAGCGAAGTGCTCTGCCGTCCACAGGTACAGTTATCGACCGGAAGATAGAGCGAATTTAACCAAAAAATCTGAAATCGCGCCGCGGCGGCACTTGCATTTTTCGAAATCGTCAGGTGAGACTGCAAGTCGGGCAAGCCGGGGGGCTCACGCAAAACGTGACGTCGACCAATGGCGGGCGAGGAGGCCCGACATTGGTCGACATCATTTCGATCTACGCGTGGCCAGCGGCAGCCCGCGCGGATCGGGCGCCGCGTCTGTTGATGAGGCCGATCGACGACCGGGTCAGCGGCGGACCTTCTGAACTCCGTCGGTCGCCGGCCGCTTCAAGGCTTCGGCCAGCATCTGGGACGTTTGGCCGAGGTGGTCGGTAACGGTCATCACGCTGCGCTGGATGGCCGCAATATCTTGCTTTTGGGTCGGGGAATTGGCTCGCGCCTGCATCGCGTCGAGGGTCTTCACGAGATCGTTGAGCTCTTGAGCGCCCTTGGTGAAGACCTGGGCGGTGTCGTAGACGGCCTGGACGCGCACGTCCTCGGGGGTCGGCTTGTAGAACGGACTGAGCACGAAGGGGTTGGCGTAGATTTTCTGAACGAGCTTGTCCCCCCAATCGCTCGCGTCGCGCACGTTGGCGATCGAGCGTTCGATGTCGGCACGTTTGTTGGTCATGAGCGTGACGCCCTGGGTGGCGATCAGGTCGGCCTGGTAGAGGACGCGGTCAGCCCGCGCGCGGGTACCATTGAGCCCGTCGACCAGGGTCTCGACCTTGGCGCGGTTTTTCACGGCGATGTCGTTCAATGTTTCGGTCAGGTCCTTCGCGTTGGAAATGCTCGACTGAATTCCGGGACGTGCCTCGCTCAACAACGTTTCCGCTTGCTGCGTGACGTTGTCGATACGCCCGATCGCCGTCTCGAGCTTGGGAGCGGAGCCGTTGATGCGCTTGGCCAGGTCCTGCACGTTCGACGCCGTCGCCTCCATCGCGGGCCGGATGGTCTCGCTCGTCTCCTTGAGGCCCGCCGCCGTGTCTTGCAGCGTGCCGAGGATCTGCCGCACGCGCGGGGCGGCCGTATCGACCGTCTGGCGCACTTCCGCGATCGTGTGGCTGAGGTGGCTCCGTTCGACCGGGCCGAGGCCGACCTGCTCAAGGATGGGGTCGAAGAAGGTCGTTTCGACGCCCTGAACCTCTTGACCGGCCACGAGCTGCACCGATGATCTTCCCGACGAGACGATGTTCACGCGACTTTGCCCGGTGAGCCCCGATTGGATCGTGATCTTCACATCCTGCCGGAGCTTCTTCGCGAGATCGACCGGTAGCGCAATCTTGACGCGGGCGCGGAGCGCGCCCTCTTTCTCGGTGAGGTCGATGTCCACCA
Source organism: Isosphaeraceae bacterium (assembly GCA_031291845.1). Lineage (GTDB taxonomy): Bacteria > Planctomycetota > Planctomycetia > Isosphaerales > Isosphaeraceae > DAIDJG01. Next base: position 15,891 of record JARLIH010000334.1, on the reverse strand, counting down.
CCTGGCCCGCGTCGATGCCGGCGACGCGCACGGGGCTGCCGACCCGTATCCCTTGCCCATCGCGGAATATCACGTCGATCGTGCGCCGCGTCTTCAAGAAGCCGGGTCCTCCCCCGGCCACGCCCAACAGGGCGACCAGGCCCCCGAGCGTCGCGACGATGACGAGTCCAACGAGGATCTCACGTGCCGTGTTTCGACCGTTCATCGGGGTTCCCTCCCCTGGTGGACGTGCGGACGTTTAAAGTCCCATCCATGACGACTTCGATTAGTGTAAATTCCGATCCGACTTATGAATTCGGGGGGGCCAACAAAGTGGGCCCGAAAGCAGGACCGGCGCGGTAGACCAGGACGAACCAACTGCTGTTGATCAGCAGGATGGCTAGCGCGGAGAGGCAGCACGCGCGAAACACGGCCCATTGAACGGAGTCGGGGTCCGAGTCGGCCTCATCGCCGACCGGTCCGCGTAACCCTTCGAGGCAGGCAAAGAGAGCGCCGAAGAAACCGAAGCCCATTCCCTTGACGACTAGACCAAGGATGTCGCGCACCCACAACATGTCGCAGAACATCTGCCAGAAGGTGTTACCTGACAGCCCCAGCAGCGAAGCGGCCACGGCCCAACCGACGAGCGAGCCGACCACCGACCCCCAGAGTGCGAGCACCGGGCCCGAGATCGTGCCGGCGATCAGTCGCGGGAGCGCCACACGTCCGGCGTCGGGGAGCGTTTCGAGATCGCCGGCGGGCGTGGCGCGCAACCTCGCTCGCAACTCCGGGGTCAGGCGCGCTGCAAGCAGGGCGGCAAGAGTCATGCCCGACATTAACGGCGCGAGGTTTCGAACGAGCCCGACCCCGACGACTGCGCCGGCACCGTCGATGAACGTGCCGCCGAAGTAGGACTGCATCGACAGAAATGACCCGAGTCCCACGTGGATCAGGCCCGTGAGGACAAAGCCCATCGACAGGGCCCTGGCCAGCTGCCACGAGACCGCCGGAGCGAGGGCCGGAGCGGGCCCCTTCGTCCGGAAGAGGGACCGCATGGCACCCGCGGCGAGCAACCCGGCGCTCCCCAGGTAGCCCACGGAGTTCAGGGACGCTCGACCGACCCAGGCGATCGGGGAGTGCAGTTCGATGGATGGCGCGGGCGTTGAGGCGGTGGACATCGCGTCGATCCTCCCTGAACAAAAACGCAGACGAATGAGCCGTGCGATTGGCCCGGCCGGGGGCGTTATGCGGTCTAGCGCGTCTTCTCGCGATCGGCCTCGCGCTGCTTCCACCAGCCGCTCCAGCGGTCGACCGCGGCCTTTCGTTCCGCGGGATCGAGCCATGCGGCAAAGCCGAAGTCCTGACCGGTTACGCGCTTGAGCTCTTCGTTCGCCGTGAGCTGAACGACGGGATCCGGGTCTTCGAGTTGTCCGATCAGCCCGGGAATCACGTGCGAATCGGCCTTGCCGCCAGCCAGCGCCACGGCGCGTGCGCGCCCGACACCGTCCGTGTGGATCATTCCCCGGAAGGTCCGGGGCGCAATCCCACACCCGACGATAAACAGCAGAAGCGACAGCCCACTCCAGCGCATTTTCCGCAACGGCGAATCCTCGTCCTTGAGGGTTCTTACGCCAACGATCCTCGGGCGGCCGATCTTGCTTCCTCCGCACGCATCAGCGCGGCGGAAAAGGGCACCGCCAGGGGAAAAATGCGCCGGAATGTAGTCGAACACGCCGGACACGGCAATAGGAAATCACCTATTACGTTGGGAGCGTTTTTCCTTCATTAGCCGCGGGCTGATCTCGAGCTCGAGCCGCTCCGAACCTTGCGACGTGCTGCTCGAATTGGTCGCATGGACGGATTTTTACGCCGAAACCGCGTCCCGCGTCAAGCGGCGAATCACGCCTGCCGCACGTTCGGCGTCCGCGCGAGTGACGTCAAGGTGGGTACACGCCCGAAGCACTTGCGGGCCAAGCGCCGAGACGAGCACCCCCTTCGCCCGCAGGCGAGCCGCCACATCACCGGCCGTTCCGAGGGGCGGGGCGACGGCGATCCAAACCAGGTTGGTTTCCGGCGGGCCGGACTCGAGACTCAGACCGTCGGCTTCGTCAACGGCGGCCGCCAGGATCCGCGCGTTCTCGTGGTCTTCCGCAAGCCGCTCGACATGATGGTCAAGCGCGTGCAACGCCGCCGCGGCTACGATGCCGGCCTGGCGCATCCCACCCCCCAGGACCTTGCGCAAACGGTGTCCGGCCTTGACCGCATCTTTCGTGCCTGCGAACGCCGAGCCGATCGGCGCCCCGAGCCCTTTGGAGAAGCAGATCGACACCGTGTCGAACTGCCGCGACCAGTCGCGGGCCGGGATCCCCGTTGCCACGACGGCGTTCATGAGCCTCGCGCCGTCGAGGTGCGTGGCCAACCCGTGGCTGCGTGCCCACGCAGTGACTTGGCTCACGGAGTCGTAAGGGTGAACACGGCCGCCTCCTCGGTTGTGCGTGTTCTCCAGACAAACGAGGCGCGTCCGGGCATAATGGCCGTCTTCGGGACGGATCTTGTCCGACAGATCTTCGTGGCGGACCAGTCCGGCGTCGCCGTCGATCGGTCGCGTCGTCGCGCCCCAGAGCCGGGCGATACCGCCTCCCTCCCACACGTAGACGTGAGACGTTGCGCCGCAGAGCACCTCGTCGCCCGGCCTGGCGTGTACGCCGATGGCGATCTGGTTGGCCATCGTCCCGGTGGGGACGAAGAGCGCGGCGTCTTTCCCGAGCAGCTCGGCGGTGCGCTCCTGGAGCCGGTTGATGGTCGGATCTTCGCCGAGGACGTCATCGCCGACTTCCGCTTCGGCCATCGCCCTGCGCATCGACGGGGTAGGTCGCGTCACGGTGTCAGATCGCAGGTCGATCACGCGCTCGGTCATGAATGGGGCCTCAGGCAATCGGCTTTTTTCTGGACAGTCGAGAGCTCGAACGAGCATTGTAAACCGGGGCGGTGAGGCCCCGCGACGCCGCAGCGCCGAGTTCCGGGAGAAATCTGAAGACGTGCCGCGCCGTCCCCTATAGAATGGGTGCATCCCGAACCTGGCCGAGAGCCCTCGATCGATGTCCACAACGCTGAACATTTGCCGGATTGATTGCGCCAGCGTCGACGCGCGCGAAGCGATCCAGGACTTGCGGCGGCAGCTCAGTCCCAACGGCAACGTCGTCAGTCCCCAAGGGCGCGCCCGGACGATCGCGGCGTTTGGCGAACCGCTCACACCCCAGCAGGTCGTCGAGCGAATCTGTGCCGACGTGCAGTGCCGGGGGCTCGATGCCGTGCTCGAGTACACGGCAAAGCTCGACAACGTCGTCCTCGAACCGGGCGACGTGCACGTCACGCGCGACGAACTCGCCGCGGCGCACCGTGCCGCGGATCCGGCGTACCTGCGCACCTTGCGACGCGTTCGGGACAACATCCTCGCGTTTCAGTCAGGCATCCTGAACCGCGATGCCGTGATGCGCAGGGGTCCCAATAGCGAGTTGCGGCTGCGATATCGGCCGCTCCGGCGGGTCGGCGTGTGCATCCCGGGCGGGGCGGCGGCCTATCCGTCTTCCCTTCTGATGACCGTGGTCCCGGCGCAGGCGGCGGGAGTCGACGAGATCGCCGTGGTCGTCCCTCCCACGCCTTATGGGGGCTACAACACGGATCTCCTGGCGGCCTGCCACACTCTGGGTGTCACCGAGGTCCATCGAATCGGCGGCGCCCAGGCGGTTGCGGCCCTGGCCTACGGGGTTGCCGGGGTACCCGCCGTTGATAAGATCGTCGGTCCAGGCAACCTCTTCGTCGCCCTGGCGAAACGGCAGGTTTACGGCGAGGTCGACATCGACAGTATCGCCGGGCCGAGCGAGGTCGTGCTGATCGCCGACTGGACGGCCGACCCGCGTTTCGTCGCCTCCGACCTGATCAGCCAGGCCGAACACTCGCCGGGCGCGAGCATCTTGATCACCTGGGAGCCCAGCCTTATCGACCGGGTGGCTGATGCCCTGGTGCAACAGCTCGAACACCTGAGCCGGGGTGAACTGGCGCGCGAGAGCCTCGAAAAATTCGGCGCACTCATCCTGGTTCGCGACGAGGATGAGGCCATTGCACTGTCCAACGCAATCGCGCCCGAGCACTTGCACGTTTCGACGTCCGATCCCGACCGACTCGCCGAGCGCCTCACGAACGCCGGGGCGATCTTCCTGGGACACGACACTCCGGTCGCCGTCGGCGACTACGCGGCGGGTCCGTCGCACGTGCTGCCGACGGGCGGTACCGCCCGCTGGGCATCGGGCCTTTGTTCCAACGACTTCCTCAAGCGCACGAGCCTGATCTTCGTCAACCGCGAAGGTCTTGCTTCCATAGCGCCCGATGTGCGGGTGCTCGCCGATAAGGAGGGTCTGACGGCCCACCGCTATAGCGTTGATGTCCGCCTCGAAGATGAGCCGGCGACCGAGTAAACTCGTCGGGGGGGCCAAAGCACCGTCATGAACCAGTCCACGTTAACCAACGAACGCATTTTCACCGAGGAAGAAGCTGCTCGCTTCCTGCGGCGGCGGGCGCGGCGGCGTTGGGCCGTGCGGATGTTGCTCGGGGTGTTCCTTGTGGCCGGACTGGCCGTCGGGCCGCCGGTTTTCGAGCACCTGCGAACGTTGCTCTGGCTGACCATGCTCGGCGTCGACGTGAATTGGGAGCTCAACGACGAGAACTGGACGCAGGGGGGCGTGACGAGCGTCTCTTTGCCGATCGGCTTCCGCACGAACGGCCAGTTCGAGAACCGCAACGTGGCAGAGCTTCGCGGGCTGCGCCACCTGCAATCGCTCGACCTGTCGAATGCCTTCGACGTGAGCGCGCTCGGTCTTGCGGACCTGAAGCGGCTGCCGGAGCTCAAAGTGCTGGACCTCGGGCGTATTGAGGACAAGGCATCGCCGATCGTCGCGCCGCCGCCGAAATTCTCGGATAACGACCTCGTTCGCCTTGAACCGCTCACCGGGCTCCGGGAGTTGAACCTGAGTGGGAACCGGATCACCGACGCCGGATTGGTACACCTCTCAGGTCTCACGGACCTCGAGGTTCTCGACCTGGAAGAGACGGACGTAACCGACGCCGGCCTGCAACAACTCAGGCCCCTGACGAAACTGAAAGTGTTGCGAGTTGGGAAGGCGAAAGGCGACAAGAGGGTGATTAGCGCGAACGCGGCGATGGCGCTGAACCAGGCGCTTCCCGAGCTGGTCATTCATTTGAAGAAGGAGTACGAGACCGAATGACCGTGACGATCCGTCCCTGTCGGCCGGACGACGCCGAAACGCTCGTGATCATGATCCGCGAGCTTGCGACGTACGAGCACCTCGAAGATTTTGCCCGCGCTGCACCCGAGGCGCTGCGGTCCCACCTGTTCGGTTCCCGACCGTTCGCCGAGGCGTTGATCGCGGAGAGCGAGGGCCAACCGGCCGGCTTTGCACTGTTTTTTGGCACCTATTCGACGTTTCGTGGCCAGCCGGGGCTTTATCTCGAAGACATCTACGTGCGGGAGGAATTGCGTGGGCTCGGCATCGGTACGGCGTTGCTCTCGGCCGTCGCGAAGGTGGCGCTCGAACGCGGCTGCGGACGGCTGGAGTGGTCGGTCCTCGACTGGAACAAGCCCGCGCTCGACTTCTACCGCGGCCACGGAGCGCGGCCCCTCGACGATTGGACCGTCTATCGCATCGATGACGAGGCGTTGACGCGCCTCGCGAAATCAGCGCCCGGCCAATCATAATCCTGGCGACGACTGTGGTTGCGACCGGCGCGCGGCTTGTGGCGAGACTTGCATCGAATGAGCGGCTATTTTCTACCCCACGTTGAGCGGATGGCGGGCTACGTGCCGGGGGAGCAGCCCCAGCGTGGCGGATTCATCAAGCTGAACACGAACGAAAACCCGTATCCTCCTTCGCCGTCGGCCCTCGAAGCCATCAGGGGCGCGGTGGGGGACCGGCTACGGCTCTATCCTGACCCGGTCGGGGCTGCCTTCCGCGTAGCCGCTGCGCGGCTGCACGACGTCGAGCCGGACATGATTTTGGCCGGCAACGGTTCGGATGATCTGTTGACGATCATCACCCGGGCCTTCGCCGGTCCGGGAGACGCCGTGCTGTGCCCGACACCGAGCTACATCCTCTACCGAACGCTGGTCGAGCTTCAAGACGCACGGCAGGTCGCCGTCGAGTACTCCCCCGACTGGAACCTCGACCCCGCGGTGTTCGCGAACTCGGGGGCCAAGCTGGCATTCCTCGCCAACCCGAACAGTCCCTCGGGCACGGCGCTCACGACCGAGGACGTGGGAGCGCTCGCCGAGCAATTCGCCGGGCCGTTCGTCGTGGACGAAGCGTACGCCGACTTCGCCGCCGAGCACTGCGTGCGCCTCGTCGCGACCCACCCGAACGTGATCGTCACCCGCAGCTTCAGCAAGGGCTATAGTCTCGCGGGCTTGCGGCTGGGTTACCTGATCGCGCGGCCGGACGTGGTCGCTGGGCTGATCAAGGTCAAGGATTCCTACAACTGCGATACCCTCAGTCTCGTAGGAGGTGCCGCAGCGCTCGATGACACGGGCTATTTGGCCCAAACTCGCGGTAAAGTCCTGGCGACACGCCAGCGGCTCACGGCGGCGGTCCGTGCGCTGGGGTATCAGGTTCCCGATAGTCAGGCCAACTTCGTCTGGTGCACGGGAGGACCGCCCGCCGCCGAAATCTATGAGCGGCTCAAGGAGCAAAAGATCCTCGTCCGCTTGATGCGTTACCCCGGATACCCCGACGGCCTGCGCATCACGGTGGGCACCGACGACGAAATTGACCAGCTCCTGGTCGCATTGCGTGGATTGGTCAGCTAAGAGATTAAGACTGTCGACTCACGGGGAGGGATTGCCCCTCGGGCCCCGGCCGGGTGAGAATGCAACCGCCTCCCCGGGACCGACGAAAGAGCACAGTTTTTGGTATAGCTTGAGTCAGCGCGTGCCGCGTTGGGGCGGCACGCCTCTCTGAGCCATCTTCGATCATCAATGGACGAGGCTCTTGGCGAACCGAACCGCGGTGATCGCGCGACAGACGCGCGAGACGGACATCCGACTGAGTCTGGACCTCGATGGCCGGGGCCACGCACAGGTGGCGACCGGTGTGGGGTTCCTGGACCACATGCTCGACTTGTTTGCCCGTCATTCGCTGATGGACCTGGTGGTGACGTGTCAGGGTGACCTGCACGTCGATGCGCATCACACCACGGAGGACGTCGGCATCTGCCTCGGACAGGCGATCGACCGCGCCCTGGGCGACCGTGCGAGAATCAGGCGCTACGGGCACGCGGTCCTGCCGATGGACGAGACGCTCGTGACCTGTGCCGTGGACCTGGGAGGCCGGCCGTACTGGGTCTGGCACGCGCCGATGCCCGCGCCGCAGATCGGTACGTTCGATAGCGAGCTCGTCGCCGACTTCTGGCAGGCCGTGTGTACGCAAGGGCGGATGAACCTGCACGTTCTGCTGCATTACGGCCGGAACACACACCACGTCAGCGAGGCGATCTTCAAGGGACTGGCGCGCTCGTTACGCGACGCGTGCGAAGTCGACCCTCGGGCCGAGGGCGTTCCGTCGACGAAGGGGACACTTTGAAGCCGCTTGCGAGGAAAGGCCCGACACCTTCGGGACGGAAGGAGCCGACACCGGGATGAACGGGAAGAAGACGCGCGGACTGCGCTCGTTGGTGGTCAACGGAGCCCTTGTCGCCCTGGCCTTCGGGCTCTTCGGGCTCGTGATCCGCAAGCACTGGGGTCAGATCCTGGAAGTCTTTCGGCACAAGCTGGACCCGTGGGTCTTCGTGCTGGGCTTCGCGATTTACATGGTCGGGGTGGTCGGGACGTTTTACCGCTGGTTCCGGCTCGTGCGCGTGCTCGACTGCACGTTTCGGTTTCGCGACTCCGTGCTGCTCGGGTTCATCGGCAACGTCTTCAACCTCGTGATCCCGGGCGCCGTCGGCGGCGACCTGATCAAGGCGGCCTATCTCGTAAAAATGCGGATTGATAACACGCGTGCGATCGCGTCGATGTTCATCGACCGGATCCTTGGCTTGCTCGGCCTGTTCTTGCTGGCGGGTCTGGCGGGCGCGGCGGCCTGGACAGGGACGGAGTTGCCGCTCAAGGTCCGTTACCTGATCGTGACCGCCTGGATCGCGCTGGGGCTGGGCTTTGTCGGCTTGGCCGCGATCTTCAACCAATCGCTGACCCGCCGGTATCCCCGATTGCTCGAAGGCCACGGCAAACTCGCTCTGCTCCTGAACGAGCTGAAAGCCGTGTCGGATGCCTACCGCCAGAACCTGAGAGTGGTGGCGGGGTGCCTGGCGCTCTCGTGCGCGAGTCATGCGATGAGCGTGCTGGCCTGGTACACCGTCAGCACGACGCTGTTTCCCACGGTCTTGCCCTCGCTGGGTCAACACCTTCTGCTCGTCCCGTTGACGCTCTTCACAATGGCCGCACCACTGCCCTTCGGCGCATTGGGACTCGGAGAGACCGTCAGCGACGAGCTGTTCAAACTCGTGAACCATCCCGAGGGCGCGCTGGCGATGATGGGTTTCCGGGTCCTGATGTATGGCGGAGGGCTGGTCGGCTCGTTCTTTTATCTCACCCATCTCGGCCAGGTCCGTGCGCTCACCGAAACGGCCGGCCACCTTGCCGACGAGATCGGCGAGGGAGCGCTGCCGGAGCAGGCCGCTTAGCCTGGCTCGGGGCTCAGATCTTCAAGAAGATCCGTTGCCGGTACATCCAGAGGCAAATGAGCCAGAACACGGCAAGGATCGCCAGCCGCTCGACGATCGGCCCGAACAGGCCCGTGAAAATCACGGGTTGGAGATGCATGCCGGAAGCGCGGTAGACCCAACCATCGACGGTCTGCGACGAAGCGATCGCCTTCCAGAGGGGCCCGAGGTGAATCGTCAGGTTTCGCCGTACAAAAGGCCTCATCAACTGAGACATCAGGTAGATCGCGATCGAATTGGAACCGACCACGACCAGCGGGAATGCCCATCGCCGATAGCCTGCTCCGTCGACGAGCCCGTAAAAGAGTGCCAGGAAGAGGGCCGCCCAGCCTGCGCTAAAGATCGCCCACGATGGCGTCCAGATCCGCTTCACGATCGGACACACGCTCTCGTCGAGGGCCGATCCCAGAACAATGGCGAGGACGCCGCCGAGGAAGAGTGCCTGGCACTTTCCTCGGACGGGTCGAGGTGACCTCAGCCATTCACCCGCGAGGACGCCGAAGATCATCGTCGCCATTGACGGGACGAAGTTGAGGGTCGCGTAACCTCCCTCGTTGAATTCGAACGGTTTGCCGGCCGGGTGTGGGAACAGGTTGAGGAACCAGCGGTCGAAGTCGGTCGCCACGTTGATGTTCGGTTGCCAATGGGCGGCAAAACCGGACAGGATCTCCCATTGCAGTTCCAGGCCGCGCTTCGGCCCGAGCGTCTCGAGGTCACCGACCGGCCAGAGCGCGAACGCAAGCCAGTCTCCAATGAGGATCACGCCCGCCGCCAGCGCCAGGCCCCACGGCCCTCGGCCCAGGAGCAGGAACACGAACGTGTAGCCCAGGCCGATCTGCGCGAGCACGTTCGTAAATACGAATTTCGTGCGAGGCTCGTCCCAGGCGGACGCGAGAAAGACCCCGAGCACAACGAGCACGGCCGAGCGCCAGAGTGCATGGACAAACAACTGGGACCATCGCGCCCCGCTCGCGCGCCTGTTCGCGTACGAGAACGGCATCGCGACGCCGACGATGAACAGGAACGACGGCTGGATCAAGTCCCAGAATGTCCAGCCTCTCCAGCGCACGTGCTCCGAGTGCCGGCTGAGAAAATCCCAGACCTGACTGTCGGGGAAATGCGACGCGACGATGCGGAGACCAAGGCCGCCCGACGCCATCGCGAGCATGACGAAGCCCCGGTACGCATCGAGCGAAACGAGGCGGTTCGCGGCTTTGCCTCCGGTCGTGTCGGTCATGGAAGGCCCCCGGCGCGGTGGAGAGAGATCAGTGGCATTGCTATGAATTGGGGACGATTGTAAGCCGCCCGGGCGCTGCGCGATACGATTCGCCAGTTCATTCTCCCGGACGCATGAAATGCCGCGACGGGAAGGCTGGGCTACCGGCGTTCCGCCGCTGACAGTATGGTACGCCGTGAGATGCGTGCGAACGCCAGCGTGCCCCCCGGGCTCCGGGACTCGACGTATGAAGCCAAGGCCGTCCGACCCTTTTGCCAAGAAGTCGATCCACGTCCTGCTGGACGAGATGAAAGGGGGCGAGCGTCTCGAACGCGCGCTCGGGCCTGTTTCCTTGACGGCGCTCGGGGTCGGGGCGACGATTGGCACCGGCATCTACGTGCTCACCGGCGAGGTCGCGCGGAACTACGCCGGACCGTCGCTCATGCTCTCGTTTTTGCTCGCCGCGATTGGCTGCGGGTTCGCTGCGCTCTGCTATTCCGAGCTCGCGAGCATGGTCCCCGTGGCCGGCAGCGCGTACACGTACGCCTACGCCACCCTCGGCGAGGTGTTTGCCTGGATCATCGGCTGGGACCTCGTGCTCGAGTACGCGATCAGCGACGCCGCGGTCGCCAACGGCTGGTCGAACTATTTCGTCGACCTGATGCAGAACGTCTTCCACTGGCGCATCGACCCCCGGCTGGTCGCGGCGCCCTGGGACTTCGAAGTCGAATCGGGCAGCTTTTACTGGAAAACCGTCACGCTCGCCTCCGGCGCCTCAGCCCAGGCGTGGTTCAACCTGCCGGCGATGCTGGTGACGGCGGCCATCACCGTCGTGCTCGTCATCGGTATCAAGGAGAGCGCCCGGTTCAACGTGGGAATGGTCGTGCTCAATATCGGCATTATTTTGACGATTATTTGTGTTGGATCGACGCACGTCGATTCTAGTAACTGGCGACCATTCCTACATGAGAAAAAGGGATGGATGGGGGTCGCGATGGGTGCAGCGCATATTTTCTTCGCCTACATCGGCTTCGACTCCATCTCGACCCACGCCGAGGAGGCCAAGAACCCCCAGCGCGACCTCACGATTGGGATCCTCGGAGCGTTGACGATCTGCACGGTCCTCTACGTCGGCATCGCGGCGGTGCTCACCGGCATGATCCCGTACAAGCAGATCAACGTCGACGCGCCCCTTGCAGCGGCCTTCCAGAGCAAAGGGCTGGCCTCGGCTAGTGCCCTGATCACCTGCGGCGTCCTGGCCGGTATGACCAGTACCATCCTCGTCGGCAACCTGAGCCAGGCGCGCATCCTGCTGGCCATGTCACGCGACGGCATGCTCCCCCACAGCTTCTTCGGCGCGATCCACGAGCGCTTCAAGACGCCATGGAAATCGACGATCCTGGTCGGCGTGATCGTCGGGCTCGGCGGTGCCCTCGCTCCTTTGAAGTTCCTGGCCGACCTCGTCAGCGTGGGAACGCTGTTCGCCTTCCTGATCGTTTGCGGGGCCGTGCTTATCCTCCGCTACACAAGCCCCAAGATCCACCGGCCGTTTCGCGTTCCCGCGCTTCCCTTCGTCGCGGCCATGGGCCTCCTCGTGAACGGCGGGCTCCTCTTCTGGCTCGGCAAGGACAACTGGATCCGCCTTTTCGTCTGGCTGGCCGTCGGAATGCTGATCTACTGGAGGTACAGCCGCTATCACACGCACCTCGGGAAGCCCGCCCCAGAAAGCCCTTGATGAGCGGCGAGGCCTTGGTCGTCGCGCTCGATGTCATCCGTGAAGTGGCCGATCGCAATACCGCTTCGTTCCGGTCGATCCAGACCAGCCTGCGCAAGCAGTAGGCGCGTGCGCTGTAGGGGTAGCTATGAATGACCACGTGAAGAAGTCGATCGCGGACGACAACGGTACCACTTCGTTCTGGTGAACCGGCAGCCGTGGCACGCGGTCGCAAGTCTCATGCTCTCGTTCCCGCCTCCGCCGGTGTCACGACGAATGTCATTTCCGGCTCAATCCCTCGCAGGCCGGCGCAGGTACGACGACGGGTTCAGGGTCTCAGGGGTCACTGCGAGCTGGGCTGAATGGCGAGCGCGGCGCGCAACATTTCTGACGTCTTCGGGCTGGTCAGGTCGGCCTTGCCAAATCCGGGGAGGGCGCCCAACCCGATCGCCTCAGCCTGCGCATCGGGGTAGTTGCTGACGAGCATGACTGGCAACGCGGCGAGTTGAGGGTCCGCTTTGAGCGAACGGATGAGATCTGCCCCCGGGGAGCCGTCGGCGTCGCCGACCCGATTGACGAGGACCAAGTCGAACGGGGTGTCTCGAAGCGTTGCCAGCGCCTCGGCGGCCGTCGTTCCCTCTTCAACGTCGACTCCCAGGACCTGGGTGAGATGTCGCTTGATCCGGCTATGATCGAACGCACATTGGCCCACGCTCAACACGCGAGGTCGGGACATTGGGGACGTCCTTTCGAGCAATGTCGCCGTCGCGACGCGCGAGTGGCCGGCCGGAACGGCAGCCGCTGGTCGCGGGTCGAGACGGTTGGCTATTCTCCTCGCCCAACGAACGGGCGACTGTGATGCGGCCCACCCCAAGTGGATTTCCTTATTCAGCATCATCCGGCCGGAAATCGTCAAGTCAACTGGGAGCGTGGCCTACCTGACGACCGTCCGTTCGATCGAGAACGTCGTTCGTTCGACGAGCTTCTGCGAAGCGCGATGTTTTCCGGCAACAGAAATACCGGGTACGGCCGTCAGGTGACCTACTGTGTGGAGTAGGCGGACCCGCCAAGGAGTTGACCATAAGCCGCTCCAGGAGCAGCTCGATGCCGAACGGTTTGGCGACCCACAGCCTCAATTCCAAAGGCCGTCGCAGGTTGAGGTACGATCGTGTCGATCCTGCGAGCGCCAACAGCGGCTTGGGATGGAGCCTCGCACTCGGATTGACTCGCGAGGCGACGTCGGCTTCCCCAGGCGACCGTCGGACGGAAGCTCGCCTGGAGCCGACCGGCTTCGTTTGCCGCCTTGGCGGACGGCGGTGGTTCTCGCTATGGCAGAAGGACGTCTTGATCATCAATATCAGCCGGGGCGGCGCCTTGGTCTTTCTGGACGAGCCGCCGCCGAGCGGTCGGAAGCTCTGGCTCGAGCTGGAAACTGCGCGGCGCAAGGTGATCGTTCCTGCGGATGTGCTCCAGGTACGCCGGACCCGACTGGGCCACGCGGCGGTTCGGATCGCGTTTTCGCGCCGCTGGCCCTACGATTTGTTCGAGACCGCCGTTTGCAGCCTGCCGCCCGTCGCCCCGCGCTCCAGACGGAGCGCCGGTCCGCGCGGCCCAGAAGGGAAGTTACCAGGAAAACCGAGCGACGCGTGAACCAGACACAGTGGAACGAGCCGTGGGCGGATGGCGAGCCGCAAGGTCGGGAGCCGGCCGTCCCGGAATCGGCACCCGTTCGGCTGAAAACGTGGAAGTTGAGGTATGACGCGGCCGCACTCCCCCAGAGCGCAGACAGCCTGGCCGACCGCGACGTCTTGAGTTTCTTCCGGAAGCAACTGCGTCCCGGCGTCCAGGACGGGGAACGGCGCGCCTCGCCTCGCCTTCCCGCGCTGGAGCGGGATGCGTGGCTTGGGTGGTGGGAAGACGACGAGTTCCTGATTGCGCCCGCCGTCCTCGAGAACATCTCGCGCGGCGGCGTCCGGCTGTCGATAAACAAGCCGATCGGGGTGGACCAGCCCTGTTGGCTCTGTCTAGGGCCACCGAGCCCGGTGGTGTGCGTTCGTTCTCTCGTTCTTGGAATCGCCCGCGGACGCAACGGGTTCGACGTCCGGTTGGTCTTCACGATGGGTTGTCCCGAACAGCTTTACGACGTGGTGGTCAACGGTCGGCCGTCGGACTGACGCCGTGCTTCGAACGACACGGTGTTTCCGTGACCGCGACGTGTACAGCGCCCCGCGCACTTCTCGATCGAACGGGATGACAATAAAGTGTCGAGCCGATGCGCAAGGATCGACGTTTGGCATTCAGACACGGGCGGAAGGCCCATTGTCCTCGGACCGCTGTGACGCCGCCCGTAGCGGCTGAGGCCGTTTTCGGCTGTTTCGAAGGATCACCAGGCTCACGAAAAACAGGGCCGTGAGGAGCAGAGTGAACGTGAAGGACTCCACGAAGTCCGCCTCCACATTGTGCTCTTGAGCCGACTTCAGGTACCGAGCCGCCAACGCCTTCGCCTCGGCGGCCTGTCCTTGGTCCCGCAGGTTGGCCGCATTTCGGGTCTGCGACGCATACTCCTGCATGTGCGCGTTGCCGATCCCGCGAAGCCGCCTGGCGCGTGCGACGAACGCGAACCAAACCGCGAGGACGACGATGGCGACGATCAGTTGCCTCGTCGTCATCCGGGGAAGGTGCATTGCTGGGGTCCAAGACGCGGAGTGAGCTGGTCCTTTCAACCGGCTGAATTCGGCGAAATCAGGTTCGAGCGGCAGTGCACCGGGCCGAAACATCACCCTTTGAAGGCCTGTTGTCGTTGCCACGGGCCAGCAATCATCACCGGCGCAGCCCCCGGGTGGATAAGCGCCGGGCGGCGTCAGTACACCCGAAGGGACTCGAACCCCTAACCGTCGGTTCCGAAGACCGATGCTCTATCCAATTGAGCTACGGGTGCAACTCGGTTCAGTATAGCGGCTTTTCGGCCGGGAGCAAGACGCTGCATGCGCGAGGGCTTGACGCTGGAGTCAGCGATTCTCTAATGTAACATTGTTGAAAATGGGCCGCCGGACCTTCATTCCCGCGGTGGTGTTACCGCCGGGTCTCGATAGACGGCGCAAGCCTGGAGCACGCTGTTCGTTCCTGTGGCGGCACCGCCATGCTTGCCCGCGCGGGAATGCTGGACGATTGTCACGAGGCCCCGTTTCAAAACCGGTCGCGGCACGTATCCTGAACGGCGAAGCGACGGCTCTCGGGAATCGAGTTGCCGCGACCGACACACGCAAGCTTCGGATGATCGTCCTGTTCGAGACCCTCGAATCGAATTGACGACGCTGGCACGCCGAATCGTGCTGAATTTCGTGAGACTGCCGAATCGTTCCGTTCATTCCGGATGCCTATGGCGAGCGGACGAACTTTCGAGGTGCGGCATCCCGAGATGGTCAGGGTCGGACGGACCAACCTTCTCGTTTTTTTCTTTGTAAGCGATCAGCCCGAGGTATTCGATGAGTGGCAAAGCGTCTCTTTAATGCTCGTGGAGTCTCTTTTCCACCTCGAGTCCCTGGTCTCTCCATGAATCCGGAACCAATGAATAGCCAGGCATCAATAAAAGGAACGTTTTCTTTCGTCAGCCTCGGCTGCCCGAAGAACCTTGTCGACTCAGAGCGCATGCTCGGCCTGCTCGCCCAGGATGGGTACGTGCTCGTGCCCGACGGCGAGAAGTCGGACATGGTCATCGTCAACACCTGCGGCTTCATTGACACCGCGCGGCAAGAGTCGCTGGGCGTGATCCGGGAGATGCTCGAGCGCAAGCGCGCGGGGGAGCTCAAAGGGGTGATCGTGGCGGGGTGCCTGGCCGAGCGGCAACGGGAGATGCTGCTGGAAGAGGTGCCCGAGATCGACCAGGTCGTCGGCGTTTTTGGCCGCGAAGAAATTGCCCGCGTGGCCGACCGGATCATGGGGGAGCTTCACGAACAGCGGACTGTGTTCCGGCCCGCCCCCGTACAGGCCCAGGACGACCGCGCGCGGTTGAGGATCACGCCGCGGCACCTCGCTTACCTGAAAGTCTCCGAAGGCTGCGACCGGCTCTGCACGTTTTGCGCGATCCCGTATATGAGAGGGAAGCACGTCACGAAGCCGATCGAGAAGGTCGTCGCCGAGGCCCGCGAGCTCGCGGCCGACGGGGTCAGAGAGCTCAACCTCGTCGCTCAAGATA
>JARLIH010000333.1 GCA_031291845.1 Isosphaeraceae bacterium | reverse complement strand
GGGGCGTTTCCCGGGGGGGGGCGCGGCCCCGCCCGCCCCGCCCCCGGGGGGCCGCCCCGCGCACGGAGCCCCGCCCTCCCAGAAAGAAGAATACCGCGATCGTGCGCCTTCCGCGCAACAAGACTGAACGAACGAATTCGTCGATTTAACACCAACCTCTGGCCGCGTGAGGGATCGGCCGTCGTTCTTCACGCTGCATCCGCACACCCTCGTTAGCGCTGACCCGCGGGCTTTGTCGTCCTGTCCGCTGTCTCTTTCCGTGCCACGGTCGGCCAGACTGCCTCCACGTGGTCCCCACGCGTGGCATAGATGCGGTCGTACAGATTTACCGTCGGGTCGCAGTGTGGCACGTAGAATTCGAGACGGTCGCCCAGACGGGGGAGCTTGGCCCCGCTCTCGGCGGTGAGCAGGCCGAACTCGTCGCCGAAGAACTTGTAGCGCAGACCCTCGCGATCCTTGGCCTCGGGCAACGCGGGCGAGTCCGTCGCGAACGACTTGACCCCGGCGTCGATCGAGGCGCGGTCGTCGAGCGTCGTGCTGACGACGGTGGTGAGCACGGTCAAGCTCGGCCGGAAGTCCGTGTACACGTCGTCACCGCTCCGACCGCCGATCGCGCGATAGCCGACGTCCATGAAGACATACGAGCCCACCTGGAGCTCGATGCCTCCGGGCAGCTCGGTATCGATGTTGTAGGTGCCCGTGCTGCCACCAGAGAGAATCGGCACGTCGTGTCCCTCTTTCGCCAGCAGTTGCCGCGTCTCGACGGCCTGGAGCATGGCGGTGCGCGAGACCTCCTGGCGGGCGGAAAACCCCTTCACGTGCGAGGCGAGGCCGGCGTACGCCTGGACCCCGCGGAGGCGGAGCGAGCCGTAGCGGCTGATCTTCCGGGCCAGTTCGAGCGCGGGGGCTCCCGGCAGGATGCCGAACCGGTGATCGCCCACGTCGAGGTCGACGAACACGTCCATCACGAGCTTCGCGGTGGCGGCCGCCTCGGCGAGCAGCTCGGCCTCGCGCGGGTGACCGATGGCCAGAATGACCTCACCCCCCTGCTTGGTGAGCGCGACCATCCGCGCGATTTTGCCCGGCTCAACGATCGGCGACGTGAGCAGGACGCCGGGAACTCCCGCGGCCACCATCGCCTCGGCCTCGGGGACGGTCGCAACCGATACGCCCTTCGCTCCGGAGGCGACCTGGAGCTTACCGATCGCCGGGCACTTGTGCGTCTTCGCGTGCGGGCGAAACGTACAGCCTTTGGCCCGACAGTGGTCGGCGATGACCTTGAGGTTGGCTTCCAGGGCATCGAGATCGACGAGCAAGGCGGGGGTGGGCAAATCGGCCTTGGTAATGCCGGTGTGCCCCAATCCGGAGGCCGCGGCACTCGTGGGATTGACGTGCAGAGCAAGGCCCGCGCCGAGTGCGGTGCCGGTCGCGCTGAGGAAGACTCGACGGTTTACGGCGGCCATGAGTCGACTCCACAGGTGTTGTTATTTGGATAAGGAGGGGTTTGCAGGGAAAGGCGCCGCCGCCCGGCCGTTCAAGTCCCAGACGACGCGCCCGTCGCGCAGTGTCAACTCACATTCGAGCTTCTTCGACCCGTTGCGTCGGAGGTTACGCACGTCGAGGAAGCCGAACTCGCCGGTCCTCAGAGCGAGCACCGCCACGTCGGCGACGGCGCCGACGGAAAGATGCCCCAAGTCCGGCCGACGGATCGCTTCGGCCGGCGCGAGGGTCGACATGCGCACCACGTCGTCCAGCGGGACGTCGAGCGCGAGGAACTTCGACATCGCCGTGGTCATGTCCTTGAGCGCGGCGTTGACGCTGCGGGCATAGAGGTCCGTCGAGATCGAGTCCGGCAGCCAGCCTTGGCGAACGGCGGGGACGACCTGGGCCCATGGAAAACTCTCGAAGCCGTGGCCCAGATCGAACCTGATTCCGCGCCGACGTGCCTGCGACAGGTAAGGAAGCAAGCGGCCTTCGCCGTCGAAGAGGGGGACTTCGGCAACGCCTGGGATGGACACGTACATGTGCGTGCAGATGTCGCCCGGCCGGAGCTTCTCGAGTACCAGTTGCGGGAACGGCCGCTCAGGGCGGAACGTGCCGAAGTCGACCATCACGGGGAGCTTGGCCTTCCGGCCAGCCTCGACGGCACGCTCGACGGCGGTCCACTCCGGGCCGTCGTAATGCGCGGTTTTGAACCCGACGATGATGTCGGGGAACTGCAGGGCCAAGGTGGCCGCGCGAAGCGGGTCCATATCGTCCTGGAGCTGCTCGTACGGACGCCCGGCCATGCCCCGGCCGACGATGTTCAGGAAGGCCAGCACGCGCGTCTTCGATCGGTCGATGACGCGCTGCTTGAAGTCGGAGAAGGTCCGCCGTCCCGCCGTGCCGGCGTCGACCACGGTGGTCACGCCGCTGCGGAACGTGTGCGAATCGGGCCAGATGCTGAGATCGCCCGCAATCGCGCGGTTCCCGGTGCCGGTGTAGGCGTGGACGTGGATGTCCACGAGTCCCGGCACGACGTAGAGACCCTGGGCCGGGATGACCGTGGCGGCCTGGTCGGCCGGGATGTCGGGCGCGACGCGCGCGATCTTGCCGCCCCAGACGGCTACGTCGCGCACGGCGTCGATCCCGTTCTTGGGGTCGATCACATGCCCGCCGCGGATGAGGACGTCGTAGCGCGGTTCGGGTTCGGCGGCCGACAACGATCTTGGGAGCATGAGGAGCAGAAAGAACAACGGCCTGACGCGATGCGGCATGAGGATCTCGCGGGTCGGTCTGCGAGCGGAAGGGCTGCACCAGCCACCCGGGCTTCTTAGGTCTTCTTCCCGGCAGCTTGGAGACTCATCATACACACGCGGAGCTGCCCGTCGAAGTGGGCGGTGGCCAGGCGCAAGCCATCGGGGTGCAGGTCCAGGTCGCGGGCGGTATTCGGGAGCTTGAACTTGAAGAACTCGCTGACCTGGTCGGGCTTCCAGAAGAAGAGGTAGCCGCCGGGGGTACCGCCCGACGCGGCGACGAGGAACCCGGAGGGGTGGAACCGCAGGCCCCAGACAACCCCCTTGATGTCCTCCTTCGGGCGCTGAAGGCGTAGCTCCTTGCCCGACTCGCGGTCGAGGAGCACGACCGCTGGAGTGCAGACGGCGCCGAGTGGATTCGAGGCCTCGATCAGGCCGCCGCAGGCGAGGTACTTGCCGTCGGCGCTGAACGTGAGGTCGCGCACGCCGCCGAAGTCGACGCCTTGCCCGGCGTTGTAGGCGTACAGCTTCGCGGCGTCGAAGCGGCCCGCTTCCTTGCCGGGCTTGTGGTCCCACTGGACGACCAGCCCCTGGAGGTCGGCGGAGAACAGAAACTTGCCGGACGGGTCGAACGCGACGCGATAGACCGGCTTCGAGTGCGCGGGGAGGTCGTGGACCAGGGAGCCGTCCGCGCACGACCAGACCTTCACGCGGCGGTCGTTGCCCGCGGTGGCGACGAGCGCGCCGTCGGGGCTGACGGCGACGGAGCGGATCCAACCGGCGTGAGCTCGGACGCGCCTCGAGGGGACGGGCGCGTCGGCCCTGGCGGGCCACCAGAAGAGCTGGCCGTCGCCGCCGCCGGTGAGGAGCGTCTCGCCGCTCGGGTGCACGGCCAGCGCGAAGACCCAACTGTCGTGACCGGCGAGGGCCGTTTGCTTGCCCGTCTCGAGGTCCCAGCGCTGGACCGAATCGTCCTCGGCGCTCGCGAACACGAACCGTCCTTTCGGGTCGAACCGGCAGGCGATGAGCGGGCTCTTGTGCTTGAGCTCCTTGGCGACATGCACCTTCTCGGGCTCGGCCTGCGTTGCCGGGCTCATGCGAGGAGCTCCCGGATGGACGACGCGGTGGGGTCGGCGATCTGGATCGCGCGCCCGTTGGCCTCGAAGCTTTCGGTCGGGTCGAGCCCCACCGCGCGCAGGTAGGTGTGGAACAGGTGCCCGCCGTGGACCTCGCGGTCGACGACCGCCGTGCCGTTGGCGTTTGTCTTGCCGACGACCACGCCCGGCTTGATCCCGGCGCCGGCCAGGGCGATCGACCACGCGGTCCCCCAGTGGTCGCGGCCGTAGTACGGATTGATCTGGGGCGTCCGGCCGAACTCCGACATCACGACGACCAGCGTGTGCTCCAACCTCCCGCGCACGGC
The DNA here is from genome assembly GCA_031291845.1 of Isosphaeraceae bacterium. Classification (GTDB taxonomy): domain Bacteria; phylum Planctomycetota; class Planctomycetia; order Isosphaerales; family Isosphaeraceae; genus DAIDJG01. Next base: position 34,567 of record JARLIH010000333.1, on the reverse strand, counting down.
CAGGTCGTCCAGCAGCGCGGAGAACGCCTGGTCGAACTCGCCGACCTGCTCGAGGTGGAAGTCGAAGTTCTCGTTGTGGGTGTCGTAGTTCGAGTGCGAGACCTTCACGAACGTCGTCCCCGCCTCGAGCAGCCGGCGCGCCAGGAGGCAGTGGCGGCCGAAGTCGTGGGTGCCGTAGCGTTCGACGTCGCGCGCGGGCTCCTTGGTCACGTCAAAGACTTCCCTGCGCTCCATCAACTGCACGGCTTGCTCATAGGTCGTCGTGTACGCCTCGGTCTCGGCGGTCCGCCGGCGCTGGGCGAACCGGTCGTTCATATGGACCCGAAGCGCATCGCGCGCCTGGGCGGCCGCATCGCCGATCGACGCGGGGCGCGCGGTGTTCGCGGGGGCCTGGCCGTTGCCCAGGTTGAGCGAGCCGTACTTGGGACCCAGAAAGGCCGCCTCACGGCCGGCGAGCCCACCGCCGCCGGGCTGGATGTGGATGTAGCCGGGCAGCGGGTTCCGCTCGCCCGCCAGGAACTTGGCGGCCACCGAGCCGAAATGCGGGTACTCCTGCCCCGGCATCTCCTTGCGGCCGGTGTGCATCAGGTAGGCCCCCTTGCCGTGATCGTTCTCCTTGGTGTTGATGCTGCGCAGCAGCGCCATCCGGTGCATCTGGCGGGCGGTGAGCGGTAGGAGCTCCGAGATGCGGATGCCGGGCACCGAGGTTTCAATGTCGCGGAACGGGCCGCCGGTATCGGTCTTGGGCTTGGGGTCCCACGTCTCGAGCTGGCTGGCGCCGCCGGCAAGCCAGATGACGAGGACTTGCCGCTCCTTCCGCTCGAGCTGTGCGGCGACGGAGGGGAGGGTCAGGCCCGAGAAGCCCGTCGCGACACCCAGGCCCGTGGCCACTCCGCCGAGAAACCCGCGGCGGGAGATGACGTGTTCGGTCGACCGGCAAGAGTAAGAGCAACGCATCGGGCCTTCCTTTCTGGATCGGACCGTGGCCGGGTCAGTGATTGAACCGAAACTCCGTGGATGCGAGCACGGCCCAGACGAGCTCCTGGAGCGCGGCGGCGCGCTCCTTCCCTCTGCGCTCGAGGTGCCGCGCGACTTCATCCCGCTCGTCCCGGGTGGGGCGCCGGGAGTTGAGGCTGAGGTACAGCTCCTCGGCGAGCGCCGAGGGGTCGGTCAGAGCCGAAAGCCGGCCCGCGAGGTTCGTCCCGGCGGGCGCCAGCCAGCTCTGGATCGGCTGGCCGTTCGCGATGAACAGGGCCTGGTGGACGGTCGGCTCGGCCACGTCCTGGGGCTGTCCTCCCGTGGGGGCGAACTGGCCGACGAACGGCGCGACGCTCCCGCCGAGCTGGTCGAACACCGTCTCTTCGAGCATCGTCGTGCGCAAGTCCCGTCGCTTGGCGTCCGTGCCCAGGATGTCGCGCAGCTTCGTATCGACATTATCAACGCGGTGCTCGGCGTTTGAGCGGTACATCGCGACCAGCCCCAGTCCCTGCATGACGCTCCAGGCCAGTTGCTCGGGAGAGAGCGGTTTGAGCGCGGCCACGGCGAAGCGCGACGGGTCGGACTTCTCCTCGCTCATGCCGGGAGGCGGCTCGCTCGACCGCTGGTACGTCCGGCTGAGCGCCAGCTCGCGCAAAAACGCCTTGACGTCAAACTGCGACGCGGCGAACTCGCGCGCCAGGAGGTCGAGCAGCTCCGGGTGCGAGGGCGGGTTCTCGGTGTGGTGGAGGTCGAGCGGGTGCACCAGCCCGCGGCCCATCATGAGCGCCCAGAGGCGGTTGACGATGTTGCGACTGAACGCGGGCGTGGTCGCGGCCGTCATACGAGGCGCCAACTGCGCCAGCCGGCTGAAGCGCGGGACCGGCCGGACCGAGTTGTCCTTGGCCGGGGGAACCAAGTACTCCTCCCCCTTGGCGAACTTCGGTTCCTCGACGGGCGGGCCGTCGATCACGCGCGGCCCGGCCTGGTGGGTGACCTTCTTCGTGAAAACCGACGTGAACGACACGTCACCGTCCGCCTTCTCGGCCAGCACCGCGGCGTTCTTGTCGGCGCCGAACAGGGTTGCACGATTGAAAAAGGCGAACAGTCCGTAATAGTGTGCCTGCTTGTAGTCGTCGATGAGCGGGTGGTCGTGGCACTGGGCGCACTGAAGGTCGACCCCGAGGAAGAGCCGGCCGACGTCGCGCGTCAGCAGGTTCGGCTCGGCCTGGCGGTCGAGATAGAATTTCGCGGCCGGCCGGAGCGCGGGGTCGATGCCGTCGGCCGACAGGATCTCGGCGGCGAGCCGGTTGTACGGCCTGTTCTCGGCGAACGCTTTGCGTAAGAACTCGCGCCACTGGGGAGCGGGCACGTGCGCATCGTCGCGCCGTTCCATCAACATCACGTCGAACACGGTCGCCATCCGACGCGCGTATTCGGGGCTCGCGAGCAGACGGTCGATCAACCGCTCGCGCTTGTACGGTGACGGATCGTCGAGGAATGCCCGCGCTTCCACCGCCGTCGGGATCATCCCCGTCAGGTCGAGCGAAACCCGGCGCAGGAACTCGGCGTCCGTGGCCGGCGCTGCGACTTGACCGTCGAGCTTCGACTCGACCGCGCGGTCGATCTGCTCGTGCAGCGGTCCGCCCGCCCAGCAAGGGACGACGCCCCACACGAGGGCTCCCAGTAAGCCCAGCGGAACGCAAAGCCGCGGCAGAACACGTCGCATCGTCCCGCCCTCTTCAACCCAGTTTTGTCAGCGGGTCCGGGCGGCCTCGCTCCCGGACCGGTAGGTCGGTATGCTGCTAAACCATTGTTAAACTACCTTGGGGTCAGGGGGGTGTCAAGCTGTGGGCTCGCCTGGCGAATTGTTGGGCCGGCGATTGTCGGTCCTACGTCCATCTTCCGAGTGGCGCTTGACTTGTCCCTCGGGCCTCCTTAGCCTGCAACCGCCAAGTCTTCCCCCAAGGACTTCCCCCATGGCCTATGCGCGAACCTTGCTCGCCCTCTTGGGTCTCGCCCTTGCTACCGGAATCGCCCGGGGGGCCGATCTCGAGCCGTCGCTGGTCGTCGACCTCGGGCAAGGGGTCACGCTCGAACTCGTGTTGGTCAAGGCGGGGACCTTTGAACAAGGCTCTCCGCCCGATGAGGCTGGCCGGGGAAGCGACGAAGACCGCCGGCAGGTGAAGCTGACGCACGACTTCTACCTTGCCCGCACTCCGGTCACGCGCGGGCAGTTCGCCCGGTTCGTCGCCGAGACCCACTACCGCACGGAGGCGGAGAAGGGAACCTCCGGCGGGTTCGGCTTCGACGGCACGGGCCTCACCCAGCGCAAGGAGTTCACGTGGCGTAACCCCGGTTTCGCCCAGGGAGACGACCACCCCGTGACGATCGTGACCTACAACGATTCCCGCGCGTTCGCCGACTGGCTGGCGAAACGGGTCAAGCGGAAGGTCGCGCTGCCGACCGAGGCGCAGTGGGAATATGCCTGTCGGGCCGGGACCGCCACTCCGTTCTATCACGGCGGCGACGATCCGAGCGCGATCGCATGGACGAAGGAGAACGCGGGTGACGGCACGCGCCCGGTCGGCCAGAAGACCCCGAACGCGTGGGGCCTTGCCGACTTGGGGGGCAACGTGTTCGAGTGGTGCCGTGACTGGCACGGGCCGTACGAGAACGGGCCGGTGGCCGACCCCGAACGCACGCAGCCGGCCGGCGACAAACCCAGGCGCGTGCTGCGCGGAGGGTCTTGGCTGCGGGAGGCGAAGTTCGCCCGTTCGGCCGCGCGCTATCGCAACGACCCCGCCAGCCGGAACGCGGACAATGGGTTCCGGGTTGTGGCCGCGGTCGCCGTCGAACCGGTCGCGCCGGCCGCGGCCCCCGTGGTCATTCCTCCCGTCGCTCAGGTGCCGCACAACTTTCCCGTGGCTCCGCCGCCGCAATCGCGGGGATTCGGCGTGGCCTGGGTGTGCGTCTTGGTCTTCCTGGCCGGCGCGGCGTTCTTGTTCTTGCGCGGGTTGCTCGCAGGTCTCCAAGGACGAGGTAGGATCGTTCCTCCGCCGCTCGAACAGATCGTGACGCGTCCCGATGCCGATGGTTTCTGGATCGACAGCCCCGCATTGCCGGTGGGCACGTGCCTGCACTTCGTTTGCCGCGTGGGAGGCACGGTCCGGGAAGAGCGTTTCACGATCATGGCCGGGCCGAAAGGGGGGTTCGTCTACACGGGTGGGGCGCCGACGGACATCAAGGTCCTCGAGATAATCCTGCCGGAGGGAGAGTACGATCCGCCGGCCGACTGGAGCGCGAACCTGGGGTCATGGACAACACCGAGGCGGCCGAGCCGGCCGTCAGCGCGGCCTTTCACGCGCCCGGCCTCTCCGCCTCAGCACCATCGCGGTTCGTCGGGCTGGACGGGCCATCCGTCGGCCTATTGAAACATGCAGGCACGTGTTTTTGTCGTCCGGGCGCCGGGTGAACCCGAACGGGTCGGCCGCACGTTGCGCGCGCTTGCAGCGGCGGGGATCGCGGGCGAAGACACGGGGGGCGATCTCGCAAGGGTCATCGGGCAGGCCGGCGGCGCTGTGTGGCTCGTGCGCGCGGGAGCCTGGCCGGCCCCGGGAATCAAGCCCGTCGACCCCACTCCGAGCGCGACGGGAAGGCCGCTCGTGGCGTTCGGGGGCGTGCTTTCGGAGCGAGGCGCGGAGCTGGATGTCGGCGCGAGCGTGTACCTCGAAGCGGAACCTGCCCAGCACGTCGCGCGGCGGCTGGCCGGAGGGTGTACGTTCGACGAGGCGATCAGCGCGGTACTCGATGAAGACGAGCGGTGGCGCGTCGTCCGCTTCGCGCCCTTGGACGTGCGCTACGACCCCGGCTTGCGTGTCGTGCAGGTCATCACGAGCCTCCAGCGAGGCGGGGCCGAGCGCCTCACGCTGGACCTTGCCGTGGCGCTTGGCTGGCACGGGGTCAGTTGCCGGCTGGTCGTCCTGGGCCACACGTCGCGACAGGTGCTGGCCGTGCCCAGCGGAATGGACGTCGTTGACCTTTCGCCCTTGAGCGGTGACCGTAGAGCGCGGGCCGAGGCGGTGGGAAAGGTCGCGCGCGATGTTGCGGCCGACGTCGTGCACGGCCACCTGCTCGAGGCCGAGGAGGCCAGAATCGTCTCGGCCCAGGGGGTCCCGCTCGTCCTGACGGTGCACAACCAGCGCCCCGGTTGGCCCGCTGGGCTTGCGACGCTCGGCGCCGGCGAGGCCGCACTCCTCGTCGCGTGTGCACGGGCGGTCGAGACCGAGCTGGCGGGTGCGGCCGCGCCTGTGCGCACCGCCTGGAACGGCGTTGACCCCAAGGCATTCGCTCCGAGCCCCGCCCGACGTGCGGCCGGGCGCGCCTTCCGGCGCAGGCTCGGCATCGGATCACACGGTTTTGTGCTCCTGGCGCTCGCGAACCCGCGGCCCCAGAAGCGGCTCGAGCGGCTTCCAGGCGTGCTCGCTGCGCTCCGAGCGGAGCTCGCTCAGCGCGGGGTGCGTCGGGATGCGTGTCTCGTCATCGCGGGGGAGGCGTCCGCGACAAGCCCGGCCTCGGTCCAGACGGTCGAGGCCGTGCGCTCGGAGGCCGCTCGACTTGGGCTCGCGGGTCGTATCGTGTGGGCCGGTTCGGTCAGCGATGTTGCCGTGGCCTTGGCGGCTGCCGACGTGCTTGTCTCCACCAGCGACCACGAAGGGTTGAGCCTCGCACAGCTCGAAGCTCTGGCCGCCGGCGTGCCCGTGGTCGCCACGGACGCGGGGGGCGTCGCCGAGATCGCTCCCGGCCAAACGGCCGCTGCCGTCCTCCCGCGCGACGCGTCGCCCGAAGCCTTTGCGACCCGGCTGGCCGACCGAGCCGTTGCGCCGATCCGCACGACGCTTCCCGCGGACTTCACGCGCGCCACGATGGCCGCTCGCTACGTCTGGCTTTACCCGCGCGCGATCGCCGCCGCTCGCACCCGGCGAGGTGGAGACGGACTGCTTCTGGTCACGAACAACTTCTCAATCGGCGGCGCGCAGACCAGCGCCCGGCGGCTTTTGATCGGACTCGCTGCGCGCGGCGTGCGTGCGCGCGCGATCGTCATCCAGGAGTTGCCGGCAAAGCCGACGCCCGGACGTTGCGCCTTGGCAAAAGCAGGAATTCCCGTTGTCGCGCTGGCGCCCTCCGGCTCGGTCGACCCGGCCGTTGCGGTAGCGCGGCTGCTCGGCCTGGCGGACGACGACCCGCCGGCGGCTGTCTTGCTCTGGAACGTTATTCCCGAGTACCGCGTCTTGATCGCCGACGGCCTCCTGGGTACGCCCCTGTTCGACGTCAGCCCCGGGGCGCTTTCGTTCGACGCGCTCGACCGCTACTTCACGCGCCCCCGCGCTGGGCTCCCTTACCGCACGGCCGCCGAATATGGCGCGCGGCTCGCGGGGGCGATCGTCAAGTACCACGCCGAGGTGCCGCGAGCGGCCGCGACGCTCGGTGTACCCGTCCACGTGATTCCCAACGGCGTTCCGATCGATGCGGCGGTGCGCCGATCGTGCGACGGGCGCCTGGTCATCGGCACCGCGGCACGGATCAATCCACATAAGAGGCTCGATCTCCTGATCGACGCTGTTCGCCGGGCGCACCCGAAGCTGCCGCCCTATGTCTTGCGCGTGGCGGGCGGCGTTGAGCGGGATTGCGACGAGTACGCGCGTGCGCTGCGAGCGCAGGCGAACGGGCTGCCCGTCGAGTGGCTCGGCGGGCTGGACGAGACGACGGAGTTCCTGCGCGGCCTCGATCTGTTCGCCCTCGTCGCCGAGCCCGCGGGCTGTCCGAACGCCTCGCTTGAAGCGATGGCGGCCGGCTTGCCCGTGATCGCCACGGATGCCGGCGGAATGGCCGAGCAGGTCGAAGATGGCGTCACGGGCCGGCTCGTTGGCCGCGAGGACGTCGGGGGTCTGGCCGACGCGCTCGTGGAGACGGCGAACGATCGCGGCCGCCGTGTCGCCTGGGGCGAAGCAGGCCGCCGCCGCGTCGTGGAGCGATTCGGACTCGAACGGATGGTCGAGGATTATGCTCGCGTGTGCCTGCGCGCCGACGAGTGAAACCGAAGACAGGCCGCTCGTCCTGCGCGCAGCCTTCGCGTCGGCGCCGACTGCGCCGCGATGAGAAATCATGATCGCCCTCGCAAATTTCCTTTCGCCGGGCCGATCGCACGATACCATGTAGCCGATCGGTTCACGGCACGATGCGTGACGGAGGAGGAGTCTTAGGCGTTTTCAATTTTAACAAAGCGCGAGCTACCAAAATGTCTGCCGGAGTCCCATCGAGTCCGGAGGGCGAGGCGTCCCGGCCCTTTTCAGAACCGCTTTCCTCCCGGCCCCCCGCCGTACCCCAGCGCACCTGGATACGGGCGCTGGTGCTGGTGGGCGCACTGGCCGCAATCGGCGTAGCGGGTTATTCCGTGAAGGATCAGATCCCCTGGGGCCTCCGATCCGGGAAGGACGCCGCACCCGCGGTGGGTGATGCGACGTCGTTGTCGGCGATGCACGGCCGACTCGTGGTGAGACGGGTTCGATCGGAGGGAGCGGCCGATCCTGCGACGGTTCTGGTCGCGCTCGGGCGCACGGATACAGTGAGCCAGCAGGAGCTCATCGGCAGGGCCGATCCACGGCGGCTCCTGAACGAGATCGTCCGCCAGGCCGTGCTGATCGCGGCCCACGACCACGCCGGGGCCATCACGCGCGACGCGATGATCGGCGAGGAGCCGCCTGCGGGCGCGAACGTGGCCGAGGCCGAAGTCGCCTGGCTCCTCACGCCGCGGCCGATCGGCTCCATGCTCACGATCAAGCCCGCCGGCACGAAGTCGGCCGAACCGCACGTGCTGAAACTGCCGGCGGCCGACTCGGCAGCAAGCCCGACCGCGTCGGCCTATCCGCGTGTCCTGGAACGTGCGGAGGTGCTGGCACGCGAGGAGCTGCCGAAGGTCTTCAAGGCCCTGGGCGTGGAGGGCAAGCCGATCCCGGTGAAGGCTGAAGGTGGCCTGCCTCCGGGGGTCGACGAGCGACTGGCCGCATTGACCTTCACCGAGCAGTTCGCCGCGCTCCGGGCGATTCAAGGCGCGCTCCGGGCGGACGGGGAGTCGCCCCAGCGGCTGAGTGGGTTGATTCGAGGCTATGCCCATTTGGGGGTGCTGACCGAGTTCCACTGGAACCCCGCGCATGACGTCTTCAAGGCGAGGGCGCTGCTCGCCGCGCAGCGGTGGGTTGCGCGCGAGCCCCGCTCGGCCGAGGCGCTGCGGCACCGCGCTTACGCCTACGCGCTCGCCGGCCTCCAGCGCTTCGCGCTGGACGACCTCGCCGCAGCCAAGGCTCTACCCACCGGCGCGGCGCCCGGCTGGAGCCCGCTCATTGATGCCTACTGCCGGTACGATACGAAGACGCTTCTGAATACCAAGCCGGGCCCCGACCGGGGGCTGGCGCTGCTCCTCGCGTTTCTGACGGTCGAGGGGACGTGGAGCCATGTCCTTCAGGTTGAGGTGGGCCGGGCCATGCTCGCCGAGTACCCCGAGTGCTATCGCGTCCACGACGGGGTCTGTGCGGCGGGGGGCGTGTCGGTGCTGCACGAGGCGACGACGACTCCCATAGAGGTCTACGCGCGTGAGGTCCCCCGCCGGCTCCAGGCAATGGCCGACCTGCCGCCGGGGATTGCGCCGCAGCTCGACGATCCGGCGAACGAGGTGGCGGCCGCGAAGGCGCTGATCGAGGTTGGGCGCTCTGGCGACCGCGGGGAGCCGTCCTGGGGAGTGCTGGGACGTTTGATGGACGAGGTTCGCTTCGTCCAGGTGTCGCGCCGGGCCGTATTCCTCGCGTTTTCGCTAGGTGTGCCCGCCGGCAATTTCGTCAAGTCCGCGCGTCCGCTGGTCGCGGATCATCCCTATCGATCGCTCATCGAAAGTTTCGGCGTTGATTTTGCCCGCGACGGGTCGCGCTACCGGGCCTTGCTCCAGGAGGTGAAGATTCCGGTGGTCGATGTCGAGGTCACGGAACTTCCGTTTTTCCTGGACATGCTCACGGTCGCCGACGCGACGCAGGGGCAGGCGCTCTATCGCGAGGCGGCCCTGCGCGAGGACACCACGGAGCACGACCTCAAGCTGTTCGAGCCGCGCGTGAGCGAAGCCGACAAGCTGGCGACCGCTCGCTATCTCGAGGATGTGAGCCCCCACTCGCCGGTCGCGCGCGCAATCCGCATCGAGAAAAGCTGGGCCGAAGTCGAGGGAAAGGCGCGCGACTGGGAGGCCGAAGATTCGCCCCAGGTCTTGGTGGCGCTCGGCCGCCAGTACATCGAGCTGAAACGGTGGGACGATGCCCAGCGCTGCCTCAAGCGGAGCCTGACGCTGGCGCCCGACAAGACGACCTACGAGATCCTGGCGCATGTCTTCAAAATCCAGGGGGACTGGAAGGGTTGGCAGGAGATCCTGGACCAGTTCCTGGAGCGCGGGGAAGACTACGGGCTCGACCGCGCGACGGTGCAATCGGAGATCGCCAATCACCTGATGGACGAGGGGCAATGGAAGGACGCGGAGCCCTACGCTGCGGCCGCCGCCGAGAGCTGGTCCTCGTTCGGCATGGAATGCGCCCAGCGCTGCTACGAAGGGCTCAAGGAGTGGAAGAAGGCCGAGCTCTGGGCGCGCCGCAACACCGAGCGTTATCCCGACCACTACTGGGCGTACTGGTACCTCTTCTGCAAGCGCACGGACCAGGGCGACGTTGACGCGGCCCGGGCGTTCACGGCGCGCTATATCGCGTCGGTCGGCCAACAAGCGGCGGGCGCCCAGCGCATCGCGTTCGGCTGCTTCCAGCTCATGAACGGTCGGAAGAAAGAGGCGCTCGCCATGTTTCGCGACACCACCGGCGACGGCCTTGCGGCCGGCGTCCTCTTCACCGCGCTGACGGCCGATTGCCTCGGTGACACGAAACTCCGGGACGAGTGCTTGGAGCGGCTGACAACCGACCCGCAGTGCACAGCGCAATCGAAGTCACTGCCGATCTACCGCATGTATCGCGCAGCGCTCGCGGGATCGAACACGGGTCCGCTCGACCTCCAGACCGTCGAGAAGGAGATCAGCGCCATGCCCGAGGAGAATCGCGGGAACGCCCTGTTTCACGTCGGCTGGTTCCTGTGTCTGCACGGATCGGCCGAGAAGGCGGCCGAGTACCTCAACCGTTGCGTCGAGGCCAAGTCGGCCTTCTTCTGGTACCAGTTCACGGCCAAGGACGCCCTGAAAAACCCGTTGGCGATCCTGGGAAAATCGTCGTCGTAGAACGTTCGAACCGCGCGTTCGTCCGCCGTTCTTCCTCAGAGGCATAGCCATCCGCGAGCTGAACTGACCCGCGAGGAGCCAGCAATGGACAAAGACTACAAACGGTTCACCGACTTCCTGGTCGGAATCGGAATCGACGAGATCCCTCACACGCACAAGTCGTACCTCGCGCACCTCGTCGCCTTGTATCGGTGGCTCGAGGCCGAAGGTTGCCCCGAGGACGTCTGCCGGGCGGGGATGTTCCACTCCATCTATGGCACCGAGAAGTTCCAGGGTTTCACGCTGCCGCTGGAGCGGCGCGGTGACGTGCGTGCGCTGATCGGGGAACGTGCCGAGCACCTGGCGTACCTGAATTGCGCGATGGACCGGGCGTCGTTCGACCGCGCCGTCCGCAGCGCCTCGGAGCCGCACACGATCGTCGACCGGATCACCGGCGCGGAGGTCGCACTTTGCGCGCGCGACTTCGACGACCTGTGCCGGATCCACCTCTTCGACTGGCTCGAGCAAGTGCCCCGCTCGCGGGAATGGGACTATCGCCGCTCGGCCTACCGGGACATGGCCCGGCATCTGGGCAGTGGGGCCGAGCAGGCTTACGAGCACGTCTTCGCGCAGGAAGGCGCTCAGTCACCGGCGTGAGATGTCCCCATTTCCGAAATCGGCTCGCTTCTCGACAAGACCGGTGTTGCAGCGCGCGCACAAAGAACGGATGATCCTGGGGCCGAACGCGCGGACGCGCGGCAGGAGCAATGCGAGCCACTCATGAGCGATGATTCCAGCGAGCTCCAAGCCCGATCATCGAAGCCGATGCCCAGTCGCCGCTCGGTCCTGAAGGCGCTCGGCGCGCTGGGCATCGGTTCCGCGGCCTTCCAACGCGCACTGGCCGCGCGGGCGGCCGAGGCGGGCGAAGTCACGGCTGCGATGATCGAGCAAGCTCAATGGATCGCGGGACTGGAGCTCACCGATAAGGAGCGCGAGGACACTGCGCGCGCCGTCAAGCACAGCCTCGGCGAGTTCGAAGCGCTGCGCCGGGTGAACGTCGGCTACGACGTGCCGCCCGCACTCGCCTTCCTGCCGGCGCCCGGCCTTCGCCCTTCCGACGGTGTCCGGCGCAACCAGGCGACGCCCATCGAATCGCGGCCGCCGGCGCGGCCCGACTCCGAAGAGGGACTCGCCTTTCTTCCCGTCACGGAGCTGTCGGCCCTGGTCCGCACGCGGCAGGTGAGCGCGACTGAGCTGACGAAGCTGTACCTGGCGCGGCTCAAGCGGTTCGACCCGCTGCTCAAGTGCGTCGTCACGCTCGCCGAAGACCTGGCTCTGAAGCAGGCCGCGCGCGCAGACGCCGAGATCGCCGCGGGGCACTACCGAGGTCCACTGCATGGCATCCCTTGGGGGGCGAAGGACCTGATCGCATACCCGGGGTATCCGACGACCTGGGGCGTCCCGCAATACAAGGGACGCGTGATCGATGAGAAGGCCACGGTCGCCGCGCGGCTGGAGGAAGCCGGCGCGGTGCTGCTGGCCAAGCTGTCGCTGGGCGCGCTGGCGCAAGGAGATCAGTGGTTCGGCGGCAAGACGCGCAGCCCCTGGGACCCGCGCAGGGGATCGAGCGGCTCGTCCGCCGGCTCGGCCTCGGCGGTGGCCGGCGGACTCGTCGGGTTCGCAATCGGCAGCGAAACGCTGGGAAGCATCGTCTCCCCGTGCCGCGCCTGTGGCGCGACCGGCTTACGGCCGACGTTCGGGCGTGTCAGCCGGCACGGCTGCATGTCGCTGGCCTGGTCGATGGACAAGCTCGGGCCGATCGCGCGGTCGGTCGAAGACTGCGCCCTTGTGTTCGACGCGATCCACGGGTTTGACGGCCTCGATCCGACCGCCCAGGACCACCCCTTCGCGTGGCCGCCTCCACGCGAGCTGCGCGGGCTGCGTGTCGGCTACGTCGAGCGCGACGAGTCCCCGGCCGGCAAGCGCGAGGACCTCATGGTCTTGCGGGGGCTGGGCGTCACCCTCGTGCCGATCGAGTTGCCGGAAGATCTGCCGGTCGATGCCGTCACGCTCATGCTGCACACCGAGGCTGCCGCGGTGTTCGATGAGTTCACGCGCAACCACGTCACCGAGGGCCTCAACTCCTGGCCGAGTGCGTTCCGGCAGGGACAGTTCGTGCCCGCCGTCGAGTACTTGCGCGCCGCGCGGGTTCGCACGCTGCTGATGCGGTCGATGGCGCGGGTCTTCGAGAAAGTTGACCTCTACGTCGGCGGAGACGACCTGTCGATCACGAACCTGACCGGTCATCCGACCGCCGTCCTTCCCGATGGGTTTGCGCCGCATGAGGGCCGGGAAGTTCCCGGGTCGGTGACTTTCACCGGACGCCTCTACGACGAGACGACGTTGCTTGCCGTCGCGCGCGCTTACCAGCAGGCGGCCGGCTCGCACCTCAAGCGCCCGCCCCTGGAGCGCTACGTGTCGGAGGGCGAGGCCAAGGGGGGCGCCGAGAAGGACCATGCGAAACCCTGAACGCCAGTGTTGCTGCACGGCGAAACGCGAGCCCTTGGGGGATGTATGTGGCGGCATAAGAATTGCCAAAGTTAGATGAGCCAGGACCCAGCCGGTTCCCGGGCCACGCAACGATTCAACTCGATGGATGTGAGTGATCCTGTCGCACGGAGCGTCAACTTCTTTTCAAAACGAGGTATCCATGAACGGCAAGAAGACCACGAAGGCTTCGAGCAAGACGAAGAAATCGAGCACCAAGGCCGGGGGTTTGGGAATCGGCAAGGTCCTCGGGTCGATCGGCGAGGCCGTCTCGTCCAGCGCGGAGAGTGTGCTGGAGGTCGGTGCGAGCGCGGTCAAGGCCATCACGGGTGACACCAAGACGACCGTGAAGAAGGGGGGCACAAAGAAGAAAGCCCCTGCGGCAAAGGCTACCGCGCCCAAGGCCGCTGCGCCGAAGGTCAAGGCCAAGGCCGCGCCCGCAGCCCCGAAGGCGTCCGCGCCCAAGGCGGCTGGTGCCGCGGCCAAGACGGCGCCGAAGAAGGCCGCCGCCCCCAAGAAGGCGGCCCCCAAGGCCAAGAGCCCCGCGCCAAAGGCCAAGACCGCGACCAAGAGTGCGGCGCCAAAGAAGAGCGCGAAGTAAACCGGGTCCACCTGACCGCTGCCCATGTCGGGGTCGTCGTCTGGTCCCCTCTCGCGATCTTCGGTTGGCGGAGCGACCGCTGTTTACGTCCCAGAAGGGAGCTTGTGGATCACCTCTCCGGTTGGGAGATGTCGGCCGCGTAGCGGCCGACATCTCCGGGGGGGGAGGATTCAGACTCGCTCGCCGCAGGGCCGCACTGCGAACGCAAGAAGCGCCGGTCCGCAAGCGGTCTTTGGGGCCAGGGCCGCGTCTGCTTCGGAAATGGCCCTACTCCGCAGTCGCCTCGCTCTTTGCCGGCCCGCAAAGCGCCGTCCAGCTCGCCCGCGCTTTCGCTGCCTCGCCTTTCGATTCGTGAATGTACGCGAGCATCATCCGTGCGGCGACGTCGCCCGGGTTCGCGGCCAGAGTTTTCTCGTGGCGCGCCGTCATTTCGTCGACCAGGCCGGCCCGGTTGAGGGCCTGGGCATATTTGCGCCCGGCCCACCAGTCGCGATACCACGAGAGGTCGCGCGGGCCTTCGCCCTGGTGGCAGCCGATGCACTGGCGGTTGGTCGCGACCTGACTGCCGAACTCGATAAACCGGCCGTACCGAGCGGCCGATTCCCGGTCGTTGCCCAGCCCCTCCGCGGCCCTCGCGGCAGCACGTAGGTAAGCGCGCGCCTCAGCGCGGTCGATGGACGGCTCGGGCCGGGTCCGTAGGGCCGAAGCGACCGCCGCGCCTTCGTTGCGCGCTTCGGCGTCGAGGCCGACTTCCCGTAGCAGGCTGGCCAATTGAGCCCGTACGTAGATCGGGTCGTCGGCGAAGGGCGCGCCGTTCGACGGGGCATGCACGGCCGCTCGCAGTTCGGTGACGAAGTCGCTCAGCAGCAGGCGCTGGCACTGAGTGCGCAGCGATGGGTCGGTCGTCGTTTTCAACGCGCGCCGCAGGATCGGCTCGACGTAGCGGCCCTGGGCACGTAGCCAGTCGTAAGCGCGCTGGCGGGCCGCGCTATCGGCCGACGCGAGGTCGTGTACGGCGCGCTCCGCGGCGTGCTCGCGGTCGGGGGTCAGGACTTCAACCCGCCCCACCATCACGCGCACGAGCTCTTTTGGCTCGGGGGCGACGCTCAGGGGGATCAGCGCGTCGGTCGTCGCGCGCGGCAGCACGAACAGAACCCGGACGCCATCGGTCTGGAAGTAGCTCGAACGCCATGTGTTGACCATCGCGCTTGCCTCCTTGCGATAGAGGCCGCTGGCGACCAACCGTGCGGCGAGGTCGTCGCCAAGGTGCGCGGAGAACTCATCGAGCGGCCGGGCACCGTCGAGCGAGGGGACCGGCGTGGTGACGCGGGCGCCGGGTCGCACCATGGGAAGGTATGCGTAGGAGCCGCGTCCGTTAGCGACGTGGAGGACGAAAGCGTGCTGGACGCCGCGTGGGTCGTCGCACTCGAGTGCCAGCGTGCGGCTGTCCTCGGCGCTCACCCGGAGCGGCAGCGCGGCCCGCCCGAGACCGCGGTAGAAGAGGAACCGCTCGGACTCCACGACCGCGGGCTTCCGCACGTTGTTGGTCGTGCGAACGTACGCCGCGTCGACGTCTCGGGCGAAGTTCCAGAGGGCATCCTTCGTAGCGGTCGGGGGAGCAGGCGACGGCGCTCGGCCGCTGTTGGGCACGACTTCGGCCAACCAGGTCATGTGGCCGTTGCGCAGATCCGACTCGGGCGGAGTCGCGGAAAGTTGGGGGCCGACGAGATCGGCCTGGGGATACCACTGGGTCCAGACGCCACGCGGGAACCGCGCGGTCACGGCGACCTTCTGGGGACGGTCCGTGTAGAAGTAGATGACCGGCGTCTCTCCCTTGAGATGCATCGACGGGAGCCGGAGCTGGTCGCGGCTACGCGCGTGGACGAAGTCCGGGAGGGCATGCTCCTCATGGTACATGCCCTCGAGCGTGGCGCCGTCGGAGCCGCTCATGGCCAGGAAGGTGCCCCACTCGTGGACGATGAGGTCGCTCGTCGTCGTGTTCGACTGGGCCGCGATGCCGATGCTCGCGCAAATGGCGAGCGATAAACAGAGCCAGAGTCCGCTACGTCGCATGGTCGCTCCTCCCGAAACGAGGTGAAGATCGGTCCTCTACCCCTGGTTCAGCGAGCGACCCGTTTTCGCGCAAGAAGTGGGCGTGTTCATTGGGTCGGTAATGGCCGGCCCTAACGCGGGAGCGCGCGATGATTGCGGGGAGCGGAGTCTGGGGCGAACGCGGCCCGTTGGCGCAGGGTATCTTCCGCGGTCTTGAGCTCATCAATGAGTGCAAGCGTTTTCTTGCGCGTGGCCGCTTCGGCCTCGAACGGGAGCGTTCGTTCGACCGCCTGCCGGGTGAGGGCGAGGGCTTCGGCCCAACCGAGGGCGTCTCGGACGGGGGCGGCCTTCGCCCGCACGAGAATCCATTCGCCCTTTGCCTGGAGCGACCGGACGAGCGTGAGTGCGTTCTCGAGGCGGGTCACGCGTTGCTGTTCGAACTGCAGGCGTTCGCGTTCGTTCTGCGCGCGCTCTTGTACGGCGCGGGCCATTTCCAGCTCGACGTGCGCTCGCTGTTGTGCGACGCGGGTACGCTGGTGCTCGATCTGCACGTAGCCGCCAGCCCCGGCGAGCGCGACGACGAGTGTGAGGATCCCCGCAAGCGTTGTGACGCGGCGCGCCCGGCGTTCTGCGTAGGCCCGGTTGCGGGCGACCGCGGCGTCGAACTCCGCGCGGCGGGCGCGCTCGTCGGCCGAGGCGAGGTGCGCTGAGACTTGCTCCGCAACGGCCCGCGCGTCGCGCGGACGGGCCTTGCGATCGGCCGCCAGGCAACTCCGGGCGAGTCCCACGAGTTCTTCCTGTGCGCCGCAGGTCGCAAGCCGGGCGAAGGCTTCGTCGAGGCACCCGTCCCGCGCCTGGCGGACGAGCTCCGCGCGCTCACCGGTGTAGGGCGGCCGGCCGGTCAGGATCTCGCAGAGAATCGCTCCCAGGGCAAATACGTCGCACCGTTCGTCGAGGCCGTCGAGCTCGCCCCGCGCTTGCTCCGGCGGCATGTAGGCCGGCGTTCCCAGGAGGGACCCGGCTTCCGAATGGAGGCCCGGAAGTCCGCTGCGCACGGTGGCGACCGACCCTTCGGCGGTCGCACCGGCCAGCGCGCCTCCAGGCGTCAGGACTTTCGCCAGTCCCCAGTCGACGACCTGCACTTCGCCGAAGGCGCCGACCATCACGTTCGATGGTTTGAGGTCCCGGTGGACGACGCCCCGGGCATGGGCGTAGGCGACCGTCTGACAGACCTGCTCGAAGATGGTCACGAACCGCCTGCGCTCCTGCGCGGGGTCCAAGCGGTCGCGGAGCAAGGTCGCGAGCGTCTCGCCTCGCACCAGCTTCATCGTGAAGTAGGGGCGGCGTTCGGGGTCGAGGCCGATCTCGTAGACCGGGAGGACACCCGGGTGCTGCAACTGGCCGCCGATCTGGGCCTCCTCGACCAGCCTGCGGACCATAGCGGGATTGCCGGCGTGCTCGGCCCGGAGTGTCTTGATGGCGACCTCGCGGCCGAGGTCGACGTCGCGGCCCTTTAGCACGACCCCGATGCCGCCCCGGGCAATTTCGCCCGCGATCGCGTACCGCCCGGGACTCGTCGACGAGTTTCCGTAGGCCGCGTCGCCGAAAATCGGGTGAGAGCCGATGCCGTAATCACGCTCGATAGCCGCAAGTGCGCTGCCGCCCCCCCAGCCCGACACGGCGGACTCGGGTCCGAACGCGGCCCGAAGGCCCGCTTCGAGGGGATCGTTCGCGGGTTCGTCGGTCGACGGTTCGTGGGGCTGGGTATCCATGGGTCGTTCCGATCGCGAAATGGTGGGACGTCATCTCCCGGGTTCGGGACGAACCCGGTTTTCGCGCGCGGATTCCCGAAAACCGATGATGCCCCGAAATCGGGCGATGCGACCCACATCCGTGAAATGAACACGCCCTTTGAAGTGCGAAAGCTTGGTCTCGATTTCCGCACGCGCGCCGGTTCGAAATCGGTGGCAAGCCACCACAACCCAAACAAGAGGCCCCGCGCCGGCCGTCCCGGACCGGCAACAGTCCCGATGCCGCTTCGATTCTAGCCGGATTGGGGCCGCTGAAGAAGAAACGCCCGTGGTTCCTCGTCGACCGTAGCTCAAACGTTGCGGTCGCCCCGGCAACGGCGTCCGCGGCTTGCTTGGGATTCGGTCCGGCTGCTACCGCCGCAGCCTTCCGTCCCGGGTCACGCTCGGGGCGAAAAACTGCGGCGAACACGGTCATTCGCACAGAAGGCCCAGCAGCTCAGCGCACTCACGTTCGGCCGCCGCGGGGGAGCCGGGGTGATAGTACGCCATCACGTCCAGGAGCGCAGCCTTGAACTCCTGGCGGGCGCGGGCGTACTCGTGGTGCAAGACGGCGGCGTCTGCCGACCACAGGATGGCGATGTCGCGGATGGGCATCCCCTCCTGGAAGCGAAGGCGGAGGAGCTCGACCCGGCGGCGCGCGGGATCGCCTTCGTGCTCGGCCCGTTGGGCCTGCGTGGCGCCGGCCTCGCGCATGACGGACTTGGCCCACGTCCGGTCAAAAACGCGGGAGAGCGACTCTTCGTCACTCGTGCGGCCGACCACCGCGAGGCCCACGAGCTGCTGCTCCGGACGGCGGGCGCGTTCCTGCTCGATTCGCCGGGCGACGTTCCGCACGAGGCCATAAAAGTAAGCCCGGAACCCCCCCGGGCGGTCCCGGTCGGCGCGTTCGAGCACCCCGCCCTGCCGGAGGCACTCGACGAAGACCTCCTGGACCGCGTCGTCGAGGTCTTGCACCAACGCTGCGCGCCGCCAACGCGCTGCGAAGTACGCACGAACCAGGGGCGCGTACCGCGCGGCGAACTCGGACCGGGCCGCGTCGTTCCCGGCGGCGGCGTCCCGGAGCACGGTCCAACAAGTTGAGTCGGCTTGGCTCATGACCGTGCCCGCGGAGGTCGTGTCGACTGTCTCGGGTGAATTGCGTTACGCCGACCCACCCACCGATCGTCGCCTGAGTCCGCGCTCAGATCAAGCGCTCTCTGGGGGCGTCTGGCGGGGATGGCCTGCCCGGTGTAATCTGGCGAGGCGTCGCCTGACCATTGTTGTCTTCGGGGCCGACCCGCATGCGCCGATTCCCCTGTGCGAGCCGTCGGACGAAGGGCGCTTGGCTCCTTGCGGCCGCAGCCCTCTGGCTGTCTTGTGAGAGTCGGGCCCGCGCGGCGGACGAGCATCGCGTTCCGTGGACCACGTCGCATTTCGCCGGCACGCCCGACCCGCCGCTGCCGTATATCGTCGAGCCGGCGTTCCCGAAGCTCCGGTTCGACCGCCCCGTGTTGCTCGAGGCCGCGCCCGGTTCCCAGCGTCTGGTTGTCGGCGAGCTTGGCGGCAAGGTCTTGACGTTCAACGAGTCGGGCGCGGACCGTGCCGATCTTGCCATCGATCTGGCGCAGGTTCGCCCCGGGTTCTCCGCGCTCTACGGGCTGACGTTTCACCCGCGGTTTGCCGAGAACCGGTACGTTTATCTGTGTTACGTCCTCCAGAACGAGAAGCCCGACGGCACCCGCCTCGCGCGCTTCATCGTCAGCCGGACGGACCCTCCCACTATCCTGCCCGAGAGCGAATCGGTGCTCCTGACCTGGCTGTCGGGTGGTCACAACGGCGGCTGCCTCGCGTTCGGCCCGGACGGTATGCTCTACGTCTCGACGGGCGACGCCGGGCCCGCCTCTCCGCCCGACCCCGCCCGGACGGGGCAGGACATCAGCGACCTGCTCGGCTCGATCCTCCGCATCGACGTCGATCGCGCGGACCCAAGCCGGCCGTACCGTGTGCCCCCCGACAACCCGTTCGTCCGTCTCCGTGGGGCAAGGCCCGAGGTCTGGGCCTTCGGCCTGCGGAACCCCTGGAAGATGAGCTTCGATCGCGCGACGGGCGACCTGTGGGTCGGCGACGTCGGCTGGGAGCTCTGGGAGCTGGTTCATCGCGTGGAGCGCGGCGGCAACTACGGCTGGAGCGCGCGCGAGGGACGGCAGACTGTTCATGCCGACGTCAAGCTCGGGCCGACGCCCATCGTGCCACCGGTTGTCGATCACCCGCATTCCGAGGCGGCGTCGATTACCGGCGGCTATGTTTACCACGGCAAACGCTTGCAGGAGCTCGCCGGCACTTACATCTACGGCGATTTTCAGTCGGGCAGGGTGTGGGGGCTGCGTTACGAGGGGGGTAAGGTCACCCGACACCGCGAGCTGGCCGACACTACCCTGCGACTGGTCTCTTTCGGTCAAGGGCACGACGGCGAGCTCTACCTCGTCGAGCACGAGCGTTCGAACCAGATCTACCGCCTGGTCCCGAACCCTGCGCCCCGCGCACCCGATGCGTTCCCGCGCACGCTCGGCCGGACGGGACTGTTCGCGTCCGTCACCGATCACACCCCTGCTCCGGGTGTCGTTCCTTACGCGATCAACGCCGAGGCGTGGGCCGACGGTGCCTCGGCCGAGCGCCTGTTGGCGATCCCCGGCAATGCACGAATCGAAACCGACGCCGAGGGACGCTGGCGGCTGCCGGAAGGGTCCGTACTGGCCAAGACCGTCTCCCTGGAGCTCGTCGCGGGCGAGCCGCGGAGCCGGCGACGGCTGGAGACGCAGGTGCTGCACTTCGAGGCCGGAAGCTGGCGGCCGTATTCGTATGTGTGGAATGAAGAACAGACGGATGCCTCGCTGGCCGCTGCCGCCGGCGCGAGCCGCACGTTCGGGGTGCGCGACAAGCAGGCGCCGGGGGGCCGGCGCGAGGACGTGTACCGCTTTGCCGGACGCGCGGAGTGCGTGCTCTGCCACAACCCTTGGGTCGAGGCGCGCACGATCGTCTTCGGCCGCCAGTCGGCGTCGCCCCTGGCATTCGACGCGTCGCAACTGGAACGTGGCCCGGATGACCTCGGGCGGCTCCAACGGCTGGGCTACTTCGCCGGGAACCCGAAGGCCCGACCTGCGCCGCGACTGGTCAACCCTTATGATCGATCGGCGGACCTCGACGCTCGGGCGCGGTCGTACCTGCACGTCAATTGCGCCCATTGCCATCAGCAAAACGCCGGTGGCTCCGCCAACATCGCGCTGACGGCGGCGCTTCCGCTGGATCAAACCAAGACCGTGGACGTCGCGCCGATCCAGGGGAATTTCGGCATCAGCGACGCGCGCGTCATTGCGCCGAGCGACCCAGGCCGTTCGATGCTCTTCTATAGGATCGCCAAGACCGGCGCAGGCAGGATGCCGCGCGTCGGGTCGCGGAAGGTCGACGACCGAGGCGTCCGGCTCATCGCCGACTGGATCGCGCGCTTGCCAAGCGTCCCTGGCGGGCGACCGCCTGAGGGTGATCCCGGCGCGTTGGCGGTGTTGCGGAACCCATCGTCGTCGCCGACCGTGCGCGCCGGGGCCATTCGCGGCCTCACGGGCACGACACGGGGAGCGCTGACGCTCGTGCAAGCGATCGCGCAAGAGGCGCTCCCCGCCCCCGTGCTGGCCGAAGTCGTCGCGCGGACGAAAGACGATCCGCACCCAGAGGTGCGCGACCTGTTCGAGCGTTTCGTTCCCGACGCGGAACGCGTCAAGCGGCTCGGTGACGCGATCGATCCCGAGGAGGTCCTGTCGCGGACTGGTGACGCACGACGCGGCCGGGAGTGGTTCTTTTCCGTCTCGGCCACGTCGTGCCAGTCGTGCCACCGTGTCGAAGGGGCCGGCACGGACCTCGGCCCTGACCTGAGCGCGATCGGGTCGAAGTACCCCCGGCGCGACCTGTTGCGGCACGTGCTGGAGCCGTCGCGCGAGGTCGACCCCAAGTTCGCCACGCGCGCCATCGCGACCAGCGACGGCCAGGTCCACGTTGGTCTGCTCGCGACGCGAACGGTCAAGGAAGTCGTCCTGCGCGATGCCCGGAACGCGACCACGCGCATTCCGGTCGACGCGATCGAACAGGAACTGCTCCAGCCGGTCTCACTGATGCCCGACGGGCTGCTGCGCGACCTCACGGCCCAGCAAGCGGCGGACTTGTTGGAGTACCTGTCGTCGCTCAAGGAGCGCGGCGCGGCCGTGTCGAAACCGTGATGCGGCTGCCGGGAAGTCCGCTGCCATGAACTGGGCCTGCCACCGGTCATTCCGGGAGGGCGCGGCTCGGACGCAGCCTCGCCCTCCCAGCAATACGAACATCACTCGTGAGCGCGGGACACACAGGCGCGCAGACTGACGTCATTCCGGACCGGCACACTCGAAATCGCGTAAGGCCTCCGTAGCCACGTGCAAGGCATGCTCGGCACTCCCCCCGGTATCGATCTCACGCGTGACGAGCCGCGTGAGCGCTCCGAGATCCTCCCACCGGCGGGCCGCTTGTTCGTAAATCACCCCATCGGCGTCGGAGGCGTCGCCCCGCCGCCGCTCGAGCCGAGCCAGGGTCAGCGTCTGGTCGGCCTTACAGAGCAACAACAGGCCCGGCACGCCCCAGCGGACGGCGGCGTCGAGAAACAGCCGGCGGCTGGCCTCGCGGCCGAAGGTCGCGTCGATCAGCACGCGACGGCCATCGAACAAGAGCGCGTCCGCGCGTTGCAGGCACTCGGCATAGGTCCACTCGGTCCACTCCGGCGTGTAGATTCCTTCCTCGAAGGAAGCGGGCGTGACCGCGAGACCGGCCCGAGCGGCCAACTCCTTGCGGACCACATCGGTGCGGATTACCTCGAAGCCGGCGGAACCGGCCAAGCCGCGGGCCAGCGTCGATTTGCCGCTACCCGGTAGGCCTCCCACGAGGACCAGGCAGGGCCGGCGCGCGGGCTCTTCCACCTCACCGAGAGCCAGCAGCCAGTGGGCCCGCGCGTGAACGAGGGCCGACGATCGTGCGGCGTCGGGAACCTCCGGTTCCAGTGACTCGATCCCCTCCACCTTGCCTCGCACGGCGGCGCGGTACGACCTGTAGAAAGGGAGCAAAGAGCGCCCCTCGGCGTCTCCGGAGGCCAGGAAGTAGGTGTTGGAGAAAATCCGCGCGAGGTCCCTCCGGCCGTGAAAGACAAGGTCCATGTCGAGGAAGGCCATGTCGGCCACGGGATCGGCGTGGCGGAATCGGGCGTTGAATTCAATGCTGTCGACGATCACAAGGTCGGCAGGTGGAGGACGATCGGGGAAGAAGTAAACGTGGTCGAGCCGCAGGTCGCCATGCCCGTCGCGCGGAACGCCCCGCTCGGCCCGCGCCTCGATCAGGGGCCGAAGCGAATCGAGGCATCGCTCGGTCCGGTCGCGAGCGCGCTCGAATACCGCGCGGCTGACGGCCGCTGCCGCATGCGCGAAGTTCTGTCGGGCGTTGTCCGCAACAACCCCAAAACGGCCGGCGGCCGTGATCTCGGCATTTGTCGCGGCGTCAGCGTGAAACGCCGCGATTCGGCGCGCGAGCAACTCCACGTGCTCGGGCCCGAGCAGGCCCCGGCGCAGCCGTGCCTCGAGGGTGGCGTCCGCGGGCAGGCGCACCATCTTCACGGCCCACTCGACCACAGGACCTTGGCCCTCAACCCGGAGGCCGTCGGGCTCCCGAGTCACGGGGACAACGCCCAGGTATACCTCCGGCGCCAAGCGGCGATTGAGGATCGTCTCCTGTTCGCAGAAACCGCGCCGACGTTCCAGGGTGCTGTAGTCGAGAAAACCCAGTGATAACGGCTTCTTCACTTTGTACGCATACGAGCCAGCCAGAAACACAACGGAGATGTGCGTCTGGTGCACGTCTACGTTGTCGACGTGGTGGGGGTACGCAGACGGTTCTGAGAGCGCACAGACCAGGTCGGCGAGCCCCATGACGCGCGCGTCTCCCCGTCACGCCTCGGGATGGCGCAGCTTCTCGATCAGCCCGCGCAGTGTCTGCTCCCGAAGCTGGACCTGCGCGCGGAAGTCGGGTGTGTGTGTGTGATGGACTTCGACGCGCGTTTCTCCCAGCGCGTGCTCGACGAGCGCGAGCAGCTCCGATCGCTCCCGCTCGTCGATGATTACGGACGTCATTCCCGCCGGGTGCGTGTTCGGGGACATAGAAGGACTCTCCGAACCAAAAAAGGCCGAACCCCGTGTGACGGGCGGAGAACACCTCCGCTGCTGCGCCGGGGCGAGGTGCACGAGACTCTGGAGGCGAAGAAAGCTCGCACGCGCTTCGCCGGCGCTCATTCTAGCATTCCGGGTCCATGTCGAGTGTGGGAAAACGCGGCCCGGCTTCCTGTTCGATTGCGTTGGCGTTGTGAACCGGCGGCAGTTGGCGTACGAACCAATCGCCGGCGAGGCGTGCCACTTCCTCGAGGGCTCCGGGCTCCGGGAAGAGGTGGGTTGCCCCGGGAATGACGGTCAGCGCCTTCGGGCAGCGTAACAGGGCGAGCGCCTCGCGGTTAAGCTCGAGAACCTCTTCGTCGTTGCCGCCGACGATCAACAGGGTGGGTGCGGCTACGGCCGGCAGGTCGTCGCGCGCCAGGTCGGGGCGGCCGCCGCGGGAGACGATCGCGCCGACCGGCTCGGGGTTCCTGGCCGCGGCCACGAGCGCCGCGGCGGCGCCGGTGCTGGCACCGAAGTAACCGAGGGGGAGGTCTCGCGTCTCGGGGGCCCGGCCTAGCCAGCGGCTCGCGGCTGTGAGCCGCTCCGCCAGGAGCTCGATGTCGAACACCTTGCGCCTGTCCTGGGCTTCGTCCTCCTCCAGAAGGTCGACCAACAGCGTCGCCAGCCCGTTTTCCTGGAGCGCGTGCGCGACGAACTGGTTGCGGGGACTGAAACGGCCGCTGCCGCTGCCGTGGGCGAATGCGACGACTCCGATGGGGTCGCTCGGCAGGCTCAGCCAGCCCACCAGTGCGCGACGGCCGCCTACCGAGATCTCCACGTTGTGGCCGCGGATCGCGCCACTCGTTGGTTGCGTTGTCATGAGCTTCTCCCTTCCCCGTTGTGGGCCGGCAGGGGCTCACTCTCCGTCACGTCGAGCACGCGCTCGGACGTCCTGATCGATGGAGAGGCGGCCCCCTCTAGCAACTCGCGGACCTCGTCGTCGGCAGTGGGAGTGAAATCGTCGTACCAGAGTCCGACGGCGTGAAATGGCTCGGGAGTGATTTCACAGACGCACTGGTCGACCAAGGGGGCGAGCTCCGCCAGGGACTCACGCGCTGCGACCGGGACCGCCGCGACGATTCGTGCGGGACCGAGCCTGCGCAGGGCCGCGACCGCGGCCCGCATGGTCGAGCCGGTGGCGAGACCGTCGTCGACCACGATGACGGTGCGGCCTCGCACATCGGGGGCAGCGCGGTTGCCCCGGTAGGCACGCTCCCTCCGCTCAACTTCCCGCAGCTCTCTGGCGGCGATTGCGGCGATCGTTTGGCTGGGAACACCTAGCGCCTGCACGACGTCGTTGTTCAGCACACACGATCCACCCGACGCGACGGCCCCCATGGCCAGCTCTTCTTGGCCGGGGACCCCTAATTTACGAACCACGAACACGTCGAGCGGCGCGCGCAACGCGAGGGCGACCTCGTAGCCCACCGGCACGCCGCCGCGAGGCAACGCAAGCACGGTCACGTCGGCAAGCCCCGTATAGCGGGCGAGCCGCCGCGCGAGCTGCCTGCCTGCGTCGCTGCGGTTACGAAACGTTGTCGACACGACCCACCTCCGTTAGAGCCCCGCCGCCAGCGCCCCTTCCCGCAGCCTGGCAATCGCCAGACTGAGGCGGGACTTCACAGTTCCCAGCGGGATGCGCAGGATCGAGGCGATCTCGTGATATTTTAGGTTATGATAATAGGCGAGGATCAGCACCTGGCGCGAGCGCTCGGGGAGCGAGTCGACGGTGTCGCGCACCCAACGCCTGCGCTCCTGTTCCTCCAACTTGGCGAGCGGCCCCGGCGTATGCTCGACCAGCCGTTCGACGAGCATGGAGGCGTCGGGCTCTTGTCCAATGCCCGGCCGGTCGAGGCTGACCGCGACCGAGCGCTTCGCCCGCCGGATCGCGTCGATCGCCTGATGGGTCGCGATGGCGTAGATCCACGGGCGGACGCTTGCGCCGTCGCGGTACAGGCTGCATTTGAGGTGGACTTGCAGGAACGTGTTCTGCAACACGTCCTTCGCGAGCCCGGCGTCGCCCAGATAGCGGCCCAGGTAGCGGAACAATGGTTCGGTGTAACGCCGCA
This sequence comes from Isosphaeraceae bacterium, assembly GCA_031291845.1. GTDB lineage: Bacteria > Planctomycetota > Planctomycetia > Isosphaerales > Isosphaeraceae > DAIDJG01. The sequence goes on along the minus strand of JARLIH010000333.1, from coordinate 8,969 downwards.
CAAGCTCGTCGAACGGCTCTCTCTCGCCCGAATCCTGGTAACGGCGCAGCAGCGCGGCGTCGCTGGCTGTTGCGACGTTCGTCGGCGCGGCTGTGTCGGCGCGGCGCTGGCACCTGGTGCCGCACGTGGTCGCCGCCTTGTCGTGAAGCGAGCCCCGCGAGACACTCGCGTCGAACCCGCGGGCGTGATCGAGCCGGAACGAAACCTGGGAAGTCTCCTCAAGGAGCATGACGCCGCCTCCAATAGACGATGGCCGAATGTCACGCGGAGCGCGGCGGTCGTGACCGCGGCCAACGGGCGGACGGGCATGCACGACGCGGCGGAAGAACGGGAAACGCGCGCACAAAAAAACCCCGCCTCTGCGAGCATTCGCATGGTGGGGCTGTCATAGCCGGAATTGAGATCACCCTTCACGAGCGATCAACACGTCTAGAGTAAGCTGGTCCTGGCTGCGATGTCAAGATGCTTATCGCACGCGTCATTCCGGTTTTTTGAACAGGTCCAGGAACCGGTCTTCGTACTCCCGGTACACCCCGTGGCCATCGAGCTCGCGCTTGAGCTCGTAGGCGGCCGCGCGGTCTAGCTGGGCGCGCTCGAAGAGTCGCTCGATTCGAGCGCGGTCCTCGGGGCCGACCCGCTGCTCCTCCGTGGGCTCCTGGAGAGGTGCCTGCGGCTCCTCCTCGGTCTGTTCCCGGCCGAAAGCTTCCTGCATCTGGTCGAGCAGCTCGCCGAGCTTGTTGTCCATGTCCTTCGCCTGGTCCGCGAGCTCAGAGAGGTCGACCTCAATACCGGCGAGGGTCGCGAAGGCCCTGAGCACGGCATGTGAGGCCTTCGGAAAGGGGAGCTGGCTGAAGACGTGCGGCATCTCGCCGAGCACGCACGCGCCTCGAAACCCGTGCTCTGCCGCCACACCCAGGAGGACGCCGTTGAGGCCGCCGATGTGGCCGTCGTCGAGAATCTCCAGTTCCAGTCGGCGCAGCTCGGCGAGGCTCTCCTCGTCGGTGGCGGCGCCGAAGACGCGCGACTCGTGGCTGGGGTGCATCGCCGTGGCCATGGCCGCGAACGTGAACACGCGCTCGACGCCGAGCTCCCGGGCGAAGTCGATGATCCGGCGGCAGAACGCGTACTTGCCGAGCGGCGGCTGCGCTTCGCCGATGAAGACGATCACGTCGTGCCGGCCGTCCGGGTCGTTCCACGCGAAAAACCGGTTTCGGGGCGCGTGGCCCGGGTGAATCAGCCCGGCCTTGACCTCGATGTGCCCCACGTCGAAGAGCTCCGGGGCGGAGAGTTCGGCGAGCAGGTGCATGCCGAGCTTCGCCATCAAATAGTAGCCAGCGCTGATTGCCACGTTACCCATACCGGGCCAGACGGCAACGAGCCACGGCTTGTTGAGAGGCTTCGCTTCTGACATGGACCCGCGTTCCTTTCGATCCCGCCCCGGTGGCCCGGGGCACTCGTCGAGCGCCGTGCAGGCCAGAAGGGCTGGAGCTAATTAAGAATCCCTCGCAATAGGAGGGATGCGTACGCGAAGGCCCCCATGACCGACCAGCACCGCGCCCCGTCTTGAGTGGGATGCAAGTGTCAATGTAAGAGAGGGACCGGTTCGGCGTCAACGCGCTGCTCCGGGGCCGCGTGCTCGATTGACGGATTGCGTGCGGGTTCCATGATAGCAGGATCGTGTCGTCCTCAAGGGGCGTGGTCGACCCACCAGGACAGCGCGCCAAGCCCGTCGCAGAATCCGGGCGTGCCACCCGCGGCGCTGAAGGCCCTCGGTACGTGACTTTGCAGTCGTCCCGCGTCTCAGGGCGTGTCGCCCTCGGGTCTCATCGTATTTGAGATAGATTCATGTGAGCGAACAAAGGAATTTGGCTTTTTGAAGATCGCGATTGACACGAGGTCATCCAGACTATAGTCTAATCGTTGACCATTGCTCGTGATGGGCAGTGGCAGATCGGCTAGGGCGGCCCCGCTGTGCGAGTGATTGCACGGGCGGGTTTTTTTACGCGCCGTTCGATGGGAAAAGCCTGGAGCCCCGCAGGGCCGATGGGGCACGAATATGCTTTCACGGAGAACCGAGGGGGCCTCAGGACGAAGCACCGGCGGACGTTTCCCCGAGCCCCAGCGTTTCAAGGAGCACAGTGATGCCCGCTTTTCGGAGCGTCCTCTTGGCCGCGGACTTCTCGGAGTCGTCCCGGGAAGCATTCTTGCTCGCATGTAGCCTTGCTCACGAGCAGAAGACCCGCCTGGTGGTCTTGCACGTGGTGGAACGCATGCCCATCGTCGAGCAGGCGGTCGCATTTGGGGACGCTGGCGAGGTGGTCCCGCTCGAAGGGGGTCAGCCGCACCACGACGCGCTGAGGGAGCGGCTCGTCGAACTGTACGCCCCGTCGCACCCGATTGATGTCAGCTACGTGGTGCGCGACGGGGACCCCGCTGGCGAGGTGCTCCGGCTGGCCCACGATGTCGGGGCCGACTTGATCGTCATGGGGACCCACGGCCGGACGGGCCTGCGCAGACTGTTGGCCGGGAGCGTAGCCGAATCGGTCCTGCGTAAGGCGGGACACGCTGTGCTTGCGCTCCGCGGGGCGGAGCAGCCGGGCCGAAGTGTGTCGATCGGCACGATCGTTCATCCGGTGGAGTTGGAGGAGCCTTCCGAGGTCGCCCTGAGCGCGGCCCGTTCGCTGGCCCGGGAGCAGGGAGCGCGGCTGGTGCTCGTCTACGTGGCCCCGCTCGACCTGATGCTGAACCCGAGAGGGACGCTGTTCCTCGACCTCGAAGATTACGAGCGCGCCCTTGAGGCGATCCGGGCGCGCACGGACGGCCCGGATTTGAAGTACCCGGTCGAGGCCCGGCTCGAGCGTGGTGCTCCGGCCGGCGAGATCCTCAGGGTGGCCCGGGAAACCGGGTGTGACCTCATCGTGATGGGCACTCACGGGAGAAGCGGCCTGAGCCGGTTCCTGGCCGGGAGCGTGGCCGAGGCGGTGCTGCGCGGGTCGCACTGCCCGGTCCTCGCGGTGAAGGAAGCCGCCTCAGTCGTGGCCGAGGCTTGAACGCCGCCTCGCGCCCACTTCCGGGGAAGCGCGGTCCCGGTACTTGTTACGGGCTCGTCAGAAGACCGATAGAGTTACCGTTCGCCCGCGTCGCGCCTGGGTGCGTCAAGTGCGTGGCTTGCGCGACGCGACCGTGTGCAAAAACGGGGGGCCGCGATGGGTTGGGTCGCTCTCAAGATGCTGACGGGCGATAAAGCGAAGTTTGCCGGGATCGTGACCGGGCTGACCTTTGCCGCGCTCCTGATCACCCAGCAGGGGTCGATCTTCTGCGGCATCATGCTCCGCACCGCTGCGCAGATCACCGACATCAGCGGAGCGGACCTCTGGGTCATGGACCGCAACGTCCGCTACATCGACGACGTCAAGCCGATGATCGAGGACAACCTGTACCGGGTGCGCGGAGTGGATGGGGTGCTCTGGGCCGTGCCCCTCTACAAGGGGCAGGCGCAGGCCAAGGTGACGTTCAACGACCGGGCGACCGGCGACCGGCGCGATGTCATCGAATCGGTGATCCTGCTCGGGCTGGACGACGTCTCGCTCGTCGGGACCCCCCGGCACTTCTATGTCGGCGACCCCGTCGACCTCTGGGCGCCCGACGCGATCGTTGTCGATAAGGTCGGCCTTCGAAAACTCTTCCCGGGCCAGGGGGGCGAGTCGGCACGCACCGACGAGGAGCTGCGGTGGTTCATCGGCCGCCAGTTGGAGATGAACGACCGCCACGCTGTGATCGCCGGAATTTGCGAGACGACCCGGACCTTCCAGTCGAACCCGGTCGTTTACACGACGTACTCGCGTGCGTTGACGTTTACCCCTCAGCCGCGCATGCCATTGACGTACATCCTGGCTCAGGCCGAGCCGGGGCAGGATCCGGCGACCGTGGCGCGGCGGATCGAGGCGCGGACCAACCTGGGCGCGAAGACGAGCGATGAGTTCAAGTGGATGACGATGAAGTACTACCTCACCTACACCGGCATCCCGATCAACTTCGGAGTGACCACGCTGCTCGGCTTCGTCGTCGGGACCGCCATCGCCGGGCAAACGTTCTACAACTTCACGATCGAGAACCTCAAGCAGTTCGGAGCGCTAAAAGCCATGGGACTGACCAACGAGCGTGTGGCCGGCATGGTCTTATTGCAAGCGGCGGTCGTGGGGATGCTTGGCTACAGCCTGGGGGTCGGGCTGGCCGGCATGTTGGGGCTCCTAGCGCGAGGAACGGAGCTGGCCTTCTTCACTCCCTGGCAGCTCCTGCCCATCACCGGCGGGGCCGTGCTCGCCATCTGTACCTTCACCAGCATCCTGAGCCTTCGCACGGTCGTTGCGCTGGAGCCGGCGATCGTCTTTCGCGGATAATGATAACGCTTGTGCTTTCGAGGAGGCGACCGAGCCGTACGTGTTTTGAAACCGGTGACGGAGAGTGGCCCAGGGCCATGAGAAAACTCACGAAATACTTGCTGCCGCTCATTGCCGCGGCGTTTTTCATCTTTGAGGTCGTTAACGTGGTCCGCGCGCGGCGGACACCGCCGCCGGCGCACGTGGTGGTCGACCCGCCGAGCCGGCCCCGCGGCCTACGCGTGGTCGCTGGCGCCGGCGTGATCGAGGCGAAGCGCGAGAACATCCCGCTCGGGACGATCGTGCCCGGGGTCGTGACCGACGTATATGTCAAGCGCGGCGACCTGGTCAAGAAGGGCGACCCGCTGTTCCGGATCGACGACCGCGACCTGAAGGCCCAACTCGTGGTGCGCGAGGCGGACCTCGTTGCGTCGCAAGCACAGCTCGACCGCCTCCTGATTGCCCCGCAGCAGGGCGACATCCCGACCTCGCAGGCCGCAGTGGCCGAGGCGGTGGCCCACTTCAAGGATGCGGAGGTCGCCTATAAGCGGTCGGAGGCCCTCTTTCTCCGGGACGCGGAAGCGGCCGGCGATCGCGACCGCGACCTGTATGCGTACCTGGCCAACAAGGCAACCCTGACCCGGATGGAAGCCGACCTGAAGCGGCTCGAAGCCACGTGGGAGAAGGACAAGCTGGTGGCCCGCGCAGCGGTTGGACAGGCGAAAAGCCAGGTCGAGAGCGTGAAGATCAATATCGAACGACTCATGGTTCGCGCGTTGGTCGACGGCGAGGTCCTTCAGGTGCACGTCCGCCCCGGCCAGCTCGCCGCGCTGAACTGGAACGAGCCGATGATCATCCTGGGAGACATCGGCGAGCTCCACGTACGGGTCGATATCGACGAGCAGGACCTCCCCTACTTCACGACGAAGTCGCCGGCCGTCGCCACGCTGAAAGGGCGCCCGCAGGTGCGCTTCCCGCTCACGTACTTCGACGTCGAGCCCTACGTAATCCCCAAGCAGAACCTCACCGGCTCGAACACCGAGCGGGTCGACACCCGGGTGCTCCAGGTGCTCTACGCGCTGCCCAAAGAAAAGGCGATCCCTCTGTACATCGGCCAACAGGTCGACGTCTACATCGAGGCGGCGAAGCCCCCGGAAGGGATTAAACTCGACGTCGACCCGAAAACGATCCGGAAGCCTTTCGACGAGTGACGACCCCATGCGTGCCATGATCCTGCGGGCGCTTGCGCCCTTGCGTGAGAACCCTGCGCCGCTCTCGGCGGCCGACTGGCCCGACCCCACCCCCGGCGCACGGGAAGTCATGATCCGCGTGAGTGTGTGCGGCGTCTGCCACACCGAGCTCGACGAGATCGAGGGGCGGACCCCTCCGCCGCGCCTGCCCGTCATTCTCGGACACCAGGTGGTGGGGCGGGTCGAGGCCGTGGGCGAAAGTGCGACCGATCTCGCGGTCGGCGATCGCGTCGGCGTCGCGTGGATCTACTCGGCCTGCGGCCACTGCGCCTTCTGCCTGCGGGGCGACGAGAACCTGTGCGCAGAGTTCCGGGCGACCGGGCGCGACGTGCACGGCGGATACGCGGAACGGATGGCCGCCCCCGCGACGTTCGCGCACTCGATTCCGGACGTCTTCACCGACGCCGAGGCCGCCCCCCTGCTCTGCGCGGGCGCGATCGGCTTTCGTTCACTCCGCCTGACTGGCCTGAAGGATGGACAGGGTCTCGGCCTGACCGGCTTTGGCGCCTCGGGGCACCTGGTGCTCAAGCTGGCGCGTTACCAGTTCCCGAATTCGCCGGTGTACGTGTTCGCGCGCAACGAGGACGAACGGGCGTTCGCCCGCGAACTCGGCGCAGGGTGGGCCGGCGACACCTCCGAGCCGCCCCCCGCCCCGCTTCATGCCATCATCGACACCACTCCCGCCTGGACCCCCGTGGTCGCCGCCCTCGAGAATCTGGAGCCGGGCGGGCGCCTGGTCATCAACGCGATCCGCAAGGAACACGGCGACAAGCACGTGCTGGCGGGGCTCGACTACCCGGCGCACCTCTGGCGCGAAAAGGAGATCAAGAGCGTCGCGAACGTGACGCGTTTCGACGTTCGCGAATTCCTCCGCATCGCGGCCGAGATCCCGCTCAGGCCCACGGTCGAAGAATATCCGTTGGCCGACGCCAACCGCGCCTTGGTCGAGTTGAAGCAGAAGCGAATCCGCGGGGCCAAAGTGCTTCGCATTGATTGACCAGCGGCGAGATTACCCTGAGGCTGGAACGAGGGAGAGGACGAGCCGGTCCCAAAAGGCCCTGGTGTGAGGGGCAAGGCGGCTTGTCACTCGGCCGCGCTCCCCGCTAGCATAAGGCCCTCCGCCGGACCGCTTGAACGAGACGAAAGACGACAATGTGGACATTCGCCTGGCAGAACCTGGTCACTCGCCCGTCGCGTACGACGCTGGCCGTCGTCGGCCTGACGATCCCTGTGCTTGCGTTCCTCGGCCTCTTTAGCGTTTCGCGTGGCATCCGCGACCTCATGGGCAGTACGCTGAGCAAGATGCAGGGCTTGCAAGTCCTGCGCGAGAATTCGCCGAGCCCCGTATTCAGCGACCTCCCCGCCGACATGGGACCGAAGTTGCGGCGGATTCCGGGCGCTCGCGTCGTCGCTCCGGAGGTGTGGAAGATCGCCCCGCCGGTCAACGGGAAGTCGGTGACAGGCGCGGTCGCGCTCGGGCTCCTGACCCGCCCTCGCGAACAAGCGTTCAAGGGTCTAGCCAACGTGATCGTGATCGAGGGGCAGGACCTCCCGGAACATCTGAAACTCAAGAGCGCGGTGTTCAGCATGTCGCTGCTCCCGAAGGAGCGCGGTGGCGGGCGATTCCTGAACCTCGGCGACATCGGCAAGCACAACGTGGTGATCAGTACGAAGATCGCGCACGACTATCCCAGCACTAACGGCTCGCCCAAGAAGGTCGGCCAAACCCTGCGCATCGGCTCGGAAGACTTCACGATCGTCGGCATTTATGAGACCGGGTCCATTCTGCTCGACGTCACGATCGTCATGGAGATCAGCGTCGCACGGAAGTTACTGGGAGTGGCGGAAGGGAACGTCTCCACGTACGACGTGGAGCCGGTCGACATCACCCAGACGAACGCGCTCGCCGAACGGATCATGGACGCGTTCCCGGGCGTGCGCGCGCAGCCGGTCAGCCAGTTCAACCTGACGGTCGGCACGATCATGGGCAAGCTCGATCTGTTTCTGCTTCTGGCCGTCGGACTCGCCACACTGGTCGGCGGTGTGGGAATCGCGAACACCATGCTGATGAGCACGATGGAGCGCTACGTCGAGTTCGGAGTGATGCGCACCAATGGCTGGACCCGGCGCAATATTCTCACGCTCGTCACGACCGAGAGCGCACTCCTGGGAGTGCTCTCGGGTGTGCTCGGCGGCCTGTTGGCGACCGCGGTGGTGCTCGTCGTGAACCGGTTACTGGACGGCTTCTCGCTTGACCTGAGCCCGTGGCTGCTCGCGACGAGTCTCGCCTCGGCGCTCGTGATCGCGACCGTTTCGGGACTGTACCCCGCCTGGCGCGCCTCGCGTATGACGCCGATGGACGCCATCCGCCACAGTGGGACGACGTGATGGTGCCGAACGGCGATGCCGCCATGATTGAGGCCGTGGACGTTCGCAAGACGTTCCTCAGCGGCGAGGAGACCGTCTTTGCCCTGCGCGGGGTGAGTCTTACGGTTCCCCGCGGTTCCTGCACGTTCGTCGTCGGCCCGTCGGGTTCGGGCAAGAGCACCCTCCTCTACTTGCTCGGGGCGCTCGACCGTCCGACGTCGGGCACGATCCGGGTCGACGGCCAGGACGTCACCGCGATGAGCGAAGCCGAGCAAGACATCTACCGCCGTCACAAGGTCGGGTTCGTCTACCAGTCGTTCAACTTGATCAGTAACTTGTCAGCCCTCGACAACGTTCTGCTCCCGTACATTCCGCTGGGGCTGACACCCGAGCTCAACGACAAGGCGGCCGAGCTCCTGCGCCAAGTTGGTATGGGCGACCGCATGAAGCACCGCCCGAGCCAGCTTTCCGGGGGACAGCAGCAGCGCGTGGCGATCGCGCGGGCGTTGGTCCGGGACCCAGTTGTGGTCCTCGCCGATGAGCCGACGGGCAACCTCGACCGGGCTGGCGGCGACGCGATCGTCCATCTGCTGCGTTCTCGCCAGAGCACGCTCGTCATCGTGACTCACGACCGGCGGTTCCTCTTGCCGAGCGACCACGTCATCGAGATTGAGGATGGCATGGTCAAAAATACGTAAGCAGCAGCACGTGTGCTCGAAGCGTGCTACCTGACGATCGGCAAAGCCGCCACAATTGGCGAGTGCCGGCAAAAAAAGATACCCCTCGCTGATCCCCACCGGTTATCCGTCGCGAGAAGCCGGGGGATCTGGGTGCCATGCCCACGTCTTTGTCACGCGACGTCATGTTGTACCCCCGACGCGACATGAAGTTTTACCCCTCCTTTTACGGTTGTCGTCGGCTGTGCGTTTGGCCGACATCGAGGGCCAGGATCCGCTTCCGACTGATCTCCGGT
>JARLIH010000332.1 GCA_031291845.1 Isosphaeraceae bacterium | reverse complement strand
AGCCGCGACGTGCCCCCCGTCTCCACCGCGATCAAGACCCAGCGCCCCCGATATTCGTTCCAGCACACGGAGCCCGTGTGGGCCTGCACGACCTTGCCCGTCACGACGTCGCGCAGCGACAGCAACGCCTCCGTAGGCTTCAAAATGCCCTTCTTGATCAAGGACGCCTGCTCGCCCGGGCCGACGACCGGCGTACGCCGCTTCCAGGCGTAAACCGGTCGTCCGTCTCCGTCCCGCTCGACCTTGCCGTCGGCCAGGCGACTCCCTTCTGCCAGGCAGGTGAACGCCTCGAACTGCGCGATATCCGCGATCGCCTCGGGCGACGCCAGCACGCGCAGCAACGGATACGGCTGGCAGTAATAGACGTAGTCACGTCCCCGGTCGCGGTGCAGGAAGGTCTGGCCCCCCGGTCGCACGGCCGAGTCGATCGGGAACTCCACGAGCTTCGTGAAACGCTCCTGAGCGTCATCGTACCGTGCCATTCCGTGCTCGTAAACATCGAGGAAACCTCGTACTTTCACATAATGTGCAAACATTCGCTCCGCGCCGTCGGCGCGCAGGACCGCGAGACCGAAGATCCAGGTCGGTCCTTCACCGGGCAACGGCGCCATTCCGCGTGCGAACCCGTTCGGGTCGACGAAGTACGTCAAATCGACGCCCGCTTCGGGATCGAGCCCCCCCTGCCCCGGCGGCAACGACCAGGCGCCGGTCACCTGGAAGTTCCCCAACGGGTAAGCCGGACGATTGGTATCGCCCCAGAACCAATGGATCTTGCCCCGGTAGAGCACGTTGACCACGCTGTCCGAGCCGAAGACCTGCCCGTTGAGGAGGGGCTCCCGAACGGGCACGGCGTTGCCGGTGAGCACGCTGTCGCGGTAGACCCCCGCGCCCGTCACGCGATAGAGCCGCTCGGCCACGTTGACTCGCCGGATTTCCAGCCGGGCCGTGCCCCCGTCGGTGACCTCGAGCGCTTTGCCGCGAAAGCCGAAGCCGTCCTTCGGGAACTCGTAGCCGTGGCTGCGCACGTGAACGAACACCTTCTGGCCGAACAGCCCCGGCTCGTCGAACGCGACGATCCCATTGCTGTCGGTCACGTAGCGGATGTTGTTGACCGTCTCGAGCTCCACGAGCGGTACGCCGCGTCCGGTCTGCGCGTCGACAACCGCGATCGCGAACGGGCGCGCGCGGACCGACGAAACGTTTGCCGCGAAGGCGAGAATCAGTATCAGGACTGAAGTCTGTTTCATGGTTGCTCATTCGTGGAAAATCGTTGCGGTCCGGCTCAATACCGGCACTCCGGGACCGAAGACTTTGCGGAGCCGTGAGATTGACTTCGGCCCGGGATCCGTCGGGGCGGATTTTTTGGCCCGAGTTCTGCTATAACGTAGCGGGGCGCGGACGGGCTCGAAAGCCCGCCGGCGGCGTACGGGCATGAACGCCCTTCAACGACTTGGGAGACACGACGATGAAGCGAGTATGCCCGATCGGCGTGGTCTTGCTGGCGCTGAGCGGGGCGATGCCCTGCATGGCGCAATCGCGGGACCCGGGTGTGCGTGACGTCGCGAAGATGTTCTCGGCCCCTGCCGTCCAGAAGGCCGACGAACGGCTGAAGGACTTGCACCGCGACGGGGGCTGGGACGTTTTCATCGAGACCATTGACTCCTTGAAAGACCAGACGATCGAGCAACGCGCGCGGTCCGACGCGCAAGTGCTCAATGCGCACGGCCTCGTGGTCGTGATCTCGAAGGCGGACCACAAGCTGGACGTCCAGCCGAGCCGTTCGGCCGAGAAGGTCTTCACCAAGGACAAAGTCAGCCAGATCGTCAGGCTGATGACGGAAAGCTTCAAGTCCAAGGAATACGATAAGGGCCTGCTCGACGCCGTCGCGGCCATCGAGGACGACGCGCGTGTGGTCGGCGTCCGCGATAGTGCGAAGATGTTTTCTGCCGACGCCGTCAAGAAAGCCAACGAGTCGCTCGCAGCCCTGCGACGGAAGAGCCGGTGGCAGGTCGTCGTCGAGACGGTCGACTCGCTGAAGGGTCAGACGCCCGCCGAGCGCGCGATCGCCAACGGGAAGGCCATGAACGTCCACGGCCTCTCGATCGTGATTTCCAAAGGCGACCACCGGCTCACGGTCGAGCCGAGCGACTCGGCCCGAAAGACCTTCACGAAGGCCAAGACCGAGGCGATCGCGGAGACGATCGAGCGGGATTTCAAGGCCAAGGAGTACGACAAGGGGCTGCTCGACGCCGTTGCGGCGATCGAGTCCGACGTCGCGTCGAACGTTGTGGCCACAAGCACGCCGGCTTTGCCCGCGTCGGCGGCCCCTCCTGCGCCGCCGTTGAAGCCGGTCGCCGCGGCTAAGCCGGTGGAGCCACCGAGCGCGATCCCGCCCACAGTGATCGCGCAGCCGGTGCCGGCTGCGGACGGCAACGGCACGAGCAAGCTACCGATGATCGTCATTGCGGTCGTCGGCGTTCTCTTCCTATTTTGGATCGTGAGCATGGCGAGGCGGCGACGCGAGCCCGTACCGCCTCCTCAAGGCTGGCAGCAGCCCCCGCAGCCACAGCCTGGCTACGCACCGCAGGGGCCGCGGCCTGGGCCGCCCGGCTACCTGCCTCCAGGACCACCTGCCCCGGGATACGCCCCCGGGCCCGGCTATGGGCCTGCGCCGGGCTACGGTCCTCCCCCGCCACAACACGGCGGCGGACTCGGGGGCTTCGCGGCCGGTGCCCTGGGCGGGCTCGGCGGCGCGATTGCCGGAAACATCCTCTACGACCAGTTTGGGCGGCCTCACCAAGGCGGTGCGCCGGTGGTGCCGCCGCACGAGCACTCCGCCGGCGGTGTTTTCCCTCCTGCTCAGCCGACTCCCGGCCAGGAACCTCCGCGCGAGACGTTCGACCCGAACGCCGGGGCAACCGGCGACTGGGGCGCTGACAATAACCAGGCCGCCCCGCCGCCGGATCAGTGGGGTGGCGACGCCGGAGCATCGGGCGATTGGGGAGCCGGACAGCCCGCCGCCGACGCCGGGGCTTCCGGCGATTGGGGGAGTGGCGAGCCCGCCGCCGAGGAGCCGGGGCCCACGGGCGACTGGGGCGGCGGCTCCGAGGAGCCAGACGCATCCGGCGACTGGGGTGGAGACGCGGGCGCGCCCGACGCGCCGGACCAGGACCAGGGCGGCAGTTGGTGAGTCGCATGCGGCTGATGCCACCCCGGAGCCCGGTTCACAGGGTGGCCCGGCCGAAGGCCGATTATACATTCAATTACGATCCGATTCGCTCAAATTTCCCGAGCATGAAGTGCGAACGGTCGCCGAACGAGGAGCACGTACGCCGCTTCTCGACCGCCTTCATCGAGCCCGAAAAGAATCAACACCCGCGACACGACTCGATGCCGGTTTCGTAAATTCGCTGCCAGTCGCGTATCTACACTAACCCGAAGCGGGGGGGGGGGGGGGGGGTGGTGTGGGGGGGGGGGGGGGGGGCCTTCCGGGGGGGTTGGGGGGGGGTTGGCCTGGGGGGGTTTGGCCCCACGATTTTTTGACCGCGGCCAGCCAACAAGAAGGGGTTTTAATGAATT
>JARLIH010000033.1 GCA_031291845.1 Isosphaeraceae bacterium | reverse complement strand
GACCAGATGGGGACCATGCTGTCGCCGTGCTCGCCCAGGATCGTCGCCGTCACCTGCGTGGCGGGGAGCTTGAGGGCCTCGGCGATCAGGCTGCGGAACCGGGCCGAGTCGAGCTGCGTGCCGAGGCCGATGACCTGGGTTGCGGGGAGGCCGGTCTGCTTGACCGCCAGGTAGGTCAGGACGTCGACCGGGTTCGACACGACGAGCACGATCGCGTCCTTCTTCAGCCCGGCCGACTTGACCTGGCCCAGGATGCTGAGGAAGAGCTCGACGTTGCGGTTGATCAGGTCGAGCCGACTCTCGTCCGGCTTCCTGCGCAGGCCGGCGGTGATGCAGACGAGGTCGCTCTGCGGGATCGCGTCGTAGCCCGTCGCGCGGATCCGCTGGTCGGCGATCAACGACGCGCCGTGCAGCAAATCGAGCGCCTGGCCCTTGCACAGGTCGGCGTTCAGGTCAATCAAGTCAATTCCGCTGACGAGTCCCGCCGCCTGGAGGGCGAACGCCGCGCACGAACCGACCAGGCCGCCACCGCCGATGATGCTCACGTTCATGGAAAGCTCCGAAGAGATTCGTCCACAGATTAACACAGATAAAACTAGATAGATTTTTAAAGGACGCCGAGCCTTAAGAGACTCCTATCCGTATTAATCTGTGCCTATCTGTGGATAATCGCCTTTAGTTCTTGCCGTTCATCGCGGCCATGACCTGGTCCGTGATCGTCTTGACCAGCGAGTCGATGTCGCCCTTCGGCTGGCCGTTTGTCGGGCAGGCGCAGGCCTCTTCGACCTCCTGCTGGTACTTGGCCGGGATGAAGGCCCGGGACTCGGGCTTGAACTCGGAGTAGCCCTCGCGGAACAGGCTGTTGCCGCAGAGGTCGCAGTTCTCCAGCCCCTTCTCCAGGCGCACGTCGCGGATGCCGAGTTTCGGTTTGAGCTTGATGAGCTCGGCGGCCTTCGAGTCGCTGTAGTAATTCACGTTGCCGATCTGTTTGGCGAGGATCAGGATCCGGCAGTAGGCGTCGATGATTTCGGTCTTGAAGTAGGCGTCCATCAGGTCCGTGCCGGCGGTGATGGTGCCGTGGTTGGCCAGGATGATCGTGTCGGTGTCCTTGACGTAGGGGATGACCGTGTCGGCGAACGCCTGGCCGCCGGGGGTCTCGTACGGGGTGATCGCCACCTCGCCGAGGAAGACCTCGAACTCCGGCATCGTGCACTTGGGGATCGGCTCGTGGGTGACGGCGAAGGCCGTGGCATGCGGCGGATGGCAGTGGACGCACGACTTCACGTCGGGGCGGTGCTTCATGATCGTCAGGTGCAGCAGGATCTCGCTCGAGCGGTTGCGCTTGCCGGAGACTTGCTTGCCGTCCATGTCGACGATGCAGAGGTCGTCGGGCTTCATGAAGCCCTTGGAGACGCGCGTCGGCGTGCAGAGGACGCGATCTTCGCTCAGGCGGTAGCTGATGTTGCCGTCGTTGGCCGCGGCGAAACCCTTGGCGTAGACGCGCCGGCCGACCTCGCACATCTCCTCGCGAAGCTTCCACTCGCTCATGACGGAACTGTTGCCGGCCATGTGAGGACGCACTCCTGTGTTCTAAGAAAAACGGTGTATTGCATGTACTCTACGGAATTACAGATGGATTCGGTCGATCAGGCAGGCGCAGTAGGCGTCTACCGGTGTCTTGGTCTTGCCGAACGGGTTGGCGGCCTCGCGTCCCTCGCTCAGGCCGATGAGGGCGCCGGGGCTGGCGCCCAGGTTGTCGTAGGCGATGACTTCCTCGCCGCGCTTTGGTGAGCCTTCGAGCAGGGCCTCGGCGGGCATCGGCAGGGCGATGACGTACCGGCCTCCTTTGAGGCTGGGATGAACCCGCGACAGCGTGACGCGCCCGATCACTTCCGCGATACGCATGGCGCAGCCTCCTCAAAAAGCTGTGCGGGGATTCGGGGCGCACCGGCGGAGCGGAACGTCGCGGCGAGTTGCCGCACCAGCGGAAGCGGCTTGCCGGTGGGCTCGATGGCGAGCACGTTCAATCCCAGCCCTCGCACGGCCCGCGCGACGCCGGAGCTCGACTCGGCGGTGGCCGCGCGAACGCCCGCAAGCTGGTTCGCGCGCCAAACGGCGACGGCCGCCTCGTCGGTTACGACGATGGCCCCGCGCTCCGTCGACTCGGCCACCCAGCGCGCTGCGCTCGTGAGCGCAGCCAGCTCGCACCAGGGCTCACGGTCGTCCAGCCAGGTTCGCCGCAATGCGGTCAGCACGCCCCCCTCCCCTTCGATCGCGAAACCCCACTCTCCCCGACTGTGAACCGCCTCAACCTCGCTACGGGAAACCCAGCGGACGGCAACCCCTCGGCGCCTCAACTCGCCCCGGGCCAAGGGGGTCACCACCGTGCCCGGCGCGAGCCGCAACTCATGAACATGCGGCGCGAGGCGCTCGGCGTGCCGGAGTGCGAGGAGGCGCTCCGGGAAGATTTCCAAGGTTGCCGTTTGGTCCACTCGTGCCGCGCCGAGGACCCACCGGATCGCGTCGTGCACCCGCGCGATTTCCGCGTCGCGTCCGGTCCGGTGATTCGAGTCGGCAACCTGCATCGAGAACCGTTACCTCCGGTCGGGAAGGCCCATCACGCTCCAGCGCCCGGGCGTGGTCCGCCCGATCTGCTCCTGAAGCGCCAGGCCGTCGTTCGTCACCAGCACCACGTCGCCCCGCCCTGCCCCGAGCCGGTCGAACACCAGCACAGGCTCGCCGTCCGGCTTACCCGCCGTCGACTCGAGCTGCACGACCAGCAAGCGCTCCCCCTCGAAGGTCGGGTGCTTGACGGTCGCGGTCGCAGTGCCGAGGACGCGGCCAAGCTGCATGGTTCAAGAAATCCCCAGAGGAAGCGGTTTCGCCGCAGAGCACGCCGAGGACGCGGAGAGGAAGACCGAGCAAGAAAAAAGATGATTCTGTTGATAGACCATTTCAGGATTCTTCGCCCTTCTTCTTCACTCGGTCTTTCTCTCCGCGTCCTCTGTGTGTTCTGCGGTGAAATTCTTTTTCATCTCTATATGGTTCAAACGAATCGCATCCCGCCCACGATGGACGTCCGTCGCTGGCGGCAGAAGGTGAGTGGCGTCGTCACGCCCTCGCCGGTCGGCCCGGCGATCGAGAACGAGAGGACGCCCTCGCCACCCAGGCCCAGGCCGGCGGTGCATGGCCCGTTGATAACGAACACCGTGCAGTCCATGACCTTGCCCATCTTGGTCATCACCGACGTGTCCCGCGAGTGGAGGATCGCCGTGTGGCCGAAGCCGTGCTCGCTCTCCTTCGCCAGCGCGATCGCGCGGTCGACGTTCGAGACGCGCACGAACGGGATGAACGGCATCATCTGTTCCTGGTCCACGAACGGGTGCTCGAAGCCGGTCTCTCCATACAGGATCTGCGTCCCGTTGGGCACGGTCACGCCGGCGTACTGGGCGAGCACGGCCGGATCCTTGCCGACAAGGTCTTTATTGACGTGCGGGAGTCCGTCCTGGCCGGTCACGAACGCGGCTTTCGTCAGCGCGTCGATCTGGCCCGAGTTGAGCCGGAACCCGCCGTGCCGGCCCACGGTTTCCATCAGCTTGTCGAAGATGTCGGCCACGGCGAAGACCTGCTTCTCGCCGATGCAGAGCAGGTTGTTGTCGAACGCGGCACCGTCCACGATCGACTGCGCGGCGTTGTCGAGACAGGCTGTGGCGTCGACAACGACCGGCGGGTTGCCCGGCCCCGCGACGATCGCCCGGCGCTTGCTGGCGAGCGCCGCGCGGGCGACCTGGGGGCCGCCCGTCACCACGAGCAACCGCACGCCCTTGTGGTCGAACAGGGCGGCGGCCGACTCCAAGGTCGGCGGGTCGATGATCGTGAGCAGGTCGTCGATGCCGATCGCGTCGCGGATCGCCCGATTGAATCGGCGCACCCCTTCGGCGGCGATCTTCGCGCCCGAGGGATGGGCGTTGAAGACGACGGTGTTCCCCGCGGCGAGCATGTTGATGGCGTTGCCCGCGAGGGTCGGCAGGCTGTGCGTCACCGGTGTGATCGCGCCGACGACGCCGAACGGGGTGTAGTCCGTGAGCGTCAGGCCGTTGTCGCCCGCCCAGTTGTCCGTACGGAGGTACTCGACGCCGGGCACGCGCGGGATGGCGTCGCGGAGCTTGGCGATCTTGTGGTCGAGCCGGCCGATCTTCGTCTCCTCGAGCTCGGCCCGGCCCAGCTCTTCGGCCTGATCGGAGCAAATCCGGCGGATGTTGTCGATCGCCTTCTTGCGGTCCTCGAGCGGCCGCGTGCGGAACACCTGGAAGGCGGCCTCGGCCGCGTTCACGGCGGCGTCGGCCGTCGGGTAGACGCCGTCCCGCCCCGCCACCTTGCCATTGCTGGGCGCGGGCGCGGTGCCCATCTGAGAGAGCACCTGCTGGACCACGCTGCGGATCAGGTCTTCAGTCATTTGCATGGCGGATACCGTGGTCAAAAGGCTGGGGTTGGGTCGTGTGTCTCGTTACTCGGCCGCGCCGCGGTTGGAAAAGATGGTCTTGCCGCCGATGTCCACCGTGTCGACGAGCCCGATGATCACCGCGTCGATGGGGAGCTTCTCGGTCTCGGGCGTGAGCCGGGCGCTCGATCCCTGGCAGATCAGGACCATCTCGTCGATCCCCGCGCCCAGGGTATCGACGACCACGAACGTACGTCCGGTCGGCACGAGCCGGTCGCGGTCCTTCTCGTCCACGCGGTAGGGCTCCACGGTGAGCAGCTTGTGGCCGGTCATCGATGCCACCTTCTGGGTGGCGACCACACTGCCGGTCACGCGGGCGACGAACATGGGCGGGCCTCAAAAAGAGAATTCACCACAAAGGCACAAAGGTAAAAAGTGAGGAGATTTCTCGAATTCTGTCTTCTTTGTGCTTTTGTGGTGAATGAGTCTTTCGTTTCATAGCCGTGAGCTGAGGAGGTCGCGCGCCTGGCGGGCGACGACGATCTCCTCGTTCGTGGGGACGGTCCAGACTTCGACGCGCGACTCGGGCGTCGAGACCTTGCGCTCGGCCGGGCCGGCGGCATTCATGGCGGGGTCGAGGGCGATGCCGAACCAGTCGAGGTCGCGGCAGACGCCCGAGCGGATGCGGACGGAGTTCTCGCCGATGCCGCCCGTGAAGGCGATGGCGTCGGCGCCGCCGAGCTCGACCAGGTAGGCGCCGAGGTAATGGCGGGTGGAGGTGATGAAGACCTCGAGTGCCAGCTCGGCCTGGGCGTTGCCGCCGGCGGCCGCGGCCTCGATATCGCGGAGGTCGCACCCTGCGCCGCTCACGCCTTCGAGGCCCGACTTTTTGGCCAGGGTCTCGAGGATCTCCGTCAGGCTCAGGCCGGTTTCCTGGAGGAGTGCCGGGAGCGCGAAGACGTCGAAGTCGCCCACGCGGTTGTTGTGGGGGAGGCCGGACTGGGGGCTCATGCCAAGGCTACAGGCCACCGACTTGCCGTTCTTGATCGCGCAGAGCGACGAACTGCCGCCGAGGTGGCAGGAGATCACTTTCAGGTCGTCGCGGCCGAGCAGTTGGGCCGTGCGGCCGGCGATGTAGCGGTGGCTCGCGCCATGGAAGCCCCAGCGGCGGATGCCCAGTTGCGCCCAGGCCTCGGGGATGGCGTAGCGCTGGTTGGCCTCGGGCATGTCGCGGTGGAAGCCCGTCTCGAAGGCGGCCACGAGCGGCAAGCGCGGGAAGCGCTCGGCCAGCATGCGCATGGCGCGAACATAAGGCGGGTTGTGGGCGGGGGCGACGTCGTTGTAGGCCTCCATTGCCTCCAGCACGTCGTCGTCGACTTCGTGGACGCCCGTCAGGTTCCGGGCGTGGACGGCCTTGAAGCCGATCGCCGCGACTTCTTCCGCGGATTGCAGGACGCCGAGCTTCGCGTCGGTGAGTTGGTCGAGGCAGAGGCGGACGGCCTCGCCGTGGTCGGGGACGGGCTCGATCATCTCGGCCTCGCCCCGCGGCGACTTGAAGACGACCTTTGCGCTGGCCGACCCGATGCGCTCGATGCCGCCGCGCGCGAGGAGCGGCTCGGCGGGGTCGCCGAGGTCGTAGAGGCGGTACTTGAAGCTGGTGCTGCCGAGGTTGGCGACGAGGATCTTCATGGCCGTCGCGGGCGGCTCAGCGCCCGGCCCCCCCTGCGCCGAAGGCCAGGGCAACCGCGGTGCCGGGGCGTGGGATGACATGCGCGGCCATCAGTTCGCCGCTCCGTCCGGCGGCGTCGGCGCCCGCCTCGACGGCGGCCCGGACGCTGCTGACATCACCCCGAACCATGACGCTGACGATGCCGCCGTCGAGCTTGATGATCGGAGTGGCCAGCTCGACGCTCGCCGCCTTGAGCATCGCGTCCACGGCGTTGATCAAACAGACCAGGCCCCGGGTCTCGATCAGGCCCAGTGCGTTACCGTTCATGTGTGTGCCTTCCTAATGTAGGGTGCATGGAATGCACCAATCGAATCGGTGCATTTCATGCACCCTACGGGATTCTCAGCCAATGAACGTCTTCAGGACGGCCTCGTCCGGCCGGGGGATGACGTGGGCGCTGACGAGCTCGCCGACGCGACTCGCCGCCTCGGCGCCCGCCTCGACGGCAGCGCGGACGCTCCCGACGTCGCCCCGCACCAGGGTCGTGATGTACGCTGCGCCGATGCCGACGCGGCCGACGAGGCTGACGTTCGCGGCCTTGAGCATCGCGTCGGTCGCCTCGATCACGCCCACGAGGCCCTTGGTCTCGATCAGACCGAGGGCGTCACCGTTGATGCTGCCGTTGCTCGACACGCGGGAGCCCGGTCGTTGGGTGGTCGTCGCCATGGGTCACGCTCCATCGCTCTTAGGGGCCTTGGCGGTAACGGCCGGCTTGACGAAGGTCAGGACGCCGCTCAGGTCCTCGTGGGGGCGGGGAATGACCTGCACGCTCACCACCTCGCCGATGCGGCTGGCGGCGG
>JARLIH010000331.1 GCA_031291845.1 Isosphaeraceae bacterium | reverse complement strand
TGCGGCTGGAGCCGGCCGCGGCGTTTCGGGCGGCGCCGCCAGTGCTCGCCGATCCTGGGGAGCTCGGCCCACCGAAGGCGTCTCCCCCTGGGGGGAAGGGCTCACCAGTCCCGGAGGGCGCAGGCTGCGCTTGAACGCGGGCGGGCCGGCCTTGTCCCCGGGGAGCGGGTTCCTCGACCGGCGGGAAGTCGGCGCCGGGCGTGATCTGCGAGACCGGCGGCGTTGCGAACGCCGGCGTTTCGCGTTCAGCAAGCGCTGGGTTATTCGGTGTGCCTTCCGGCAGGGTGATGATCGACTCACCCACGTTTCCCGCCTTGTCCTCGACCGAGACCCGGACACGGAGGGGCTCGGCGGTCCCCGCATCCCAGCTTTCTCTCCCGATCAGCGCGGGGCGGCGGATGCGCGCCTGCCGCCACTCGGGTGCCCCCTGGGCTTGATACTCGAGCGCGAGCGTGCCTAGGTCGAGGTTTTTATCGTTGACCTCCCAGCGCACGCCGGCCTGGCTCCCGCGTCGCATGTCCGGTTCGACCTGGACGCTCGGACGCTCCGTATCGACGATGACCTTGAGGCTCGGCTGAACCTCCTCGTCCTCGCTCGGCGTCAGCCGGCCCGCCGTGTCGAGCATACGTACGGCGAACCAGAACTCGCCGTCTCGCGTCGACCGGAACGTGAAGCTCGGCCGGTCCGGCTTCGTATCGCCGTAGTGCTTCCAGGTTTCTCCGCGATCTTCGGAAACCGCGAGCTGCAACTGCTGGATACGGTTCCGGTCGGCGGGCAAGATGTTGACCGGGATGCGGAATCCCCGGCTCTTGTGATAGATGATCGCGGAGCGAGTCCCCTGCGTTCCAGGCGCTGACGCCGCGGGCGCGACGAGTCCGAGAGCCAGCCAAGCGGCCAGCCCCAGCGTCGTCAGTAGTTCCCGCACGCCCCTCCGCGTCACGCGCGTACTCCTTATGGTCCCTTCCTGGCTCCGAGCGCTCCGCACGCGAGCCGCAAGGCAGAAATGACGCTAGCCGCTACCCTTGATACGCAGGGGAATCCCCGCCACACAGAGATAGACCTGGTCGCAATGCTCGGCGAGTTCTTGGTTGACAAGTCCCTGAAGGTCAACGAACCGCCTCGTCAGCACGCCCATCGGCACGATTCCCGAGCCGACTTCATTCGAGACCCAGATCACGCGTCCCGGCCCGCGCAACGCACTCGCCGCGCGGCGCACCTTTTCCAGCACCGCCTCATTGTCGAGCTCTTGACCGCCACCGAGGCCCAGGATTAGGTTCGTCAGCCAAAGCGTCGCACAATCGATGACGAGACTTCCTTCCCGTTGTGCGAGGGACGACAGTGTTCCCTCGAGCTCACGAGGCACCTCGAGCGTCGTCCACTCGGCAGGGCGATCCGTCTGGTGCCGAGCGATGCGGGTGACCATCTCCGGGTCAGCCTGATCGACTGTCGCCGTCGCGACATACGTCACGGGTGGGAGCCCCTGCGCCAGCTTGGCCGCCATCCGGCTCTTCCCCGAGCGGGCTCCCCCCAAGATCAGGATGGTCTCGCCCATCGAACGGGCCTCTCCCCTCGCCGACTTCACCACCCGAGCACAGCCCCCCGCGCTCCGCGCACCGGGAGGCTCATGCCGTGGTTATCGACCCTTCCGCACGTTGGGCTTGAAGCGAATTGACGCTACGTGCCGATCGTAGCGGCTGGGAGGTCGCTGCATCGCCGTCACGAGCAATAGCGCTAGAAAAAACAGCTCAAAGAGACCAAATAGCTCATTTCGCTTAATTCCGTCAATGCCCCCAAAATATCTCCTGTCACGCCACCGAGCCGGCGTTTCGCGAGTTCGGTGGTTCCTAGAGTGATTCCCAGCGCGACCAAGGTGGCGAAAAGACCGGCGACATGATTGGTCAGACTGGCCACGAGCAGGGCCAGGGCGGCGGCGGCGAGCGCCTCCGAGGGCGTGGTTGCATTGATGAGGAGGCGTCCCGTTCCCTCGGCCCGTGCGTAGGAAGCGCGACCGGCGGAGACGAGAATGAGCGAGCGGCTGACGGTGAGGGCCGTGAAGAGGCCAAGTCCCCGAACGCTTCCAGGCAACGACGCGAGCGCTACGAACTTTCCCAGTACGCAGAGAACGACCGCTGTCACGCCGTAACTGCCGACATGCGGGTCACGCATCACCGTTAGCCGGCGGGAGGACTCGCCCCAGAGAAAGAGTCCGTCGGCCGTGTCGGCCAGGCCGTCCAGGTGTAGACCACCGGTGACGGCGGCCGTTGCGGCGACGAGCAGGAACGCGGCGACCGGAGGCGCGATCCCGCTACGCTCGAACAACCCGCTCAGGATCGCCAAGACCAGCCCAAGCACGACCCCGACCAGCGGGAACGCAAAGCGCGAGGCCTCGACATCCTGATCAGAGATCTTGCGACTCAGCGGCCAGGTTGGAATGACCGTCAAGAACGCGAACGCGAGGGCGACAGCGACCGCCGCACGCTCCGCGGGAGACTTGTCAGGTTCCGGCGGCGACGAATTCAACAAATCCGGCCCCGTGAAGTGGGGAAGTCACGCGAGGCCTCGGAATTTCCTGACGATCGCGACATATTGTGCGGCGAGCTCGCGAAGGCGGGCGAAGTCGCCTGTGGCGACGGCCTTCGGCTCGACGAGCGAGCCGCCGACGCCGAGGCAGCAGGCCCCGGCCTTGAGGAAGCTCTCGGCCGTGTTCAGATCGACGCCGCCGGTCGGCATCAGGCGGACCTGGGGAAGCGGCCCTTTGAGCGCTTTGAGGTAGGGCGGACCGCCGATCTCGGCCGGAAACACCTTCACGACGTCCGCACCGGCTTCCCACGCGGTGACGACCTCAGTCGGCGTGAATGCCCCCGGCATCACGACCCTCGAGTAGCGCCGGCAGAGGCGGATCACGTCAACGTTCAACGATGGGGCGACGATGTATTCGGCCCCCGCCAGGAGCGCTGCGCGGGCGGTCTCGGGGTCGAGCACGGTTCCCGCGCCGAGTACAACGCGGTCGCCCAGCTCGCGTCGGGCTTGCTGGATCACTTCCAGGGCATCTGGAACGGTGAACGTGATCTCTGCCGCCGTGACTCCCCCCTCAGCCAAGGCCTGGACGACCTTGACGAGCGACTCACCCGATTCCGCCCGCACGACGGCAACGATGCCACCATCGAGGATTCGCTGTAACGTCGCTTCGCGGCTCATCGCAGGGATCCTCGGCGAGGCGGCTTCACGGGACCGTGTCGATCACGATCGCTCGTACAATAATGAGCGTGCTGCCGCACGGTCAAGCCGCGGCAGTTTGGCCATGGGACGATTGCAAAAGGCGGGTGGAAGTCCGCGTCTCGATGTGGGCATGGCACCAACTACCGTTCCGACACCGCGGTCGGAGCGAAAACTGCGAGTTGTCGCGGAGATCGGGCAGATGGTTCTCTTCGGCCCTTTCTTTGTCCTTCCCTTTTCCCGGTCTCACTTCGTGTCAAGATCGATCGGAAGATCGAAGTCGAATGTTCCGCCGCCGCTGGGGACGGTGGCCTTGAGGGTCGTACGGCCGAGGTCCGAGAATTCGGCCGGAAGCTTTTCCTGCGCCGTGGACATGCCCAAACTCGGGCTCATCGAACTCCGGGGCGCAAGACCTTGAGGTTGGCCATCTGCCGAGACGAGGTAGCTGATCGCCACCTTGTACTCGCCGGGAAGGGCGCCGGGCTTTCTTGCGGTTTCGAGCGTATAGGAGCCGTCGGCGTCGGTTTCGCCATTGCTGGCCGACCATTTCGGCGGCAGGAAAGTGACGACGACACCGCGGAGTGGCTTGCCTTTGATCTTCACGGTCCCTTTGACCGGCACGAGCTTGCCGAAGTCAGGTGGGAGCTCGTCGGGAGTGCCTGTCGCACAACCAAGAATGGCCAGCGTGCTCAAGAGCGTGGCGGCTTGCCAGATCCTTCGGACGGGTCGGAGAGGAAACGAGCTCATAGCGTCGGACTCGGAGAGCGCCAAAGGGGCCAACGAAGGGAAAGGTATCGGCAATTCGCCACCCGGAGAACAGCCGGCGGTCACGATCAATCCCGGCGCGGGGCGACGCCCATCGAGGAAGAACGGTCCTGCCATTACTTCGCCGGCGCTTTTCCGCCCGAACTCACGGGCGAACCGGCCGCATTGACGTCGAAGTCCAGGGTCGATTTCGGCGCAGCCACTTCGGCGTCGAACTCCCCCTTGACCTCGGGTTTCTTGACGCCTCGCTTGCCCGCCTGAGCAACCCTCGTCCCTTCGCCGGCCATGAACGGGTCGTCCTTGAACGCTTCGGAAACGTTCGGTGACGGATCCGACGAAGCTTCTGGAACGACGGTGACTTTGTATTTCCCCGGGGCCAGTCCGAAGCGATTGCGATAGCGGGCCATGTAGCTTCCCTCAGGGCCGGTCGTGTCACCGCCGGCAGTCCCCGTCTTGTTGCCCGGGTCGGGAATGAAGGAGACCTTGGCACCGGCCAACGGCTGCCCGTTGAGCGTGACCGTCCCCTTGACGGGGACGAGCGAGGCCGTCCCATCCGGGTCCCCGCCACAGCCAATCATACCAAGCAACGCAAGGGGAACGGCCCATCGAATCCATGTCACGAGCTGGGTTCTCATCGATCGCTCTATTAATCAGTGAGACGTTTTGATGCAACATGCACGAGGCTGGTCTCGAGACCAGTCGCCCGCCCCGAGCAGCGACCTTGAGGCGCTCTCGGGGCAGGGCTTCCACGGACTAGAAAGAATCCGAACTGACCACTTCGCCCCCGGCCATCGTCGCCAAGGACCACCACGTATACACGCTGATCGAGTTCTTGATGAACCGAACGCTACCGTCCGCCATTACCATATTGACGCCGCCCGGGTGGTGGCTGCTGAAGACCCAGGCGTAGGGAGCCTTGAGGCCAAACTGGGACGAATTCGGGTAGAGATAGCCCGAGCCCGCATTCGGCAGGAAGGAGATCGCCGACGATGAACTGGGGGGATCGATGCGTCCGTGGACCGCGGTGTGGGTCCCGGAGCCCCAGTACGGCCCGTAGCGGGGCGGCGAGCCCGTGCCGCCTTGGTCGTAGTGCGAGATCCCGTTGGTCGACTCGCCGGCCATCATGGTGTTGCTCGTACCGTCGCGGATATCGGCAAGCGACGTGCTGAGGTCGTTCATGAACGGAGCGCGCCAAGCGGTGTTCGGTGCGAATGTCGAGCTGCCGCTTCCGGGGCAATAGTAGTCGGTGTAATAAGCGCAGTTGAGCAGGTAGTTGCTCCGCCTCGAGTTGACGCGCCAGTAAGGCCAGCTCGACGCGGTGTTCGTGTCATTGACC
The DNA here is from genome assembly GCA_031291845.1 of Isosphaeraceae bacterium. Lineage (GTDB taxonomy): Bacteria > Planctomycetota > Planctomycetia > Isosphaerales > Isosphaeraceae > DAIDJG01. The sequence continues at coordinate 17,599 of JARLIH010000331.1, read as the reverse complement.
GCGTCGGGCGGAACATCGGAGGGGCACCAAAAGCTCGCGATCATGGTCCCGACGACCGTCGTGTTGCTGTACCCCGAGCCCACGACGGTCGTGTTGCCCCCCGTCCAGGCCGCGTTGTTTGACGCCTGGCTGAAGTTGTAGCTGTTGAAAAGCGTTGAACCTTCAATGTAGCCGAGAATCATCGTGAACGCGGTCGTGTTCAGCACCTGGCCGCCTGGGTTCGGATAAGAGCAGCTTCCCGCCCAGATCTTGGCCGGCGGGAGCGATCCGGTGGCGCTGACGTAGTTGTGCATCGCCAGACCGATTTGCTTCAGGTTGTTCGTGCACTGCACACGCCGGGCGGCCTCGCGCGCTGCCTGCACGGCAGGCAATAGCAGCGCGATCAGGACCGCGATGATTGCGATGACTACGAGAAGTTCGATCAATGTAAAACCGCGGCGCAAACGCATAGCGACTCCCTTGTTACGGCTGGGGGGGACTCGAACCAACGTGAAATCGACGAGTGCGGACGCATGCAAGTCGGTCCGAAACCGGAAGCCGCAATTGCGGGAGCGGTCTCGGGCGCGTGACTGCGAACCGCAGGGCTGGGTTTTTACCAACGTCTTCGGCAAGCAAGTCGCTTGTGATTGTGTGAATGATGCGGAAGTTCGGAACGTGACCCGTGACCTAGCAGACGGCGTGCTTTCTGATGAAGCAGTGTCCACGGAGGCGAAAAAGGGCACATTCGCCGGACGTCGTGCCGTGGCATCCTGCTGGACAGATTGCTCCTGTCGACTGAAAACTCAAAGAACGGACGCCGTTTCCGCGTCCACTGGCTTGGCGCGGCGTCGCGAGTGTCACAACAATTCGCGGAGGTAAGTGCGAAAACGATGCCGTCGCTCTTTATCGTTCCAGTCGTCGCTCTGAACGCCTTCTCATTTTCGACTCAGGCTGTTATTGCTAAAAGACTTGGGGCACGAAAACTTGTTGGAGGAAACGGCACTCGTTCATCATGCGTACCAACCGTTCCTGAGGCGGGACCCCTGCTGCCGTGAGAAACTCGTGCAACGCTGCTCATTCTCCGTGCAATTAAACGGCACAAGATCATGGATGAACACATTGGCCGGATAACATTCGGAGATCAACAACGCGGCTCATCTTCCCCACAGGGGCACTCCGAAAGGGGGGCCCTGCTCAGCATTGACCGATGCCTTCCCAGCCGAGGTCTTCCGGATGCCATGCGGTTCTCGGCGAGCGCCAGGCATGCCGTGCCTAGACGCATCCCGCCGATGCATTCATGAGAGGAAGAACGGCCTGCCATGAGAGGGAGCATCGCTTCCCAAGGAAACCCTCAGCCGAGACGGAACTGGCAGAGTATTCGATTGGAGTTGATTATAAATAATAGTATTAATTATGAATATATTGTGGTATGTATTGTTGTTGGTCGATAAGGCGAAATACTTGGCGTCAGACTCGGCGTGTTCCTTGGAAAGGTTTCGATCTTCAGTGAGGCGCGGTTCTCACCCGGCAACCGGGGTGCTCCAGGCGGTAGCGATCGGAGCGACGGGGGGGGCGCGAAACTGTCGGCGCCTTCAAGAAAAATGGACAAGGCTCATGGATCTCCACCGCGCCTGACGATCTCGGGTCCGAAGGCTAAGCGGGAACGATGTTGGGTGCTAAGCCCATGTCTTCGTGGGCACGCGCCCAGTCGAGAGCCCCGCCCGCGGCGTATGCCCACGAAGACGTGGGCTTGGCACCCAGATTTACGGCTTCGCGCTCGGGGGAGAAGCGATGGAGACCAGCGAGGAGTGTCGAAAAATTGCCGCTTTCTGGAGCGGATGAGACCAGGCTGCTCGGCGCACAGGCACCGGCTACAGATGGCGGCGGCGACGTGACGGCCGCGCGCAGGGCGAGCCTCAGCCCCGTCGGCGCGGCTGCACGAACCCTAGGAAATCACAATCTTTGCAGCGTGAGGCCAAACTCCGATGTCACGATCTCGGGCGGACCTACCTGACAGGGGCGCGTGAATTTCGGAGCGGCGGGACCGGCCGGCCGTCAACGTCAGAACGGAACGAAGACCGAGCCCGGTTTGTGGAGGTCCTCGTCGCCGGGCCTGTGGCCGTTGCCGTTGGCGTGGCCGTTGGCTTCGTGCGGCCGCTCTGTGGTGGGTTCGCCTTCAACGGGCTCATCGCCCCGGCGGTCACTGAACCACTGGATCACGTAATAGAAGACCGGCGTGAGGAAGATACCGAACAGGGTAACGCCCAGCATCCCGGCGAAGACGGCCGTGCCGAGGGTGCGCCTCATCTCGGAGCCGGCGCCTTCGGACAGCACGAGCGGCACCACGCCGAGGATGAACGCGAACGAGGTCATCATGATCGGTCGCAAGCGCAGCTCGCACGCCTCCAGCGTGGCCTGGCCGCGCGGGACGCCCGCCTCGCGACGGGCCTTTGCGAATTCGACGATGAGGATGGCGTTCTTGCAAGCCAGGCCCACGAGCACCACGAAGCCGACCTGCGTGAAGATGTTGATGTCCAGCTTCGCCGCCAGCACGCCCGCGATTGAGCAGAGCAGGCACATCGGCACGACCAGGATCACCGCGAGGGGAAGCGACCAGCTCTCGTACTGAGCGGCGAGCACAAGGAACACCAGGACGACCGCCAGCGCGAACACGAGCATGGCCGTATTGCCGGTCTGGAGTTGCAAGAGGGCGAGCTCCGTCCAGGACGATCGCATCGCCGGGTTCAGGTCCTTGGCCGCGATTTCGTCCATGATGCCGATGGCCTGGCCCGAGCTGACCCCCGGCGCGGGGAGGCCGTTAATCACGGCGCTCGGGTACATGTTGTAGCGGGTGACCATGATCGGACCGGTCATGTCGGTGATCTCCGCCATGGCGCCGAACGGGACCATGCCCCCGGCCTCGTTGCGGATCTTGAGCTGCTTCAAGTCCTCGATCTGCTTGCGGAAGTTGGCCTCCCCCTGCACGTTGACCTGCCAGGTGCGGCCGAACTTGTTGAAGTCGTTCACATAGAGCGAGCCGAGGTAGACCTGCAGCGTGTTGAAGACCTCGCCCATCGACACGCCCATCGACTTGACCTTGATGCGGTCAATGTTCAAGTTGAGCCAAGGGGTATTGGCACGGAAGCTGGTGAAGAGGCCCTTCAGCTTGGGATTCTCGTTGCCGTCGACCACGATCGTGTTGGCCACGTTTTCCAACTCATCCGCGCCGAGGTCGCCGCGGTCTTCGACCACGAGCTTGAACCCGCCCGCCGTCCCGAGGCCTTCCACCGGCGGTGCCCCGAATACGCCGATTAGGCCGTCCTGGACTTCGGTCTCCAGGTCGTTCTTCAGCCGCTCGGCGATGGCCTCGCCCGAGAGGCTGGGCTTCGTTCGCTTATGGAACTCGTCGAGCATCACGTACATCGAGCCGAAGTTCGGCGCATTCGCGTTAAGCAAAAGTGACTGGCCCGCGATTGCCACGGTATGCCCGACCCCCGGAATTTTACGCGCAAGCTCCTCGATCTGGCGCATCACCTTCTGGGTGCGTTCGACCGACGTCGAGTCGGGAAGCTGGACGTTGACGAGCAAGTAGCCCTTGTCCTGCGAGGGAATGAAGCCCGACGGAGCCTCGGTGAACCCCCTATAGGTCAGGTAGAGGAGCCCGCCATACAGCAGCAGCACCAACAGGCTCACGCGCAGGAGCATGCCCACGGTGCGCGTGTAGACGCTCGTGGCACGCAGGAACCCCTGGTTAAACAGGTAGAAGATGCCGCCCAGCAGGCGGTTCAAGAGCGGGGCGATCACCCATCCGACCAGTGCGCCCGCCAGCACGGCGAGAGCGGGGGCCGCGAGCCAGCCGTATGCGGACGTCGCGAGCGGTGCGGCCAGGCGAGCGAGCAGATACGAATAGCCGAGCCAGCCACCAGCCAACGCGAAGGCGGGACGAGGGAGCGGGTCGACGACCTGGCCGTGGCCGCCCGTCCGAGGCCGCAGCAAGAGCGCGGCGAGGGCCGGGCTGAGCGTTAGGGAGTTGAACGTGCTGATGACCGTGCTCGTCGCGATCGTCAGGGCGAACTGGCGGAAGAACTGGCCGATGATGCCCGAGATGAACGCACAAGGAATGAAGACGGCCGAGAGGACGAGTCCGATCGCAATGACCGGCCCGCTGACCTCCTCCATGGCTCTCACGGTGGCATCCCTCGGGGCCATACCGTGCTCGATGTGGTGCTCGACGGCCTCGACGACGACGATGGCGTCGTCGACGACGATGCCGATGGCGAGGACGAGTCCGAAGAGTGTGAGGTTATTGAGGCTGAAGCCGAACGCGGCCATGACGGCGAAGGTGCCGATGATGGCGACGGGGACGGCAATGAGCGGGATGAGCGCGGAGCGCCAGTTCTGGAGGAAGAGGAGGACGACGACGGCGACGAGGATGATCGCGTCCCGTAGCGTTTTGAACACTTCGTTCACGGACTCGGTGATGAACGGCGTGGTGTCGTACACGATCGAGTACTCGAGCCCTTCGGGGAACCGCTCGCGGAGCTCGGTCATCTTCTTGCGCACGAGCCGTGCCGTCTCGAGCGCGTTCGAGCCCGGGCGCTGATAGATCGAGAGTGCCACGGAGGGGCGCGTGTCGAGCGTACAGGACTGGTCGTAGCCCTGAGCGCCGAGCTCGATGCGGGCGACGTCGCGCAGGCGAACGACGCGGCCCGCGTTGTCGGTCTTCAGCACCATGTCGGCGAACTGCTCGGCATCGGCCAGTCGGCCGAGCGTGGACATCGTGTACTGAAAGACCTGCCCAGTGGGGACAGGCGGCTGCCCGATCTGGCCGGCGGCGACCTGCGTATTCTGCTGCTCGATGGCGGTCACGACGTCGGTCGACGTGAGGTTGCGAAACGCCATCTTGCCGGGGTCCAGCCAGACCCGCATGCTGTAGTCGCGCTGGCCCATGTAGGTGATGTCGCCCACGCCGGGAAGGCGAGCGAGCTCGTCGCGAAGCTGGATCGTCGCGTAGTTGCTCAAGTACAGGTTGTCGCGGCTGTTGTCGGGCGAGAACAGGTTCACGATCATCAGAGTGCTGGGCGACTTCTTCTTGACCATGACCCCCCGGCGCTTGACCAGGTCGGGGAGGATCGGCTCGGCCAGGCTCTCGCGGTTCTGCACCAGGACCTGGGCCATGTTCAGGTCGACGCCGAGGCGGAACGTGATCGTGAGCGTGTACATGCCGTCGTTCGTGCACTGCGAGGACATGTAGAGCATGTTCTCGACGCCGTTGACCTGCTGCTCGATCGGCGCGGCGACGGTGTCGTGCACGACCTTGGCATTGGCGCCGGGGTAGTAGGCGGAGACCTCCACCGTCGGCGGCGTGATCTCCGGGTACTGCGCGATCGGCAGCGTCAAGACGGCGATGCTCCCCGCCAGCGTCACGACGATGGAGAGCACCGACGCGAAGATCGGCCGGTCAATGAAGAACTTGGAGAACATCGGTTGGGCTCACTTCTGCTCGACGAGTTCGTGGGGCTCGGGCAATTCCGGCTCGGGGGCGGGTTTCTTTCCGGGCGCGGCGGGCCGCTTCCGCAGCTCGCGCAGGATTGTCACGGGCAAAATGTAAAACAGGGGGACGATCCCCAAGGTCAGCACGTAGAGTGCGATCTTGCCGGCGAAACGCACGCGCTTCGACGCGAAGAGTTGGGTCTCGCCGAGCCAGTCAATCACGTAGAAGAACACGGGCGTCAGGAAGATGCCGAAGACGGTCACGCCGAGCATCCCGCTGAACACGGTGATCCCGAGCGTGTGGCGCATCTCGGAGCCCGCCCCGTGGCCGACGATTAAAGGGATGACGCCCAGGATGAACGCCAGCGACGTCATCACGATCGGCCGCAGTCGCAGGCGGCAGGCGTCGAGCGTGGCCTGGCGTCCGGTTTCACCCGCCTCGCGCCGCTGCTTGGCGAACTCGACGATCAAGATCGCGTTCTTGCTCGCCAGGCCGACGAGCACGACGAAGCCGATCTGCGTGAAGACGTTGATGTCCTGTTTGTCCAGCCGAACGCCGACGACCCCGCTCAAGAGGCAGAGGGGGACGACGAGAATCACGGCCAGCGGCAAGCCCCAGCTCTCGTACTGCGCGGCGAGGACGAGGAAGACCATCACGACGGCGAAGCCGAAGACGATCATGGCAGTGTTTCCCGCCTGGAGCTCGAGGAAGGCCAGCTCGGTCCACTCGATCGCCATCGAGGAGAGCAGGTTCTCTTTGGCCTTCTGGTCGACCAGCTTGATCGCCGTACCCGAGCTGACCCCCGGGGCGGTGCTGCCGTTGATGAACGCCGCCGGATACATGTTGTAGCGCATCAGGACGAGCGGGCCATTTCGCTCCTCGACGTCGGCCACCGTGCCGAGGGGGACCATCATCCCCTCGGCGTTGCGCACCTTGAGCCGCTTCACGTTCTCGATCGTGTTCCGGAACCGCGCATCGGCCTGCACGATGACCTGCCAGGTGCGCCCGAAGCGGTTGAAATCGTTGACGTACAGCGAGCCGCAGTAGATCCGCAGCGTGTCGAAGAAGTCCTTGAGTCCGACCTCCTTCGTCATGCTCTCGATTCGGTTTAGCTTCACGAAGAGCTGCGGCACGTTCGCGCGGAATACGGAGACCGGGGTCGTGAGCCGCGGATCCTCCTTGAGCCGATCGATCAGGTTCTCGGTCTGCCCCTGGATCATTTCGCTGCCGTTGTCGCCGCGGTCTTCGACCATCACCTTCCAGCCCCCCGCGCGGCCGACGCCGCGAACCGGCGGGGGACCCAGAACCGTGAGCACCGCTTCGGGCACCTCGGCGGTGAAGCGCTTCCTCATCTCGGCCTGGATGGCCTCGCCCGTCATCGAGGGCGCGTGCCGGTTGGCGAAGTCGTCGAGGATCACGAACATCGAACCGAAGTTCGAGCCGTTCGCGCTCAGGAGGAACGACATACCCCCCATCGTCTGCGTGTGCTTCACGCCCGGAATCTGTTTGGCAATCTTGGCAATCTTGGCCATGACCCGGTCCGTTCGCTCGGCCGAGGCGGAGTCGGGCAACTGAACGTTGATCAGGAGGTACCCCATGTCCTGGGAGGGAATGAAGCCCGTCGGCGTTTTTCGGAAGCCGTCATAGGTCATGTAGAGCAGCCCGCCGTAGGCCAGGAGGACCAGCACGCTGACCCGCAGCAAACCACCGACGACGCGCGTGTACGCGCTTGTCCCGAGCCGAAAGCTCGCGTTGAAGAACGCGAAGAATTTGCCCAACAGGTAATTGAGCGGCCGGCCCAGCATCCAGCCGACAGCGGCGCCGAGCAGCACCAGAGCGACGAGTCGCGTGCTGTCCGGCGCGAGTGGAAAGGTCGCCGGCAGCGGCATGTAACGCGCAATTCTCTCCGCGACGCGCGGCCAGGCAAACGCATAGACGGCCCATCCGCCAAGGAGCGCGAATGCGATGCGCGGCAACGGCTCGGCGAATTTCTCATCCCGACTCTTCGCCCGGAGCAGGAGGGCCGCGAGCGCTGGGCTGAGCGTCAGGGAGTTGAACGCGCTGATGATCGTCGAGCTCGCGATCGTGAGCGCGAACTGCCGGAAAAACTGCCCGACGATCCCCGAGATGAACGCACACGGGATGAACACGGCGGAGAGCACGAGTCCGATGGCGATGACGGGTCCGCTGACCTCCTCCATCGCGCGCACGGTGGCGTCCCTCGGCGTCATACCGTGCTCGATGTGGTGCTCGACGGCCTCGACGACGACGATGGCGTCGTCGACGACGATGCCGATGGCGAGGACGAGTCCGAAGAGCGTGAGGTTATTGAGGCTGAAACCGAACGCGGCCATGACGGCGAAGGTGCCGATGATGGCGACAGGTACGGCGATGAGCGGGATGAGGGCGGAGCGCCAGTTCTGGAGGAAGAGGAGGACGACGACGGCGACGAGGATGATCGCGTCCCGTAGCGTCTTGAACACCTCGAAGATCGACTCGCGAATGAACGGCGTCGTGTCGTAGCGAACCTCCCAGCTCAAACCGTCCGGGAAGTCCTTGGCGAGCTCGTTGATTTTCGCCTTTACGAGGTCGGCCGTGTCGAGTGCATTGGCGTCGGGGAGCTGGAAGATCGCCATGCTGACCGACTGCTTGCCGTTGACGACGCAGGTCATGTCCTGGTTCTTGGCGCCAAGCTCGACGCGGCCGACATCCTTGATGCGGATGTAGCGGGCGTCGGGCGTGACCCGAAGGACGACGTTCTCGAACTGCTCGACGTCCACAAGGCGTCCGAGCGTGCTTAAGGGCACCTGGATGGCCTGACCGTTAGGCGCGGGTTGCTGGCCGATCTGGCCGGTCGCGACCTGGGCGTTCTGCTCCCGCAGGGCCTGGGTGACGTCGCCCGCCGTGAGGTTCCGCGCGGCGAGCTTGTCGGGGTCGAGCCAGATCCGCATGGCGTAGTCGCGCTGGCCGAGCATCATGACGTCGCTGACTCCCGGCAGGCGGGCCAGCTCGTCTTTCATATGCAGCAGCGCGTAATTGCTGAGGTAAAGCTGGTCGTAGCGGCCGTCGGGCGAATTGATCGCGACGGCCATCAGGATGTCGGGCGACTTCTTGCGGGTAGTGACGCCGGTCTGCTTGATGACATCGGGCAGGTTCGGCACGGCCAGGCTGACTCGGTTCTGGACCAGGACCTGGGCCATATTGAGGTCGACGCCGTGCTTGAACGTGACTGACAGGTTGTACGACCCGTCGTTCGTGCACTGCGAGGACATGTAGAGCATGTTCTCGACGCCGTTGACCTGCTGCTCGATTGGTGTCGCGACCGATTCGGCGACGACCTGCGCGCTCGCTCCCGGGTAGTTGCAGTCCACCTGCACGAGAGGTGGTGAAACCGGCGGGTAGAGGGCCAGCGGGAGCGCGGAGATCGAGACACCGCCGGCAAGCGTGATGACGATCGACAGCACCGCGGCGAAGATCGGGCGGTCGATGAAAAAGCGAGCGATCAAGACCGGATCTCCCAGAGGGGGGGCATCGTGGTCGTTCCCGGGGGGGAGTGTGGGGCAGGTTGCGGAGCGGACGTCAACCGCTCGCCGGCCTGGGCGCGGGGGACGCGCCCTTGGCGACCGGAACGGTGGCTCCTTCGGGCTTCGCGCTTTCGAGAGGCTTGGGGTTGACCTCAATTCCCGGCTTCACGCGCTGGATTCCGTTCAAAACGACGCGCTCGCCGGTTTTCAGGCCATCGACGACGACGCGGTATCCTTCTTCCAGTCCGCCGACCTTCACCGGGCGGTAAACGACCTTCTTCTGGTCGTTGACGACGTAGACGAACTTGCGCCCCTGGTCCGTACCGAGCGCCTGTTCGGGGACCATGAGCGCCCTGTGCGGCGTCCCGATCGGCAACTGCACGCGGACGAACAGGCCCGGTGAGAGCACGCGCGGCTTGGGGTTCGCGATCGAACCGCGCACGCGGAGCGTGCCGGTGCTCGGGTCGATCTTGTTGTCACTGAAGTTGATCAACCCGCGATGCGGGTAGCCGGCCTCGTCGGCCAGCTCCACGAGGATCGGGACCTCCGCGTCTTGCCGCGACTTGATCTTCCCCTCGCGGATCAGTCGGCGCAGCCGGAGCAGGGTGCGCTCGTCGATGTCGAAATAGACGTACATCGTGTCTTGCGACACGATATTGGTCATGATCGTGTCGTCGGCTTTGACCAGGTTTCCCGGGTCGACCATGCGGCGGCTGAGGCGCCCGCTGATCGGCGCGATGACCTTGGTCCACTCGGCGTTGAGCTTGGCCATGTCGCGGGCCGCCTTGGCGATCCCCACGGCCGCCTCCGCCTCGTTGTGGTCGCCAGTGATCTTGTCGTATTCCTCGCGTCCGATGCCGCCGCGGGCGAGGAGCTTCACCGCGCGCTGGTAGTCGGCTTCCAGGCGTTTGTTGTGTGCCTCGGCCTGCGCGACTGTCGCCTCGTTGCGGGCGAGGTCCGCCTCGTACTGCCGCGGGTCGATTTGAAAGAGGAGATCCCCCTCCTTCACCTCGTCGCCGTCGTTAAAGAGGACTTTCTCGAGGTAGCCGGTGACGCGGGCGCGGACGTCGACCGTCAGGACCGCGTCGGTCCGGCCGGTGAACTCCTCGTGCTCGACGATCTCCTTCTCGACCGGTTGAGCGACGGTCACGATCGGTGGGGCGGCCTTCTTCGCGACCGGCTTGTCGTCGTTGCATCCCACGATCGCGACGGCCGCGAGGCCCAGGATGGAGAGATTCAAGAGCTTCGCCATGTCAGTCTTTTCCCCCTTGATCGAGCACGAGGCCGCTGGGCCTTCGCGCCGCGTGCTGGAGACGCTCCGAGTCGCTGAGGATACCGTGGTAAATGATGTCCAGAATGTCGTGCGCCTGTTCCCGCGAGGGCTTGCGCTGGCCGGCAAAGTAGTTCGTAAACATCGTGCCATATAGGAGGTCGCTGAGGACGTCGGTGATGCGCTCCACGGGCATTTCCCGTAGCCGCCCCGCGGCAATCAGCCCGCCGTAGATCGTTCGCCATCGCTCGACGCTGTTGTTCCGGTGTGTGATCCAGGTCGGCGCTTTCCGGTCCTTGAATTGCGCCCGCTCCTGGATCAGGAGTTCGACATATTCGGGGTGCGAGGCAAAGAAGTCGAGGTAGGTGTAGACGGCGCGTTCGATTCGTTCGAGCGGCTCTTCGATCCCTTCAATGGCGGCATCGACGCTCGCGCGCAACCGCCTCATTACCCGGTCGACTGCCGCAAGGAAAAGGTCGCGCTTGCTCGGAAAGTAGCGATAAAGCGTCCCCTTCCCGACCTGGAGTTTCTCCGCGAGGTCCTGCGTACCCGTTGCGTCGTAGCCCTGTTCGGCGAACAATAGCGTTGCGGCGTCGAGGATCTCCTCGCGACGGGCGCACGCATGCGGCCCCGAAGGCTCGTCAACCTTCGATTCCATACTCGGACCCGATTCTTCAAGAGGGGGGGCGCGGACTGACTGGTCAGTCCGGTCTGCCGCTAATGATAAGTGTCACCATAGGTAAAGTCAACTCAATGCGCGGATCTCGTGCCCCTCGAGCGGATTCTCGGGATATAATGACGGATATGGTGGAGACGGCAATTCCGATACGCCTGTCCATGCGTGCCGGCGCCGTATGTTGCATCTTGCGAGGGGGTTACGATGAACTGGCGAAGCGGTCACTGCCTCCTGTTTCTGGCGTTTTTCCTGGTCTTGTCGGGCGTTCCGAGCCGGACCGCTCGTGCGCAGATGTACGGGTTCGGTCCTGGAGGGTACGGCGTTGCGGGGGCCTACTACGGGGGTTTCGGCCACGGTTACCCGGCCGTGGTCTTCGGCTCTCCCTACCCCCGTTATGGCTTCGGGTATGGCTACGGCGGCTACGGTTACAGCTATCCGGGCTACGGGTATAGCTATGGCTACCCCGGGATGGGCTATTCCGGAATGGGCTACGGGTATGGCAATTTTCCGTACGTGCCCACCCTCACGACCTCGGGGGCTCCTTACGTCAACCCGCTTTTCGGTGTGGGCCTCAGCCCGCTCGGAGTCAACAGCGCGTTGAGCGAGCGATACATGCTCGGGCGGGGCAGTACGTCGTATTACGTCCGCTCCTACGCTCCGGGCACCCCGCAGCGCCCCGCCGCCGCGACCCCGGTCCCGCGCACGCGATGACGACGACCCCGGCCGATTCACTCCGACAGCGGCTCGCGGCACTGACGCCCGGCAGCGCCCGCTTTGCGATCGAGGCTGTCGACCTGCTGCTGGCCGAAGCCCGCGCTGCGGGTGCCAGTGATTTGCACATCCAGCCGACCGCGGACGGGCTGGAGGCGCGGTGGCGGATCGACGGCGTCCTGCACCCGGCGGTTTTGCTGCCCGCGTCGGTGGCGCCGAACGTGGTCGCGCGTTTGAAGGTGCTCGCCGACCTGCTGACCTACCGGTCGGACGTCCCCCAGGAAGGGCGGATCCGGGGCGTGCCCGGCGAGGTCGAGATGCGGGTGAGCACCTTCCCCACGCTGCACGGCGAGAAGGCCGTCGTCCGGCTCTTCGCGGAGCCCGGGCGCTACTTGCGGTTGGACGACCTGGGCCTGCCGCCGGAAATCCGCGACGCGCTGCGGGGCTGGCTGGGCGCCACCTCGGGCGCCGTGGTCCTGAGCGGGCCGGCGGGGAGCGGCAAGACAACCACGATCTACGCGTGCTTGCGTGAGCTCGTGGCGACGAGTCAGGGCCAGCGGAGTCTGGCCACGCTCGAAGACCCGATCGAGGCGGCGGTGCCCGGGGTGTCTCAATCTCAGGTCAACCCGACGGCGGGGTTCACGCTCGAAGCCGGGCTCCGATCGCTGTTGCGACAGGACCCGGAGGTCATCGTCGTCGGCGAGATCCGGGACCGGCACACGGCCGAGACCGCGTTCCAGGCGTCGCTGACTGGCCACCTCGTCCTGACGACGTTCCACGCAGGGAGCGCCGCGGGGGTGCTGGGCCGTCTGGCCGACATGGGAATCGAGCCCTATCTGCTCCGTTCCGGGCTCCTCGCCGTGATTTCCCAGCGCCTCGTGCGGAGACTCTGCCCGGAGTGCTCCCGGCCGATCACGGACCCCCTGGAGCGGTTGGGACTGAAGGTGGACGAAGCCCGGTCCGCCGCCGGCTGTGAGTCGTGCGGCGGGACCGGCTATCGCGGGCGGATCGTGCTCGCCGAGATGCTCACCCCTGACGCAAGCGGCGTTGGCGACGCCGTCCTCTCCCGCGCGGACGTCGGGCGGATCGAACGCGCGGCGATCGCGGCAGGCATGGTCACGCGCTGGGACCGCGCTCGCCGGGCGGTCGAGGAAGGACGGACGTCTCCGGCTGAGGTTCGGCGCGTCCTGGGGGTGGGCGAATCGACGTCGTAGTGCGGCGCAGCCAAATCCCGGCCGGCAATGGCCGGCCCTACCCAGGTGTCGGGTGGGCACCACCCACCGCGTTTTTTTCGACGGGCGTGGTCGAGCCGTCAGGAACGTGCGCCACGCCCATCCAAAACTCGGGGCGTGTTACCCCAGATTCGACCCAACGCTTGACAGTAGACACGGCAGAACAAGGCTCGGCGTTTCTACTCGCGGAAGGTCCGCCAGCGATCGGGGACTTCGATCAAGGTCGGCCCCGCGTGGTCGAGCGCCTGGCGGATCGCGGCATGTAACGTGACGGCATCCGCAGCCCGGCCGGCGCGGACCCCGAACGCGGCCGCGAGTGCGAGGAAGTCGGGATTGTTGAGGTCCACGTCGAGGTATCGCCCGGCGTGAACGCGCTGCTGGATGTTCTTGATTGCGCCGTAGGCGGAGTCGTTATGAACAATCGCGATCACCGGAAGGCCGTACCGGGCGGCGGTCGCCAATTCCTGCGCGGTCATCAGGAAGCCGCCGTCGCCGCTGACGGAGACCACGGGGCCTCCGTCGCGCGCGACGGCTGCTCCTAATGCGGCGGGGAACCCCCAGCCGAGCGTGATGTAGTTCGACGGGTAGAAGAACCGGCGAGGGCCGTGGGCCGGGAAGTCGGCCTGCATCCGGTAGCCCATTTCGCAGGCGTCGGTGAAGACCGGCACGTCGTCGGGAAGCGCCTCGCGCAGCACTTCGATGACCCACTCCGGCCGTGCCACGGTCGCCGCACGAGCCTGGTCCCACAGTCCGCGCCAACCCGGCCGTTCGCGCACGGGGAGTTGTTCCGCGAGTGCGGAGAGCGCTGCCCTCGCGTCGGCGACGATGCCGACGGTGACCGGGTGATTCATGCCGATCTGGTCCGGGTCCAGGTCGATCTGAATCAAATCCCGAGGGATGGGCAACCGTCTCCAGTCGGTCATGACCTCAGTGAAGCGGCAGCCGACCGCGAGCATCGCATCGGCGTGCGGCAGCCCGGCCTTGCTGCGGGCCGATCGGGCGTGTCCCAGCGAGAGCGGGTCACGCTCGTCGATCAATCCCTTCGCGTTGAGGCTCGTGATCACAGGGCATCGCAGCCGTTCGGCCACCGCGCGAATCTCGGACGCCGCACCGGCCCAAAGTGCGCCGCCGCCGGCCAGGATGATCGGGCGCTCGGCACGCGCGAGCCGCTGCGCCGCGTCCGCAATCCGGTCGAACGGAAGAGGGGGAATTCGCTCGTCGATCGAACGGGGGAGCCGCTCACCGTCGAACGGCTGTCGCATCAGGTCCTGGGGCAGGATCAAGGCCGCCGGGCGAGGGCGGCCGGTGGTCATGGCGGCAAAAGCGCCGGCAAGCAGGGACGGGAGCCGGGCGGGTTCTCTCAGGGTCGCCACCCACTTGGTGACGGGACGGAAGATTCCCTCGAGGTCGATCTCATGATAGGCGCCACACTCCTGGTGCAGGCGGTCGGCATTGACCTGACCGGAGATCAGGAAGACGGGAACGGAGTCGGCCCACGCTTCCGCGACCCCCGTCAGCGCGTTCGTGGCGCCCGGCCCTGCCGTAGTGCAGACGACGCCCGGGCGCCCGCAGGCCCGGGCGTAGCCGTCGGCGGCGAACGCGCCGGCTTGCTCGTTGCGGACCAGGGTCGTCGCAATCGCGCTGTTCCGCTGGAGCGCGTCGTAAATCGTAGTGGAGTGCGATCCCGGCATGCCGAACACGTGTCGCACGCCGTGTCGCGCCAGGCCCTCCACGAGGACGTCGGCGGTGGTATTCATTGTTGGTGCCTTTGAGGTCGATCGCGTCGACCCGATGGTTTCAGATTTGCATCGTGTTGTCGAGAGCGACACTGGTCCCAGGCTGCACCCTTTCGGGAAGGGAGGCGGATCGGGTAGGATGGCCCGATTCTTGTGGCGCAACGGGAGCGTCTGTTTCGTGGAGAGCCGAGGAATCATGGCGCGGACGCAACGCCCTTTCACGCTGGATATCACCGCCGCGCGGATCGCCGCGTTCAACGAGGCGCAGGGCGGGGGCGTCGAGGTGAAGAAGAGCGGCGCGGGGTATTCGCTCTTTCGCGAGGATACGGGTGAACCGATTGCCCGCCTGCGCCGAATCGGGCTTGATGACCATTTCGAAGTGCTCTGGTGGTCGTTCCGGGACAAGTGGGAGCCGGTCGGGGAGTTCGGGGGCGTGGCCTTGCCGCTCGCCCAGGCCCTCGACTTGATCGCGCGCGATCCCGACGGCTGCTTCTGGCACTGACGCCATGCACACCGAACAGGCCGCCCGGCGCGGCCTCCGCGCCCTGCCGCGGAACGTCTGGGTCGTTACCATCACGAGCTTCCTGACCGACGTCTCCAGCGAGATGCTGACGACCCTGCGCCCGCTGTTTCTGAGCAACGTGCTCGGCGCGGGGACTGAGATCGTCGGGCTGGTCGAAGGTGTCGCGGAGACGACCGCCAGCGTCCTGAAAGTTCTGTCGGGCTGGCTCTCGGATCGCTTCGGCACGCGCAAGTGGCTGGCCGTCCTCGGGTATGCCATTTCCACGGCGAGCAAGCCGTTCTTGCTGTTGGCGACGTCTTGGGTGTGGGTCCTCGGGGTGAGCTTCGGCGATCGAGTGGGCAAGGGCATCCGTACGGCCCCGCGGGACGCGTTGGTGGCGGACAGCACTCCGGCGGCCGAGCGCGGGCTGGCATTCGGCGTTCATCGCGCGGGGGATACCGCAGGCGCGGTCGTGGGACTGCTCGTCGCGCTCACGGTCATCTGGCTGACCGAGCCGACCGCACACAAGCTGTCACGCCAGGCCTTTCTGACGCTCGTCCTTCTCAGCGTCCTGCCGGCGGTGCTTGCGGTCGTCTGCTTGGCGGTCGGGGCCAAGGAGACGAAACTCACGGCCAAGCCGCGCGAGCTGCCACGCCTCGGTTTGCGCGGGCTCGACCGCCGCTTCCGCGGATTCTTGCTCATCGTGCTGGTGTTCGCTTTGGGGAACTCGTCCGACGCGTTTCTCGTGCTGCGTGCCCAATCTTCCGGGCTCTCATTGCTCGGGGTCGTGGGCATGATGGTGTGCTTCAACGTGGTTTATACGTGCGTCTCGGGGCCGGCGGGCGCGCTCTCCGACTTGGTCGGCCGGCGCCGGCTGATCGTCGGCGGTTGGGTCGTTTATGCCTTGATTTATCTCGGATTCGCGCGAGTGAGCGCCGGCTGGCACGCGTGGGGGCTGATGACGCTGTACGGGATTTACTACGGAATGACCGAGGGGGTCGCGAAGGCTTACGTCGCCGATCTCGTCCCGCCGGACCGGCGCGGGGCGGCGTACGGCGTCTTCAACGCCGCGATCGGCCTGGCGGCGTTGCCCGCGAGCCTGATCGCGGGAGCGCTCTGGGCACAGTTCGGCCCGGCAGCGCCTTTTTACTTCGGCGCTGCGATGGCTGTCCTCGCGTCGGGTTTGCTCGTTACCGTGATGCGAGGTCCCTCGGAAGGCACCCTCGGACCGCGCGAGAAATCCAATGGTGGAAACGAATAATCGTTCGCCTTTTTTCGCGTTGCGTCGTACAATCAATCACTGCACGCACCATGAGCCGACATCGTGAGGTCGCCGGAATGCCCGCTCGCTGGTGGTCGGTCCCCGCCGTCCTGATCCTGCCTACATTGCTGAGTCCGTCACCCATCGCTTTCGCCGGTAGTCCCCCGAACGCAAAAGGGGGAGTGCGTCCGCAAGCTGCCGTGTCGTATGTTCGCGACGTGCGCCCATTTCTCGCCAAGTACTGCAACAGTTGCCACGGGTCCGAGAAGCCCAAGGCCGATCTGAACCTCGCCGCGATGGCAGACGAATCGGCCATCGTGAAGTCGCGTAAGGCCTGGGAGCAGGTGGTCGACTACGTTGAGGGGCACGAGATGCCCCCGAAAGCCAAACCTCAGCCGTCGCAGGCCGAGATCGAGCAACTCGTCGGCGCAGTGAACGGCCTTTTGACTAAGTTCGAGTGCGGTCGTACCAGCGACCCCGGTCGCGTGACGATCCGCCGGCTGAACCGCGCGGAGTACAACAACACGATCCGCGACTTGATCGGTGTGGACTTCAATCCAGCCGACGACTTCCCGTCCGACGACGTGGGCTACGGCTTCGACAACATCGGCGACGTGCTGACCATCCCGCCGATCCTCATGGAGAAGTACCTCACCGCGGCCGAGCGCATCGCCGAGCAGGCGATCATCGCCGGCCCCTCAGCGCTTGGTCCGACCAAGACCATCGAGGTCGAGGACCTGGGACCGCAAACGGCGGGGCACAAGTACGGCGACTGGGCGCAGAACCTGTATAGCGCCGGCGAGATCGTCATCACCTACGACTTCCCGCGCAACGGCACATACGTCCTTCGGGCCCGTGCGTTCGGCCAGCAGGCTGGAGCCGAGCCGGCCCGCATGGCCTTCAAGATCGACGGCAAAACGCTCAAGTCGTTTGACGTCAAGGCTGTCGAGAACGCCCCGGAACTCTACGAGGATCGAGCCAAGCTGCGCGGGGGACCGAGGAAGCTGGCGATCTCCTTCACCAATGATTTCTACGACGAGAAGGCCGCCGATCCCAAGAAGAAGGACCGCAACCTTGTCGTCGACTACGTCGAGATTCAGGGGCCGTTGCCGAGCGAGGGTGCAGCGCTGCCGGAGTCGCACCGGCGCATCATCTTCCGCAAGCCGGCAAAGCCCGCCGAGCGCACCGAGTGCGCGCTGGCTATCATCGAACGG
>JARLIH010000330.1 GCA_031291845.1 Isosphaeraceae bacterium | reverse complement strand
ATCGTATCAAGCTGCTCGTCGACGACGTCCATTCGGAGCTGTTGTTTGTCCTGCTCCTCGAGGTTGGTGTTCCCGAGGGCCAGAAACGCCGTCGCGACGAGCTGTCGTCGCCGGTCGCCAGGCGTCGCCGCGGGCAACAGGTCGCCCGCGATTTGCTCCCGGATGAAGCGGTCGAACGGGACGTCGGCGTTGAACGCCCCGATGACGTAGTCGCGGTAACGCCAGGCCGACTTTACGATAAACCCGCGCAGCGTGAGCGACTCGCCAAAACGGGCCACGTCCAACCAGTGACGTCCCCAGCGCTCCCCAAAGTGCGGCGAGGCGAGCAACCGGTCCACGAGGCGTTCGTACGCGGCCGGGGAGTCGTCTTGGACAAAGGCATCCACTTCCTGCGGCGGGAGGGGAAGCCCCGTCAAGTCGTACGCGAGACGGATCGCCAGCGAAGGCCGGTTCGCGTCATGGGCCGGGCGTAAGCCTTTCGCTTCCAGGGCGGCGAGCACAAACCGGTCGATCTCGGTGCGCGGCCAATCGGTGTCCGCGACGGCGGGCGACGGATGGCGCCGGGGAGGCTGGTAGGCCCAGAACTTACGCCCCGACTCGAGGTTGATCCCCGCACTCGGCGCCAAGGGTCCAGCCGCACGCGGGTCGGGGAGGCCCATCCGGACCCAACGCTCAAAGTCGGCGACGACGGCGTCGGGAAGCTTTCCCTTCGGGGGCATCTCGGGCCCGTTGTACCGCAGGGCCTCGAGGAGCGAGCCTTCGTCAGGTTTGCCCGGAACCACGGACGGACCGCTGTCGCCCCCAGCGAGTAGGCCCGCCCGCGAATCGAGCCTCAACCCGCCTTTGAGCTTCTTCGCTTCGGCCGAGTGGCATGAATAACAATGCGCCACGAGCACCGGGCGAATCTTCTGCTCGAAGAAGCCAATGGCTTCGCGGTCATCCGCCGCGCTCGCGGCGGGCGCGACGAAAGGGAGCAGAATCCAAACGATGCCGAGGGTCGCGACGAATCGGGGCATGGCGGAGGCCCTCGCGAGGGCGATCTTCGTCTTTTGCACTCCGGACGCCGGTCACGCGCGTCCGGAGTGCTCCGTCAGGGCGGGTCTGCGGCAAGTTTCCTGAGTATTTTAGCCCAAAGGAAACCCGTCCGCCATCACTGCGGATCGCTTGATGCGATCCGGACGTCTCAGTGCCAGTACTTCAGCAGCGCCTTCGCGATTTCGATGTAGACCGGAATGCCGATCGTCACGTTGTATGAGAACGTGAGACCCAGCGAGGCGGCAAGTGGCAGAGTGGGGCTTGCCTCGGGAATCGCCAGCCGCTGCACGGCCGGAACGGCGATATACGACGCGGCACCGCAGAGGACCGAGAACAGGACGTAAGTCCCCAACTCGAACTGCGTGCCCGTGGCCAGGCTGTAAACGTGCGCGATGATCATGCCGATGGTGGCAAAGATATTCGGCGCGATCAGGCCGAAGGCCACGTAGCCGATGCCCGCCGTTCTGAGGTCCTTGAGCTTGCGCGACGCGGTCATCCCCATTTCGAGGAGGAAGAGGCAAAGCACGCCCTGGAACAACGTGATGAACAGGCTGTCGTCGTCCTTCGTGACTTCGTGGCCCTGCAACCCGCTGAGGAACCCGATAAAGATCCCCGCGAACAGCAGGAACAGGCCGGGGTTGAGAAACACCTCGTGCAGCAGTTGCGGGCTCAGGAAGCCCGCGGGCTTCTTCGCCGGCTGGCCGTTCGACGGGTGCTCCATTTTTTCGAGAGCCATCTCCTCTTCGACTTCGACGGCACTCTCTTGAGCGTTCGAATCGCGATGGCCGTGGTCATCGCCGTGGCCGGCGGAAAGTGGAGGTGCCGCCTTGGGGTCGTATCCGGGCTCGTCCGGCATGGTGCCCAGCGGGTCCATGCCTTTATGCCGCAGGCGGGAGACGAGGTACAAGGCCACGAGGCAGCCCGGAATCTCCATGATCGCGAGCATCACCGGCATGTATGCGCCGTAGGCGATATGCGCGGAAGCGAGCACGCCCAGACAGGTCACGAACGTTCCCGCGGAGTCCGAGCCGTAATAGCCCGCGACCGTGGCCTTGTCCACCCTCCGAAGCTTCGTGGTCGCGCTCAGGATGGCGTAGGCTAAAATGCCTATAAAGAAGTTGGTCACGAAGCCGAGAACCATGAAACCCAACACGGGTCCCATGGCGGCCAGGCTCAACTCCGAGAGCTCCTCACCCCCCTTCCAGCCGATGGCAATCAGCAGGTAGATCGTCAATCCTTGATAGATCACATACGGAAATTCGAATTTCACCCGGAGAATCGGGACGAGGAAGCCGGTGTAGAAAAACAGGAGGAGTGGTTTGAAAAGGTTGTGTCGAAAGTTGTACCAGAACTCCTCCAAGATCGACCTGTGGGGCCCTTCCGGCTCGACCGCGACCTTTGCGGCCAGATCGGCCAAAGTCACGGTGACGCGTTGCCCCTCCTTCAACGAGCCCAGATCGGTCGCACCGGTGTCCGCACTGACCGTCGTGTCGCCCAGCACGCGAACCGTCGACTCTTTGTGCTGCGCCTGCTCGATGACGAGTTTCTTCCCCTCGACATCCACCTTCTTGACGGTTCCCTTCAACTCGGCGGCAACGACCGCGCTCGCCACCAGCGCCAGGGCCACTGCCGTGGTCACGCATGCAAAGACAGGCAGACGTCTCGGCTTCATCCGAAGAACTCCTTGTGGATAAGCTGCGAACTCATTCAGCCGTGAACGCGCCATCCGGCCACGACACGTGAATTACCGATGAGTTACCGTCCCGGCGACCGGGGAGCGCTGCGGGACCGTCAACGTCTGGCGGCCGCCGGAGTCGACTCGATCCAGGGGCCGACTCGGCCCAAGGACCATCGCGGACACCATCCTCTTGTCCAGGCCGCGGCCCAGCACCTCAGCGCACGAGCCGGAGCCTGTACGCACAGTGGACACCCCCCTTATGGGAGTTCGAACCCTGCAATGACTCCGAAGTTTCGTGATCGGGAAATCAGCGGGCTCTTACACGACTGCCGGCCGGAGCACGGAAGGCGCGCACCCACCGCGCCACGGCTGGGAATTCCTG
Source organism: Isosphaeraceae bacterium (assembly GCA_031291845.1). Taxonomy (GTDB): domain Bacteria; phylum Planctomycetota; class Planctomycetia; order Isosphaerales; family Isosphaeraceae; genus DAIDJG01. The sequence continues at coordinate 12,224 of JARLIH010000330.1, read as the reverse complement.
GGTACGCGGACTTCTTCAACGGTCAGGCAGGCGCGGGCGACACCAATCAAACCAGTCCTGCGGACGGTGACGGCCTCGGCGTCGACAGCGAATCGGCGTGCTGCCGAGCCGGGAGCAACGTGGGGGGGAGGGAAGAACGATGCAAAGTCAGTACGCAGCCTTAGAACGAGTTTTGCCGCACACGCACAACCCCTTGAAGGCCGGGCATTCTCAGGGTGAATCGACCCAGTATACATTTGTATCATTCGCCATAAGCGAGCGACAATGCATTATCCAGTCCCACCGCCGCCTTGTCAATTAGGCCGATTCGCGTGAATCTTCCGGTCTTCCCGCCGACGAGCGGCCATGGTCATCGAACGGAGATCGGCTCGTTAAGCCCCGACCTACCGATGACGAATCGACTCATTGCTTAGGCCGCCCTACGACGGCGCTTCACCCGAAATCTTGAGTGTTTCTTGGTCACTTTCGGAGGATGTTCTTGTCCGAAAAGACGATCCGCCACAAACGATTCAAGCCGCACGAGCCTGGGGACCGATCGAAAGCGTGTAGGCGAGGAGATGCGTTGCCAGGGGGAGGGGACGCTTCTCGCCGGGACCGAGCGGGTGGCAAGCTCATATGCGATCTCCGGACCGTCACGGTTGGCGCTGGGCGATTGCCGCCATTGGACTTGCCCTCGCCGCGCTCCTCACCTCCGTCCGGGCGGGTTCCGAGCTCGTGCCCGCGGCGGGGGTTTCGGTCCCGGGTCAACAGGCCTGGAAGCCCTTGCCGATCGCCGTGAATGCGGGGCGCGCCCGGTTCACGGTTCCGACACCGGGCGCACATTCCCGTACAGTGGTGGTCGTCTCCTCGCTGGCGAGGGGCCCCAAAACGTTTCCGGTGCGACTGACGGCCAAGGGCACGACACGCACTGAGCCGCCGGTATTGGCCCAGGCCGCCGCCCAGGCGGAGGCCAAGCTCGAACCATTGAAGCCGCAACCGATCGGCGAGCCCGCGATCGGACTGCCCCCTCGCGAGCGGTCGTTCCAGCTCATGGTTCGGACCGGAGACGTCGCCAGTGCGGGAAACTACGAACCGATCACGGCCGAGCTGAGCGCGGTTGGCTATCGCGTGCAGGTCTACATCGACAAGCACGACGTCGGCAGCGTGACCGCCGAGACGCTTCGCGACCTCGTGACGACCTTCGACGACCAAATCCTCCCCCTGGCGTCGCGCAACTTCGGCGTCGCACGCGACGTCGATGGCGATGGCCGCTTCACCGTATTCATGACGAGCTGGCTCACCCGGCTGGGGGGCGGCAAGTATGCGGTGGACGGCTTTGTCCGCGGGGCGGACTTCGACGAGAAATGCGCTCCGCCGTTTAGCAACCGGTGCGACATGATGTACGTGAGCACCGGTGTCAATGCGGGGCCGCACCTGCGCACGTTGCTCGCGCATGAGTATACGCATGCCGTGACCTTTACATCAAAGCTACAGCCGGACGAAGATGGCTGGCTCGACGAAGGCCTCGCGCACCTCGCGGAGGACCTCCACGGGTTCTCCCGGTCGAACCTCGACTATCGTGTCAGTGCATTTCTGTCCCGGCCCGAGCGCTATCGGCTGGTCGTCGAGGACTACTACGCCGATGACCTGTTCCGGAGCCACGGCAACCGGGGGGCAACGTACCTGTTCCTTCGTTGGTGTGCCGATCGCTTTGGTCCCGGGCTCATCCCCGCGCTCGTGCGCTCGCCCGCACGTGGCGTTGCCAATCTCGAGGCCGCCACGGGGTTCCAGTTCGCCGACCTCTATCGTCAATGGTCCACGGCGCTCTTCCTCAACGGCCTGGACCCCTCGCGCCGTTACGATCACGATTACCGGGAGCTCAACCTCCGGGCGCCTTTCGAGGATTGGGAGCTTGCCGGCCCTCGCGCAGCGCACGTCGTGCCCGACGGCGCAGGGGACCAATGGGACGCCTCCGGAACGGCAAGTCACTACATCATCGTCGACGGTTCTCCCAAGGGCGCGGTTGAAATCGATGTCACCGGGACGGCCGCGGCCGAGCTCCAAGTCACGGCCGTTCCTCTCCCCGAAGACCTTGCTCGGATCGAGCTTCGTGTCACAGCGCGTGAGATGGCCGACGGCGGGATCGAGCTCGATGCACACCTCGAGGAGTCTCAAGGCACGGCGCTCCGGCTGTCGGCGCTTGCCTGGGAACCTGTCGTACCGGGCGTCGACCCGCACACCACGCCCTTCCGGCGCGGGCGGCTGGACATGCTCGGCGTCGCCTCGAAATTCGGCTCCTCGGCGCTTGCGGGGGGCGCTCGAATGGACTCGCGGCCCATCTATCTCCCGACCGCAGCCCGCGAGGGCGGATCCCTCGTCCTCAAGGCCATCGGCACCGACGCCCAAGGTCGCCGGGTCGCGGCTTGGGCCGACGTGGAGCTGAGCCCCCTGACGAACTCCGCCGCGCACGCGAATGACTTGCTCGTTCCTTGAGCCGCCGAAGCGACCGTTCACGCGGTCGAGAACCGAGGGGCGAGGCGGTACGACGCCATGCCCATCAAAAGCCCCGCGACGTCGGCCAGGGCATCGAGCAAGTCGGGATCGCGATCGACGACGACCAGCCCCTGCGCCAGCTCCGTTCCCACGGCTAACATGACCCCAACGACAAAGATCATTCGAGCTCGGCGACTCGGCGCGACCGCGCGCGTCCAGAGCAGTCCGAACGCCGCGAACATCGCGACGTGCACAACTTTGTCGAGATGGGGTAGGCCGCCCGGGATGGTCATCGAGCGCCGCTCCGGAGTCAAGTGGCGCGGCAGCAGGCACAGCACGAGCAGAATCGCTGTCCAGAACCAGGCCGGCAGGGCGCGACGTGGCATGAGGGAGCACCTCGAATGCATTCATGGAACGCCTCGCGCCGGGAACTCCGATGCGGCGACTCCACCCTAGAATACGCAAGGGAGGCTCGTTTGCCGTCAAGGGGGGCGTGGGCCGTCACCAGTGCATGACGTATCCGCCGTCGACGTTGATCGTCTGCCCGGTCACGTTTCGAGCGCGAGGTGATGCAAGGAAGACCGCCATTGCGGCGATGTCCTCCGGCTCCTGCCAGCGGCCGAGCGGGACGAGCCGCCGGATCTTTTCCACGGCCCAATCGTCGTACGACGTTCGTTCCGCTTCGGGCAGCCGGGTCATGGCGGCTTCCCAGACCGAGCGGTTCAACTCGGTGCGTACCATTCCCGGGTTGAGGACGTTCACGCGCACGCCGAGCGGCGCGAGGTCCCGCGCTGCACACTGGGCGAAGTTGATCAGCCCGGCTTTCGACGCGCTGTACGGTGGGTCGGTCTGTGAGCCGATCTGGCCGGCCACGGATCCGATGAACAGGAAACTACCTGTTCGCCGTTCGGCCATCCGCGGAGCAAAGGCGTGCGCCACGTGGGCAGCTCCGAGCAAGTTCACTTTCAAGACGCGCTCCCAGTGGCTCGGCTCGAGGTTCCAGAACGGCATCCCGAAACTTCCCGAACCGACGGCGGCGGCGAAGACGACGTGATCGCAACGGCCTGTCCGCGCGAAGATCGCATCAGCCGCGGACCGGACCGAACGTTCGTCGCCAACGTCGGCCACCAGCCCAAGCGCCGCGCCCCCCGGGTCGCGGTCGACCACGGCAACCGTCGCGCCTTCGGCAAGGAACGCATCGGCGATTGCCCGCCCGATCCCGCGGCCGCCCCCTACGACGGCAACGACGTCTCCCGCAATTTTAAGGTCCACGAATCAGTCGCCCTGATCTAGGAAAGGATCGGCGTGATCACGCGTCCGTCGACGTCCGTAAGACGGAAGTCGCGTCCAGCGTAACGGTAGGTGAGCTTTCGATGGTCGAGTCCCATGGCGTGTAGAATCGTCGCATGATAGTCATGAACATGAACGGGGTCAGCGATAATCTTGATGCCATGCTCGTCGGTGGCACCGTACGCCGTGCCTCCCTTGATGCCCGCACCGGCGAGGACGCATGAGAAGGCCTTTGCGTAGTGATTGCGCCCCTTCGTGCCCGGAGCGTCGGTCCACGGCGTACGTCCGAACTCGGTGCAAATCGCAATGAGCGTCTGGTCGAACAGCCCGCGCTGCTTGAGGTCTCGGATCAAGGCGGCCAGGGCGCGGTCCACGCGCAGCGCCTTCGGGCGGTGCGCCTGCATATCGCCATGTGCATCCCAGTTGTCTCCCGCACCGGTGTCGATCAGCTCGACGACGCGCACCCCGCGTTCGACGAGCCGGCGCGCCAGCAGGCACTGTGCCGAAAACGAGCGGTTGTCGCCGCGCGCCACGCCATAAGCGTCTCGGGTCGAATCGGGTTCCCGGCCGAGGTCGAGGATCTCCGGCGCAAGCCGCATCATGCCCCGGGCCGTGTCGTAGGTCGCGTTTCTGGCGCGCAGGTCGACGTCCGCCGGCCGCTGGGCCGCGTGCCGCGCGTTCACGTCGTTCAGCATCAAGCTCTCGAGCTGCTCGATGGTGATCGGCCTGGACGGCGGACGGAGGTCGGGGATCGGGTCATCGCCCGGAACGAGGCGGACCCCCTGGTGGATCGGCGGCAGGAAGCTGCTGTCCCAGACCTGCGAGCCCGCGTACGGCAGGTGTTCGCAGAGCACGACATAAGACGGTAGGTTCGAGTTGAACGTGCCGAGCCCGTGGCTCACCCACGACCCGAGACTCGGCATCGGCACGGTCGCCGAGCCGGTATGCATCGCGAGGACGGCCTGGAAATGCTCGACGATATCGGTGTGCAGCGTTCGGATCACGCAGAGGTCGTCGGCCAGGTCGCCCAGGCGGGGGAACAACTCGCTGATCATCAGCCCGGAATCACCGCGCGGGGTGAAGCGAAACGGCGAGCCGAGCAGCGGCTGGTTCCCCGTCCCGCGCAGGTCGACGGACGGTACGACGCGACCCGAGTCGCGCGCGAGCTGCGGCTTGTAATCAAACGTGTCGACGTGGGAGAATCCCCCCGTTAAGAAAACGAAGACGAGGTGTTTGGCCTTCGCCGGGAAGTCGGTCGGCCGAGGAGCGAAGAGACCCCCGCCTGCGGATTCGACCGCCCCCCCGAGTGTGGGGTAGAGCGCAAGACCGGCGGCCGAGGCCCGCAGGAAGTCGCGACGGTGAACCGGTGCAGTCGGTGGCATCGCAATCACCTCGGTGTGTTGGGGCGAAACTCACGGTAAGTCGTCAGTCAACGTAGAGAAAGTCGTTCGCCGTCAGCAAGACCTTGGCCAATGAACTCCAGGCATTCCTCTCTCTCATTTCGGCGGGAAGCTGCGCCCATTCGGGTGCGCCTTCGCAAGCAGCGATGAACTTCTTCATACCCGACAGCTCAACGTCGCGTGGCGGCCGGCCCCAGCTCAGCTCCGTCGCGAAGCGGACGCGCTCGTCGTCGTTCCCCGAGTGCATCAGAATCCGTCCTGCGAAGCCCTCGGCCTGTTCGAACACGAACCGGTCGTTCAGCAGGTAGAGCGCCTGGAGCGGGACTGTCGATTGGGTCCGCGACTCCGTGGAAACGTTCGTGTCCGGTCCGTCAAAGAGCGCCAGGTAGGGGTGACGCTGAAGGCGCTGGGTCATCACGTAGACAGTCCGGTGCCGGGACGGGTAGACCGCCTTGAACGGGCTATGCTGGGTCCAGTGCCATTCGCTGATCGCCGGGAAGGGATGAGGCGAGGGACGAGTGACGGAGAGTTGCCCGCTGACGCAGAGCAACGCATCACGGAATGCCTCGGCATCGAGCCTTCGCCGCGGATAGCGCCACAAGAACCGCGCATCCGGGTCTTTTACCACGTTGCCTTCATCGCTGCCGCTTGCAAGCTGGTACGTTTTCGAGAGCACGATTAGGCGATGGAGAGCCTTGACCGACCATCCGCTCTCAATGAAGCGGCGGGAGAGCCAGTCGAGCAACTCGGGGTGAGTGGGCTCTTCGCCGCGGATCCCGAAGTTGGAAGCGGTCCCCACCAGGCCTCGGCCGAAGTGATGCTGCCAGACGCGATTGACGAAGACTCGGGCCGTGAGCGGATTGTCTCGGCCGGCGATCCACTCCGCCAGCTCGCGCCGGCCGCTCACGTTGTCGCGAAACGCCGGCGGAGACGTTCCTGCCAGCGATTCCGGAACGCCGTGCGGCACGACGGCCCCGGGCTGAGCCGGGTCGCCGCCCCGCTGGATGGGCACCACGATGGGCTTCGTCTCACTGACCGCATAGGCAACCGGCAGGTCGGACGGGTGACCGCGTCGCCGCAGGGTCGAGAGCGATCCCTGGAGGACCTTCAGCCGGGCTGGGTCTTGCTTGCTCGCCTCGAGTTGGCCGATCTCCGCCTGAAGCCGGCCCAGTTCGGCCTCGTAGGCACGCGTGCGCGGACCCGCCTCGGAATCGGGGACGATCGGCACGAACCCCTGCCGCGGCGTGTTCTTGGACTGGAACTCCTCGGAGCCGGCATACGGGAACGACGTACTCGCAAAGATCCCGTAGAGGCCGTAATAGTCGCGGGTCGTGATCGGGTCGAACTTATGGTCGTGGCAGCGCGCACAGCGCAGGGTGAGACCGAGAAAAGCGCGGCCGGTCGTATCGATGGTATCTTCGAGCGTGAGGTGCATCAACTCAAACGGGGCCGTCGCATAGCGGCGCGAGAGGGCGATGAAGCCCGTCGCAACGACGCGCTCGGTGAACTTCTCGGGCGGCCCTTCCTTGGCGAGGATGTCGCCGGCGATCTGCTCGCGAACGAACTCGTCGTACGGCTTGTCGCTGTTGAAAGTCTTGATCACATAATCGCGATAGAGCGCAATTTCGGGGATCGGATAATCGGCGTTATCGCCCGCGGTGTCGGCATAGCGCGCCAGGTCGAGCCAGTGCCGCCCCCAGCGCTCGCCGTAGCTGGGTGAGGCCAGGAGCCGCTCGACGACGCGTTCGAACGCTCCCGGCGACTCGTCTTCGAGGAAACCGGCGATTTCCTCCCGAGTGGGTGGCAAGCCGATCAGGTCGAACGTGACCCGCCGCAAAAGAGTGCGCTTGTCCGCCATCCCAACGGGCCGTAGCCCGAGCGCGGACCAGCGAGCCGCGACGAAGCGATCGACCGGACCGTTCGCCCAGCCTGCCGGTTCACGAGGCGGCTCAACGCGTCCGAGGGGCTCGAAGGCCCAGTGTCGGCCCGAGGTAAACGCGCTCGCGCTCTTCGGCCCGTCGGGCCATACCGCCCCCTCGGCGACCCAGCGCTGGAAGGCCTCCACCGTGGCCGCCGGCAGCTTCCCGTCGGGCGGCATCTTGAGGTCACTTTGCTCGTAGCAAAGCGCCTGGAGCAGCAGACTCCCCTCGGGATCCCCCGGCACCACGGCCGCCCCACTGGTTCCCCCCTTGAGGAGCGCCGCGCGCGAGTCGACGCGTAACTTCCCGCTCGTCTTCTTCCCGCCATGGCACGGGAAACAGGTCTGCACGAGCACCGGCCGGACCTGCGTCTCGAAGAGATCGCCCCGCACATCGTCCGCGCGAGCGGTGCCTGCGCTCCAACTCACCAGAAGAATCAGGCCGATTCCCCAGCGCATGTTTCAAGACTCGCAGGTGTGATTACTTCGCTGTGCTGCCCCGGTCCCAATAACGAAGGCTTCAGAGGTTGCCCTCGATGCCCTGCTGGTAAAAGTAGTGCTCGACTTTGTCCTGGTTCTCCAGGAGCCAGTCGATCGAGGGCTCGTTGCGCATCGCCTTACGGATTACCTTGGCGGTGGCTTCACGATGAACGTCAAAGAGGGCCTTGTGATCCAGGTCGTCGACCTTGGTGACGGCCGGATCGAGCCAGACCGAATAGATGATGCCGAGGTCGTTCGCCTTTTCCTTGGGAATGTCGCCGCTGCGGACCGCGTCCAGCACCCCGTGCGCGATCGCGGCCTGGACGGTTCCCATCAGGATGTTCGTGTACTTCCCGTCCTTGACCGTGACCTTGCTCACCATCAAGGTCGCGGGCCGCACCTGGACGTCGCTGTTCAGGATCGCGAAGACTTTGGTGTGTCCCTTGACCTGGGCGCCCAGCAGGTTTGCCAGGGCCGTGCCGACCGGGCCGTCGAGCTCGCCGATCACCACTTCGGGCTCGGCGGCCATATAGTCTTCGGGCCCCTCGACGAGCGCTTCCCCTGTTCGTAGCACGATCTTTTCGCTCATTGTTGGTTCTCTCGTCCGGAAGCAGGCCCGCGGGTTCTTGGTGTTTCAGCGCGTGATTATCATGCGCTCCGGTCCCCGCGCCAACATACACGAACAACACGTTCCGTCATCGGACGGGCTCGATCGTGCTTAGCGCACGCGCGACTTCAGCCAGCGCCTCTCTCCCCTGATCGAACATACCATAGCGGCGGATGAAACCGTGAATCATACCCGAATAGCGGGTTATCGTCACCGGGACCCCCGCCTGGGCCAGCCTCGCGGCGTACGCTTCGCCCTCGTCGCGCAAGGGATCGTATTCGGCCGTCAAAACAAGTGCTGGCGGAAGGTTCGAATGGTCCGCCGCGCGCAGCGGCGAAGCGTACGGTTCCGTTCTCCGAGCACCGTCCGGCACGTAATGGTTCCAAAACCAGATCATCGCTTCCCGGGTCAGCAAATACCCGTCGGCGTTCTCCACGTAGGAAGAGACGTCGAAATCACAGTCGGTAATCGGATAAATCAAGACCTGAAGCGCAAGCCGCGGCCCACCGACGTCGCGTGCCTTGAGCGCGACGACCGCCGCGAGGTTGCCCCCGGCACTGTCGCCCCCCACGGCGATACGAGCCGGGTCGACGTTCAGCTCCTCGGCGTGCGATGCGACCCAGACGGCCGCGACATAGGAGTCCTCGACCGCGGCCGGATACGGGTGCTCGGGAGCGAGCCGGTAATCGACCGACACGACCACGGCCTGCGCAGCGTTTGTCAGGGCGCGACAGAGTGCATCGTGGGTCTCGACGTCGCCGGTGACCCAACCGCCGCCATGGTAGTAGACCAGGGCAGGAAATGGTCCCGGTCCCTCCGGGGTGCTGACGCGGATGCGCAGGTCGCCCTCTTGGCCCGGTATCACGAGGTCCCGAAGCCCCGCAACTGGCGGCGGGGCGCCGAGAAGCGGGGTGCCCGCACGCATCTGGGCACGGGCCTGGGCCGGTGTCTGCGTGGCAAGCGTAGGCCCGGGCTGGAGCGCGAGTTGCTCGAGAAACGTCTTCGCCTGCGGATCGAGCGGCATGCCGTGTTCCTATGGTCGAACGGCTTGTTGGGTCCGGGTTAGGCACTGACCGCCCATTGTACGAGGGAGGCAGGCGGGTGCCGAAGACAAAGGCCGACTCGTCGTTTTCCACCCTCGCGGGGAGTCGGAAAGTCCGAGATTGGCCGGGGCCGGCGGGGGGCGATCGAATCCATCACTATCGGTCCGGGTGGGAGTCTGGCATTGCCTTTTTTTAGCAAATGGCCAAAAATGCCGCCGCTCCCGGGTGACACGAAGCGCAATGAGTACACCGGCCATGGTCGGCTGGTTGTTATGGCAGGCATGGAGGCGTGAGCCGATGGCGCGCTGGTTCGTGGACCGTCTGCCCCAAAAGGGGATCCCCTCGGTGAGCCTGCGCCGGCTGCTGCCGGAGGCCCAATTCGTGGGCTGCCCCGACTGGGAAGTGTCCGGCTGCACGGCCGACAGCCGTCGGCTCGACCCGGGGCAGGTTTTCGTAGCCGTTCGCGGGGCGCGGGTCGATGGGCACGCGTTCGTACTTCAAGCGTTGGAGCGAGGCGCGGCCGGCGTGATCGTCGAGCGGCCTTGCCCCGAAGCCGGGCCGCTCCAGGTGATCGTCCGCGACTCCCGGGTTGCCCTGGCCCGTCTCTGCCAGGCCCTGGCCGGCGATCCGTCCCAGCAGCTTGCATTGCTGGGCGTGACCGGGACCAGCGGCAAGGCCGCGACCAGCGTCTTCTTGCGCTCGATCTACGAAGCCAGCGGCGCACGGATGGGACTCGTCGGGATAAAGGAATGGTCCGACGGCGTCACGGCGCACCCCGGCGGACGACCCGTCCCGCAGGTGGAAAGCCTCGCCGTGATGCTGGCGGCCATGGTCGAACGCAGCTGCGCAGGGGCCGTGCTCGAGGTCGCGCCCGAGGCCCTTGAGCTGAAACGCCTGGAAGAGCTGGAGTTCGACGCGGCCGTCGTCACCGACTTCGGCGGCCCGCCGGGATGGGCCGCCAGCGGCCTGGTCGACCGTCGCCGGCACAAAGCGCGGCTGCTGCGCCAGGTGGTCGCCGGCGGGGCCGCCGTGGTGAACGCCGACGATCCCCACGCCGAGCTGCTCGGCGCCGTCAACCTCGCAGCGCGGATGGTCACGTTCTCGCTCGAGCGCCCGGCCGATATCACGGCTCGGATCGAGCGGCTCGACACCGGCGGCAGTCGGTTCACCCTCCAGGGGTTCGATCGCGAGGCGGCGGTCGAGCTGCGGCTCATCGGCGCGGCCAGTGTCTCCCAGGCGATCGCCGCCGCCGCGGTCGCGTGGTCGCGCGGGCTGCCCATCGAGAACGTCGTTGCCGGACTCGAGGCCGTCACCGCCATTCCCGGGCGCATGGAAGCCATCCGGGAGGGACAACCGTTCGAGGTGCGCATCGATCAGGCCTCCACAGGAGTTGCGCTCCACGCCGCGTTGACGGCCCTGCGGTCGATCGTTACCGGGAAGATCCACTGCGTCATCGGGGCTGAGGGGAACCAGGATTGGCGTGCCCGGCACGCGCTGGCGGCTGCCGCGGAGTCAGGCGCGGAGCGCGTGATCCTGACGAGCAACAACCCCCGGACCGAAGATCCCAACCAGATTTTCGACGATCTCCTGGCCGGTTTCCATCATCCGGGGCGCGTTCGGATCGAGACCGACCGGCGCTGTGCCATCGAGACGGCGCTTGGAGACGCGCGGGCCGGCGACGGCGTCTTGATCGCGGGGAAAGGCGGGGAGACGTTCCAGATCCTCAGCGACCGCGCCATCCCGTTCAACGACGGCGAGGTCGCCGTGCAATGGCTCCGGTCTCACCGCACCGCTCCGAGCCGATCGACCGCCTGACGGAGTAAACACCGGGATGGGCAGTTCGGCGTCAAGCCGCTCCACCCACCCCGGGGAGAGTTAATCGGTCTTGATGACGTCCTCGAAGAACTCTTCGACGTTCTCGGTGGTCCGCTCTTCCTGAACCTGGCTGGCGAGCCGCTTGACGAAGCCGTGCCCGTGCTTGAGCGCTTCGGTGGCGGCTCGCAGGATTGTCGTCAGCGCTTCGAACTCGTCCGCGTTGACCTCGCGCCCCAGGACCGCGCTGCCCAGGGTCCGGGCCGCGCTCGAGATCTGTTCTTCCACCGCCGCCACGTTCGCCGGCTCGGCCATGTTCACGAACCCTCTTTGCTGTGGACCAAGGGGACGGTCCCGCCTACGCACCGTTCGCAGAGCGTCGATTCTGGGCGATCGCCCCGTCGCGGTCAAGCGCGACGTGCGCCAAACACCGGCCGCCAGGGCGGTTCCATGTCTTGCCACGCCCGTCAGAGAGCGGCTGGTTCGAGCCCCCGGCGTGCCGCTGGCCGGATCGAAACGATTGCCCTCTTCCCCGCGCGGCCGAGCAAAGCTCCGCGACCGCCGATCGCTTTTTTGGTAAGCGCTCGCCGTGTGGCGTGCCGTCGCTGATCGACAGCAACTCGGGTGAAGCGCCCGGTGTCTTCTACAGGCTTGGGCCGGCGACGTGCCGCTCCCGGGAAAGCTCGGCACAGGCTATTCATTTGGTGCAAATCTCCTGGATTGGTGCTCCGCCTGGATGGCACCAGGGGTTTTTGGTGTTTTTGGTGTTTCTGGTGACCATCATCGTGCTCGGCTGATGTCACAGCGCTCGATTGCTCTTCAATGATCCGATCCACTGCGGCCGCGACCGCCCCGTCGGGCCCGGCACCCTCCGGACCAGACCGCGCTGCCCGACGGCGAGTATCTCATGTCTTTTCCCCCTTCCTGCGCGGCTCACGCCCCTTCTTCCGTTCGGCCCGCCCGTCCACCGAGGGCGGAATGTCCGCCTGCCGTCTTGGTATACATTCCTTCGCGAAATCTACACAAAGCCTGCTGCAGGAATCCGCGCCAGTCTTGCTCTAAGGGCGCGGGCAAAAATAAACTCGTCAAGTTTTGGGAGAGCGTGGAGTAATCGTGTAGTTCCATTCACCGTGGAATTTGGCAGGCTTCACATTGAGCTTGGCCATCTGCTCGTCCGTAACTGAGATACCGGTCTCATACTT
>JARLIH010000329.1 GCA_031291845.1 Isosphaeraceae bacterium | reverse complement strand
CGGTCCGGCCGACGCCGAACCCGACCCCGATCCCGACCCAGCGACCGACGCCTCGGCCGACGCCGAACCCGACGCCAATCCAGATCACCCCACCTCCCCCACCATCCTCGCCAGCACCGTAACCACCAAGACATCGCACTTCGACCGACTCAGCGACCTGAGACGGCCTAACGAGATCCGGACACCGGCCCCGCTTCCAGCGCGTCGACGATCCTTTGTGCAGCTCCGGCGGGCTGAAGATCCAGGGTCTCTGCGCGCGCTCGACTCAGCCCCTCTGACGTCTCCAGGGGGGCAATGCGATCGAGCTCACTCGCAGCACGCGCCCGGTCAAGACCGATAACTGCCATCTGCCCGTCCGACCGGTCGAGTGCCTCCACCCACTCGGTCGACGACCGGAGCACGAGGCACGGGGTTCCCAACCAGGCTGCCTCACGCTGGATTCCGCCCGAGTCGGTGAGAACCGCCGCGGCATGTAGCTGAAGTGTCAGGCTCGTGCGGTAGCCGAGGGGCTCCACGACGCGGGCACCGGCTGGAAGGACAACCTGGGCAGTCTGCAGCGCGACCCTGGTACCGGGATGGAGCGCAAGGATGACCAGTCGGCCAGATCGAGCAGCGTCACCCAGAATCGCCGACCAGGCAGCGAGCGCAGGCGGCTCGCGGTTCTCAGCCCGATGGATCGTCACGAACACGAAGGTGCCAGGGCGCAACCTGCCGGCCAGGTCGGGTGCCCCCGCCGCGGCCAGAGCGAGGCCAGCCTGCCGGAGCGCGTCGAACCCGCGAATCTCACCCACCACGCGTGCTGCGAGATCCTGCATCAAGTCACCAGTCTCAACCACGCCAGTGATGATCCCCTCCGCAGCGAGATTTGCCACTCCTGCGGTAGTCGGAGCAAGACACCACGTCGCGAGGTGATCAGCGACGACTCGGTTGATCTCCTCCGGCATCCGCCGGTCGAAGCTCCGCAGCCCTGCTTCGACGTGGGCGACAGGGATCCCGAGCTTCGCCGCTGCGAGCGATCTGGCAAGGGTCGAGTTGGTGTCGCCGTAGACGAGAACGGCGTCAGGCCGCTCCCCGTTGAGGATGGGCTACAGAGCGACGAGCATCCGGCCGGTCTGTCCAGCATGTCCACCGCCACCGATTCCAAGCTGGTAATCGGGTCGCGGCAGGCCAAGCTCCCTGAAGAACATCCCAGCCATGCGCTCATCCCAGTGTTGGCCGGTGTCGATGAAGACGTGCCGGTGACGCGCGCTGAGCGTCGGGAGAAGAGCTGCCGCCTTGATCAGTTGGGGGCGTGTCCCGATGACGCTCACAATCTTCATCTGGTGGTCACCCTAAGCCGGGAGGGATTGCCGCAGTAGCCGAGGCTCTGGTGCTTGAAGTCCACTGCTTTCAAGTCCGCGCGGCGACAGGTCGGGCGCGTCGATCGAGGAGGGCGGTCACGCAGAGGCTCCGCGTTGGGGCAACGAGCCAGGTGAACCAGCCCGGCGGCTCGTAGTTGTCATCGGAGGGTGCCCCTGAGTTCCTCGCCAGTTTCCGCAGGACGTGGCGCGCTTGTCCGAATGGCCCTCGCTGGTGCGGTGCGGCACCATCTTCGCGCTCGCGATGGGCCAGAAGTAACCGCCCGCCGCGCCAAGAGTGTAGGATGCGCTCCGTGCAGGCTCTGGATCCAGCGCCGGCGCACGATGTAGTGGGGCCCGCTGTCGGAAGATCGGCGGAATGTCGGGCGACTGGGCAGACGCGCAACGCGGGGAGATCAACGCAATGAAGCGACGGACTGGATGGATCGCGGGGCTTGCGGCCGTGGCCCTGCTATTGACGTCGGCCGTGACGGCCTTCGGGTACCAGAGCCAGGTCGACGGAACTGTGACCGTCGCGGTGCGGGGTGCCGTCGTGTGTGGAGGCGGGCTCACCCTGACCGCCACGTTCGTGGACGTCAACGGGAAGCCCGTTGCCGGTCAGTCGGTCGCTTGGTCCTTCGTGACGAGCCTATCCGCGTCGGACAAGATCAACTCGACGCCGACGACCACGAACTCGAAGGGTGTCGCCACAACGTCGGTGACGCTGGGGCTGGTGGGTGGCTCTCGCACGATCAAGGCGACCGCTGGCACCGTCAGCGCGACGGCAGTCCTGAACGCGTCGTGCCACAGCGGCGGCGTGCTGCCGATCACTTCGACGCTGCCGACGCGGGTCGCTCCCGGGCAGGCCACCCCGCTCCTCGGGATGCTCTTCGCACTCGTGTTCGTCGTGGGCGGCGGGCTGACCGTGCGGCGTCTCGGCTCGACGCACCCCTGAGCCACCGGCGGGCCGCGCCGCCGCTCGCGAAGCGGTGAGCGGGCCAGGCGCGTCGCCGTCATGACCGCCCCAGGACGCCCCAGCCGCGGCGTGTCGCGCCCCGCCTTGACGCTCATCACAGGTGCGGCCATCGTCATCGTGGCCGTCCTCCTCACGATGGCACTCGGCGTCGGGCCCTCCGGAACGATCCCGTCGGGCGCGACACCCGCTCCCAGCGCTTCGGCCGCTTTCGGGGATCTCCCCCTCATAACCTGCGCGCCGGCGGTGTCGCCGGCCAGCGCGCGCGCCGCGACTGTGTCGCCCTCTGCCTCGCCGTCCTCGTCGGCATCCGCTGAGCCAGGAGTCCGGGCAAACCGCATCAAGATCGCGAGACTGGGCGTCGACCTCGCGATCGTCGAAGGTGACGGGCTAGACGCGCCGATCGGGAAGGCGGCCCACTACCCAGGATCGGCGTGGCCGGGCGGTGGCTCGAACATCTACATCTACGGCCACGCCCGCGTCGGGATGTTCCTTCCCCTCTGGCAGGTCCGCGTCGGCGACACGGTGGAGCTGGACCTCGTCAACGGGACGTCGCGCACGTACGTCGTCACGGAGATCCTGCCGAAGGTCCCCTACGACGCCGTGACGTACCTCGAGCCCACGCCGACGGAGCAGCTCACGCTCCAGACGTCGACCTCGTACTACCCGACCGCTCCGCGCTTCGTCGTCATCGCCGTCCCCCAGGCATGACT
>JARLIH010000328.1 GCA_031291845.1 Isosphaeraceae bacterium | reverse complement strand
CCGGAACGCGGCGAAGAGACGGGACCTGATGCCACTCCTGGAGACGACCGAGCGCGGTCTCTACTGCCCCGCGGGCGACTTCTTCGTCGACCCGTGGCGTCCGGTCGCGCGTGCGGTCGTGACCCACGCGCACGCCGACCACGCTTGCGGGGGCTGCGAACGCTATCTGACGACCCGGGCAGGCCGGCACGTGCTGCAAGCGAGGGTGGGCTTCGAGGCCGCGGTGGACGCTCTGGAATATGGCGAGCCCCTCCGGGTCAACGACGTGGCGGTTTCGCTCCATCCGGCCGGGCATATCCTTGGCTCGGCCCAGGTGCGGGTCGAGCAGCGGGGTGAGGTCTGGGTCGTCTCGGGCGATTACAAGGTCGAGCCCGACCCCACGTGCGCGGCGTTCGAGCCGGTGCGCTGTCATGTGTTCGTGTCGGAATCGACGTTCGGCCTGCCGATCTACCGCTGGTCGCCCGAGGCCGACGTCTTTGCGGACGTGAACGCCTGGTGGCGGGCCAATCAGGCCGAGGGGAAGGCGAGCGTGCTGTTCGCCTACTCGCTCGGGAAAGCCCAGCGCTTGCTGGCCGGCGTCGACCGGAGCGTGGGGCCGATCGCGTGCCACGGGGCGGTCGAGAACATGAACCGGATGTACCGCGCGACCGGCGTTGACCTGCCGGAGACGTCGTACGTCGGCGAGGTCCCGCGCGGGGCCGACTGGGGCCGCTCGCTGATCGTCGCGCCGCCGTCGGCGAACGGCTCGGCCTGGATGCGCCGGTTCGGCCCGAGTGCGTCGGGGTTCGCCTCCGGTTGGATGCGCGTGCGGGGGGCCCGTCGGCGCAGGGCCGTCGACCGCGGGTTCGTCCTCTCGGACCATGCCGACTGGCCCGGCCTGCTGGGGGCGATCGCCGCCACGGGGGCGGAACGGGTCTTGCTGACGCACGGCTTCACGGCCGCCCTGGCCCGTCGGCTCGTCGAGCTCGGCGTCGCGGCCGAGGCCCTCGTCACGGGCTACCAGGGGGAGCGCGACGACCCGTCGCCCGGCGAGACCGAGGCCGACGCCGCGGGGCCGGAGTCGCGGGAGGCCGAGGCGTGAAATGAAGGCGTTCGCCGACCTGTATGCCGCGCTCGATGAGACCACCAAGACCAGCGTCAAGGTCGCCGCGCTGGTCCGCTACTTCGAGAGTGCGCCACGGGCCGATGCGGCGTGGGCCGTCTACTTCCTGACGGGCCGCAAACCGAAGCAGGTCGTGCCCGTGGCGCGGCTGCGGACCTGGGCCGCGGCCGAGGCGGGCGTGCCCGACTGGCTCTTCGAGGAGTCGTACCACGTCGTCGGCGACCTGGCCGAGATGATCGCGCTGTTGCTCCCGGCCCCTTCGCGGTCGAGCGACCGGGCGCTCAGCGAGTGGGTCGAGCAGTGGCTGCTCCCCCTGCGTGCCTCGGACGAGGACGCCCAGCGCGCGGCGATGCTCCGGGCCTGGGCCGAGCTGGACGACCGCCAGCGGTTCGTCTGGAACAAGCTCATCACCGGCGCCTTCCGCGTCGGGGTCTCGCAGCAGTTGGTCACGCGCGCCCTGGCCGAGGTGGCCGGGACCGACGCGGCGACCCTCGCGCACCGCCTGATGGGGGCGTGGGAGCCGTCGCCGTCGTTCTTCGACGCGCTGCTGGCGCCCGAAGGGGGCGACGCCGACGCCAGCCGGCCGTACCCGTTCTGCCTCGCCCACCCGCTCGAAGTGAGCCCGGAGGACCTCGGCCCGATCGAGCCGTGGCAGGCCGAGTGGAAGTGGGACGGCATCCGCTCCCAGCTCATCCGGCGCGCGGGGGGCACGTTCCTCTGGAGCCGGGGCGAGGAGCTCGTCACCGATCGCTACCCCGAGATCGCCGCCGTCGGCCCGTACCTGCCCGAGGGCACCGTCATCGACGGCGAGATCCTCCCGTGGCTCGGCGGCGAGGTGCTCCCGTTTGCGCAGCTCCAGCGGCGGATCGGCCGCAAGTCGCTCGGCAAGAAGCTGCTGGCGGAGGTACCGGTCGTGCTGATGGCGTATGACCTGATGGAGGACGCCGGCGTCGACGTCCGCGACCGGCCGCTCGAGTGGCGTCGGGCGCGGCTGACCGAGCTCGTGGTGGGGGCGGCCTGCGATACACGCCTGCTGCTCTCTCCCCTCGTCGAGGCAGAGACCTGGACTGAGCTGGCCGCGCGGCGCGCGACGAGCCGTGGGAACTCCGTGGAGGGCCTGATGCTCAAGCGGCACGGCTCCCCCTATCGGGTGGGCCGCGTGCGGGGCGACTGGTGGAAGTGGAAGGTCGACCCGCACACGGTAGACGCCGTCCTGATCGCCGCCCAGCGCGGCAGCGGCAAGCGTGCGGGGTTGTACACGGATTACACCTTCGGCGTCTGGGACGAAGGCCGGCTCGTGACGATCGCCAAGGCGTATTCCGGCCTGACGGACGAAGAAATCCGCCGCGTCGACGCCTTCGTCCGCCGCCACACCGTCGAGAAGTTCGGCCCCGTGCGCACGGTCAGACCGGACCTGGTCTTCGAGCTGGGGTTCGAGGCCATCCAGCGCTCGACGCGGCACAAGTCGGGCGTCGCGGTGCGGTTCCCGCGCATTCTGCGCTGGCGCGAGGACAAACCGGCGGCCGAGGCGGATACGCTCGATGCGCTCCGGGCGCTGCTGCCCCAGGCTCCGTAGAAATCAGCATGATACCACCTCAGCCGAACCAATCATCGACGTGCAAAGAGAGCCTTCATGTCGCAGCGGATCTCAACCTCCTTCCCCACGGCCGGGGGTGTGAATGCCTCAAAACCGTTGCCGCGGAAGCAGAGCCAGACCAGGGACGGCGACTCCAGCGGCACGTCGAACCGGAACGTCGCCTCGGCCGGGCGGCCGTCGGCGGTCAGCGACGTGATGGTGACGGTCATCCCCGTCAGCTTCACCTGTTCTCCGACAGCAAACCCTCGGCGCTCGCTCCGGAAGACCCGGTCGAGGACCCATCGCAGGTATCCGCCCTGCGGCCGTATCGCGAGGGTTTGCTCGTCGAGGCGCCGGATGGTTACGGCGGGCATCGCCGGCGCGAGGACCCGCACGTGCCGGGGAATGGACTGTCCCTCCAGCTCCCGGCGCAGGATGAGGTAATTCGCGTGCATCGGACTCGGCGCATTCACAACGGCGACGGTCCGCTCCTCGAGCGATGGTTCCAGATCCGTCCGGATGTAAAGGCGCTTCTCGACCCACCACGGCCCCAGCGGGTTGCCGGCCCGCAAGGGAAGGGCGATCGGGGCGATGACGGCGTGCACGGCCACGAGGAACCACGCCACCGCCTTGGCCGGCACGCGCCAGAAGGGATTGGTCGGCGCATCCTCGGCGGTGAACACGAACGCCCAGAACTGCGCGAGCAGGCCGGCCGCGCCGATGCCGGCAAATGTGAGCAAGCGATCCCCGGGCAACGTCGCGCTCACGGGGATCAGGGCCAAGACCATGCCCACGGCCCAGAACCGCGCCAGCCGATCGCGGCGGAGCAGGGGAGTCATCGCGCACAGCACCGCCCCCAGCAACACCCCCGCGATCCCCCACAAGAGCGTCGGCCGCAGCACAACGCCCAGATCCGCCGGCATCGGGCTCCATTGGCCGAGCAGCAGGATCGGCAGACGGCTCGCCGCGGCCGCCAGGAAGCGCACGGTGTCGGTCAGCGGGTCGATATAGAGGCCCATATCACGGACGCCGTACCCCCAGTGTGCCCGGAGGCTCGCCCACGCGACGACCACCACGGCATACGGCCAGAGGGCCAGGCCGCTGCGCCATCTTCCCCCACGATCCATGCACAGGGCATATGCCGCCAGATAAGCACATGTGCCGATTCCCTCTTCCTTCGAGAACAACGCGCCCGCCAGCAGCAGCGGGGCCAGCCACCCGGCAAGACGCGAGCCGTCTCGCCTCGCCCGGTCGTGGGCGATCAAGCTCGCGACGCCAAACGTCGCCGCCACGAGGACGTTGCGGTTGGCGATGAACCCGACCGTCGCGCCGCGCGCATCGTCCACCGCGAAAACCAAGGCCGCAACCCCCGCAACCCAGGTCGCGCCGAGCATCCGCCGGTAGAAGCACGCCGTGGCGGCCACCGTGGCGGCCAGCCAGAACAGGCTGTGGGCATGCATGAGCACCGACGAGTCGGGCCAGAGCGCATAGTCGAGCCGATGGGTCAGGACTGTGAGGGCCTGGAGGAATTCCCCCTTGAGGCTCGGGTAGGTCCACCACGGGTAGAGCCCGATATCCATGAGCTGCCTGGCCCGGTCCGGGTCCCCGCGGAAGAACCGGAACATCTCCGACGGGCGGCCGAGCAGGTCCCGGAACTGCGATCTTTCGAGAAGGATCGTCCGGTGAAAGTAATCGTCGAGCATCCACCCGTTACCCAGCGCCGGCAGCGCCAGGACGACGGTCAGCACCGCCGCGGCCGCCGGGAGGTAACGCGTCGTCAGGAATGAGCTGACCGAGCCCGCAAGCCTTCGTGGCGCCCGGCGGGCTGGTTCACCGTTCGACATTTCAAGGACTCCTCGGCCCAGCCGTGCGTTGCCCTTCCGGGACATTTGTCAGAGTAGCGGACAACACCGTCCGGTTTCCAGAGGGGGCCGCGCCGAGCTCGACTTCGGTCGAGCCCGCCTTGCCCGGGATGCGAGTCGTCTACGACGGCACGGGCCCGGACGCCCGCCTGATTGGTGTGGAGTACCTCGTCGGCGGCGAGGTCTTCCGCAAGACGCCGGCGGAGGAGCAGGCCACGCCGTCACAGCGCAATACAACGGCGGCGGGCAGCAACCAGCGAGCGCTCCATCCAGCGCGATACAATAAGCAGTGCTCGCGCCTCCCGCGCGACTCGCCACGTCCGTCACGCTCGCGGCCACGCCGATCCAGCCGTCCCCCGGACAACCGGTGAATCTAAGGGCCAACCTCCTGGCCACTGGCCTTCGTGATGTTGTGACAGCGTCCGGCGAATTTCGCCTGGAGGCACATGGCCGAGTTCTGAATGCGGAAGCACGAATCAAAGCCCAGGCGCTACAGTCTCGTCGCGCTGTCAGGATACAATGCCTGCCGTCTCCTCTCGAGATCGTCTCCATCGTCTCGTTTGCCTCACTTATCCTGTGAAGCCCGCGACGCGATGGATCGCCGTTGCACTTTACCACCGAAGATGGACTACACCGGCAGGAGGTGCTCCTTGAGCGTGGTCTTCTGCGAGGACGTCATCAAGTTTCCCCTCAAAGGGGATAACATGCGCATGCTCGGCGCGGTGTACGAAGACCCGCACGCCCCGGCGCTTTCGTGCCTCGACGATCCCGACGACGCCGGGCACCGCGTCGACTCCTTCGGCTGGAGTGTAGGGACGACGTTCGGGGTCCGTCTCACGGCCCAGGGCATTCGCTGGGGCGGTGTATGGTCGATTGGGCTCGTCTTGACTCCGCGCTTGGCGACGGGCCAGATCGGCGCGATTCGCGAAGGCGAGACGGTGAGCAGCCAGGCGGGCGTTAAGGACTACACGGTCGAGATCGGCTTAGCGCCCGGCGACTGGGCGCGAGCGCCGGTACTCGGTAAGCGAACGCTCCTGGCCGAGCTCGGTGCGCTCGCCCTCCAGCACCTCGGAGCGCGGCAAAACTGGGGCTGGCCGGAGGGAGCATTCGCGGCGGTCGTGCAGGCGTTCCGGCAGGATGAAGCCGACGTGCCTTGGGTCGCCGGCACGCGCGCAAACGGGCTCGAGCTGCCGCGCGATGTCTTCAATCGCCTTTCGCTCGAGGCCTGGGCCGGTCTGAACGAGGCCGAGCGCAACGAGCTGGTTGACGCGATCACGCACGTTCTCCATGCCGCGGGCCGGCCCTTGCAGCCGCTCGGTGTCCGGCCGTTTGGCCCGAAGCGCGACCCGCTGCCGGTCGCGCAGTGGCGCGATGCCGAGACGGGCATCCCGTTCTCGCTGATTTGCGGCGGCGCCTTCCGCCCCGGCTATACGCGCGAGCAAATCCGCCAGGTCCATGTGTATCACGAGCAATCGTGCTCCGACGAGGAGATCGACGTCGAGTTCGATTTTGAAGGGGACGAGGACGACCCCGTGCCGCGGGTGAACCTGCGGCCTGACCGCACGGTGAAGTTCGTTCACCCCTACGGATCGCACCTTCCCTGCGACCTGAGCCAGAAGCGCTCGGTGGCCATCCCGCCGCTGCTGCTGGCCTCCGAACCGCTGCTCTGGGGTGCGCGGGGGCTTGACGGCTGGCTCGACCGGTCGAAGGTCCGGATGTATTACTCGCCCAAGGACGGTCCGGAGCCGAACCAGGACGTGCTGCCGGTCTATCTCTCCTGGTTCGAAGTCGCGTCCGTCCTGCGGCATTACGGCTGGTCGTTGCCAAGCTCGGCCGAGTTCGAGTGGGCGCTGCGCGCCGGGCGCGACGCGTTGTTTTACTGGGGCGATGAGCCGCCGGACGTCGCACCCGCGGGCGTGACGCGCGTCTCTTCCTTCGAACCCGAGCACCCGCGCGTCTGGCCTTGGTGCAACCGTTTCGGGCTTTCAGCCCCCTTGATGAACCGCGTCTGGTGCCTGCCTCTCGACGGGCCGAACGAGGGGTTTCCGTTGGTTTGCCGCGGCGGAACCGACAGTTGGCCCGGCCAGGACTGCGGCGAGTGGTGGCTGTTTGCGTCCGCCGTCGAGGCGCGCGAGTGCCTTGACGACGATTGGAGCCTGGGCTGCGCGCTCCGGCCGGCCATCCGGCTCCGAACGGGAGGCCGTCCGCGCGCGACGCGGGGATGAGACATCCCAAGCGGATGCCTTCAAAACTGCTTGACCCACTCCTCGGCCTCGACCATCGCCTGCTGCATGCGCTGCTCGACTTCGAGCCGGCAGGCCTCGATCGTATCGCGGTCGGCGTCGGCCGGAACGTGAACGGCTTCCGGCACGACACAGGCCGCGGCGCGGAAGGGGCGGGGGACGGCGAAGCGGTCCCAGCTCTTGGCGCGCCAGGGGTCCTTGAACGCCATCCCCGCGCCGACGATCGGCAAGCCCGTGCGGCTGGCGAGGTAGGCGAGCCCCTGGTGGACATGCCGGCGCGGCCCTTTGGGGCCGTCGGGGGTGACGCAGAGGTGGCCTCGATCGACCCGGTGCGTCATCTCGCGCAACGCCCGCGCGCCGCCGCGCGTGGTCGAGCCCCGGACGACCCCGAACCCGAGCCGCTGGACGACCTGGGTGATCAGCTCGCCGTCGCGGTGGTCGCTGATCAGGATCTGCATCTCGGGCCAGGCCCAGTAGTAGGCCGGGAAGAGCATCACCTCGTGGAAGAACGCGTAGATGTACCGCTGACCCGTGCGTCTGGCGACGGCCGGGTTCAGGAGTGGATCGGCGTAACGGAAGTGGAAGTGCGTCGTCCCCACCAGCCGGCGGACGGTCCAAGCCCCCATCACCCCCACTGCGCGGACCAAGAGCGGATGCTGGATCTTCATCTCCCTGCCCTCCGTGGCCAGGCGAGCCCCGCTTGCGGATTGATTCGAGTAGGGTGCGTGGAACGCACCGGTGCGTTCCACGCACCCTACGAAATTGCGGAGAAGCTGCCTAGGTCAAGCGCAATCCAACCCGACGGCCAAAGTCACCGGCTCTCCGCGGGCCCTACTGCTTCACCGCCAGCCCCAGCGCGACCAGTCCCACGAAGGCCGCCATGGTCATGACGTTGATGATCAGCCCGAGCACGGCGAAGACCCGCTTGCGGTCCTTCTGAAACAACCCGCCGATCCCGAGGCCCGCTCCCAGGAACGCGACCGCCATGCCCCCCAGCATGATCAGACCCAGGATCACGGCCATCGGCGACTCCGGGGTCATCGTGTTCGGCTTCGTGACCGCGATGTAGCCGGCCCAGCCCACGACGGCCATCTCGCCAATGCCCACGAACAGCCCGATCAGGAATGACGCGATCCCCAGGCCCGCGTGCGGCGGCTCGAGCGGGCGCAGCTCGGTGAGCTCGGCGGCGGGGGGCTCGTAGTAGGACGGAGAGTAAGGGTTCCCGGACATCGCGGTCGGTCCTTTCTCGTTCTGGCTCGGCGGGGCCGGTATCAATCGGGCCACTCGCCCGAGAAGACCTCGGTCGCCGGGCCGGTCATGAAGACCGACGAGCCGTCGTCGGGCCAAGACAGTTCCAGGTCGCCGCCGGGCAAGTGCGCGAGGATCGAGCGGGCGGTCCGGCCGGTCAAGACCCCCGCGACGCAGACGGCACACGCCCCCGTGCCGCAGGCCAAGGTGATGCCGGACCCCCGTTCCCACGTGCGCATGCGCACTTCACCCGGTCCGAGCACCTCGACGAAGTGGGCGTTGACCCGCCGCGGAAAGGACGCGTGCCGCTCCAAGATCGCTCCGACCGTCTCGACCGGGAACTCGGCCACATTCGCAACGTAAACGACCGCGTGCGGGTTGCCCATCGAAACGGCCGTCACCGCGAGGTCGTGGCCCTCGATCCGAAGCGGCACGTTCACGGGAGGGTCTCCCGCGATTGTCGTCGGGATCTCGGCCGCACGGAGGATCGGCGCGCCCATGTCGACCTTCACCCGGCGTGCCTTGCCCGCCTCAACCTCCAGGTCGAGCGTCAATACGCCCCGGCCGGTCTCGATCGTCACGCGCGGCTTGCGGGCGACGCCGTGGTCGTGGACGTACTTGGCCACGCAGCGCACCCCGTTGCCGCACATTTCCGACTCCGAGCCGTCGGCGTTGAACATTCGCATCCGGGCGTCGGCCTGCTCGGAGGGGCCGATCAGGATCAGGCCGTCGGCGCCGATGCCGAAGTGCCGGTCACTGACGGCCACAGCGAGACGCGCGGGGTCGGCGGGGGCCTTTTGGTCGAAGGTGCTCACGTAGACGTAGTCGTTGCCCAGCCCGTGCATCTTGGTGAACTTTATCACGCGACATCCTCGTTTTCGACCCGCGTCTGCTCGTACCAAACCACTCCGCCCGGCAAAGGCCCGGCCGCGAACTCCAGGTGCACGACCCGGCGGTGCCCCGGCGCATCGCTCGGCGACGACGCGTGCAGGAGCAGGGGTTTCATCAGGAGTGCGCCTCCCCGAGGAACGACGCAGGTCACCGGCGCGGTCCGCTCGAGCCACGCACGCGCGGCCTCGGCGCCAAGTTTCCCCTGAGAGTGCGAGCCGGGAATCACGCGGAGGGGGCCGTTCGCCGCGTCACCGTCGTCGAGCTGCACGCGCACGGTGAGCATCTGCTCGAGGACCGAGGCCGGCGGCTGGACGTGCGGCACGCCCGCCTTGACCGTCCAGGGGCCGTAACCCGCCGCCGCCGTCCGGGCGCGCACGGCGATCGTCAGGTCCTGGTGCCACGGGACCAGCCAGTTCGACTCGGCCGTCTTGTCAAAGAAGAGACCTCGGACCGCGAACAGGTTCGGACCCAGGACCGGTTCAACCAGCGCCCGGATCGCGCGCGACTCGGCGAGGCGCCGGCTCTCGGGGACGTCCCGGAGCAGGTTCCGCATCGCATAGACGCCACCGCCGCGGTCGAGGGCCGCCGCGCCCGGCCGGACCGCCTCGAGCGCGCGCACCAGATCCGCCACGACCGGCTGCCCGGCCACGTCGGGGACGACCGCGTACCCATCACGTTTCAGGGCGGTGAGCCACCACAAACCGCGTGTACTCCGTGAGTTGCTGACGGCCGACGGCGTTTCCCGGAGACGGCCCTCGACACCGTACCATTCGACCCGTGTCCGTGCAACGGAGCCTGGGCGGTTCGGCCTTGCCGCCCGGACGGGGGCATTCTACGCTAAACGCTTGACGACTCCGAGTCCGACCCGTTCTCCGACCGCGCAGAGGTACCGCAAATGTGGGGGATGCCCGCCGAAACTCCGTACGACCTCCGTTTCCAGCTCCTGGGCATCCCAGTCCGCGTGCACCCGATGTTCTGGCTGGCTTCCGTGGTGCTTGGCTCCAGTAGCGGCGACCCCAGCGCCATCCTGATCTGGGTTGCCTGCGTGTTCGTCTCGATTCTTGTCCACGAGTTCGGCCACGGTCTGATGGCGCGTCTGCTCGGCTATCCCGCGGCGATCGTCCTCTACACCATGGGGGGTCTTTGTTATTCGCAGAGTGAACGACAAGGCCCCTGGCAGCGGCTCGCAGTGCTCATTTCTGGTCCAGGGGCGGGTTTTCTGCTCGCCGTTCCGTTTGTCTACTTCTGGCTGGCCTCGGACGGGAACGACTTGAGCCCCGTGGGGCACAGGGTCGCTGCTTATATGGTCTTCATCAACTTGTTCTGGGGACTCGTGAATCTTTTGCCGATCTGGCCGCTCGACGGCGGTCAAATGACGGGCGTCGTGCTCACAATGATCAACCGCCCCAAGGGCATGGTCTGGGCGTACACGATCTCGCTCGTGACGGCCGGCCTGGTCGGGCTCCTCTGCATGATCAAGCTGCAGGATCTCTTTCTAACGCTCTTCTTCGGCCTTTTTGCGCTCACGAACTACCAGGCCCTTCACGCGGCTCACGAACGCTCCAAGTACGGCCTCGACGACGACAACGACGACTGGTGGCGGCGCTGAAGGAATAACGGCGCCGCGCGGACTCGCGTAGAATTGTCGTGGGGTAAGTGGAACGCATTGGTGTATTTCATGTGCCCTACAGATTAGCAATTGCCTCGTTCCGAGAACAAACTCCGAAACAACGATGTAGGGCGAAGCACTCGTCCGGGAACTCGGCGATGCCCATTCACGACTGGAGTCGCGTTGACGCCGGCTTGTTTCACCATTTCCACCTGAGTTGGATTGTCACATTGTGCCAGGCGCTGAACGCGGGATTGCTGCCTCCAGGGTTCTCCGCGCTCGCCGAGCAAGTTGCGGCCGGTCCGATTCCAGACGTCCTGACGCTCCACCGCCCCGCGCACCCCACGTCGCCGTCCGGCGCAGCCGCGGGAGGTGCTGTAACCACCGCAGCGCCGCGGTCGCGCTACCTGGTGGTCGACCTTTTGCCGCCGAGCGTACGAGACCCCCAAGGAATTCACGGGGCCATCTGGAACGCGCTCGGTGAAGAGCCGTTCGAATTGCCCACGGACAAGCGGCTTACCCTTGCCGCCTACTCGGCCGGTCTCACGATCGTCGCCTACGTCGAGCCGGTCGCCGTCGGCGACCCATTGCCGGACATGCCGCTGTTCCTCGAACCCGAACTCTATGTCCCGACGCCACTTGAAGCGACCTACGAGACGACCTGGTCGGTCTGCCCTGCGGCGTTCCAGGATGTGGTCCTCGGCCGCTCGCCGTCCGGGGACGGGTAACGCGGCGATCTCGTGAGCCACGCAACGTTCCCGATTTGCGGCAATCCGATTGCCGCGGCCCAGGTGCGCTCTTCCTTTCGGGGGGCGGTTGGTCAACAATCCCAAAGACGCGGGGCGATGCGCTCCTAGGCTAATCTTTGGGGGGCTCGTCTCCGGCCCTTTGTTCCCGCGCGACCTCTGACCGATCCGGCGAAGCGACATGCGTTCCAAGAAGCGGAAGCCCCGGCCTGCCGACCCCCATCCTTCGCGACGCTCCGTTCCCGATCCGCGGGAGGCCGCCGAAGAGACGACGGCTACCGGCCGGGCGTTGGTCCTGCCGGAACGCCCCGAGGAAGATTCGGCGTGGCCCGAAGAGTGGCCCCTGCTTCCACTTAGGTCGGACGTCGTCTTTCCTCAGACGGTGGTCCCCCTGGTCGTCAACCGGACCGGCGGCATCCGCCTGATCGACGACGTGCTCGGGGGGGACAAGCTGCTCGCGCTCGTCACCCAGCGCCACCCCGAGACCGAGGAGCCGGGCAAGGACGACCTGTACCCGATCGTCTGCGCGGGGTCGGTGCTCAAGATGCTCAAGTTTCCCGACGGCTCGACGCGCATCGTCTGCCAGGGGATCTTCCGCGCCCGCCTGACGGCCATCGTGCAGACCGAGCCATACCTCGTCGGCCGGCTGGAACCCCTGGAGGACGTCGTGGAAGAGGGGGTCGAGCTCGACGCCCTGGTCCATCACGTCAACCGCTTGTTCCAGAAGATGGTCGAACAGAGCCAGCAGGTTCCCGAAGAGCTGCAGGTCGCCGCGATGAACACGCGCGAGCCCGGCCGTCTCGCTGACTTGCTCGGCTCCAGCCTGCCGTTCACGATCGAGGAGAAGCAGAAGCTGCTGGCCGAGCCGAACGTGCGCGCCCGGTTGGAAAGGCTCGGCCACCTACTCGCGCGGCAGCTCGCGGTGCTCGAGCTCTCGAGCAAGATCCAGGAGCAAGTCGGCTCCGAGATCACCAAGGCCCAGCGCGACCATTTCCTCCGCCAGCAAATCAAGGCCATCCAGGAGGAGCTGGGGGAAGGCGAGGGGGAGAACCCCGAGCTCGACGAGCTGTGGAAGCGCCTGAAGGACGCCCAGCCTTCCGACGAGGTGCTGGCCGAGGCCGAGCGCGAGATCGAGCGGCTTGCCGGCATGCATCCGAGCTCGGCCGAGTACTCGATCGTGCGGACGTACCTCGACTGGCTGGCGGTCCTCCCCTGGTCGAAATCGAGCCGCGACCGCCTCGACCTGCGGCGGGCGCGCAAGGTGCTCGACGCCGACCACTACGACCTCGAGAAGATCAAGGAACGGATCCTCGAATACCTGGCCGTGCGCAAGCTGAAGAAGGACATGAAGGGGCCGATCCTCTGCTTCGCCGGACCGCCGGGCACGGGTAAGACCTCGCTGGGCAAGAGCATCGCCAAGGCGCTCGGCCGCGAGTTCGTCCGGATCAGCCTGGGAGGAGTCCACGACGAGGCCGAGGTGCGCGGACACCGCCGCACGTACGTCGCCGCAATGCCCGGGCGGATCATCCAGGGGATCCGCAAGGCGGGCACGAACAACCCCGTGTTCATGCTCGACGAGGTCGACAAGCTCGGCTCCGACTTCCGGGGCGACCCCTCCGCGGCCCTGCTGGAAGTGCTCGACCCGGAACAGAACTCGACGTTTCGCGACCACTACCTCGACGTCGACTTCGACCTCTCGAAGGTCATGTTCATCGCCACCGCGAACATGCTCGAGACAATCCCGCCGCCGTTGCTCGACCGGATGGAAGTGCTCGAGCTCCCGGGTTACAGCGAGGAAGAGAAGACGTTGATCGCCCAGCGCTACATCATTCCCAAGCAGCTCGAAGCGCACGGCCTCGCGGAGGGCAAGGTCGCGTTCAGCGACGACGCGATCCGCAAGATCATCGCCGACTACACGCGTGAGGCCGGCCTGCGGAACCTCGAGCGTGAGATCGCCTCGATCTGCCGGAAGGTCGCCCGGAAACACGCCGAGGGGAACCGCACGATGGCGAAGGTCGGCCCGGCCGACGTCGCCCGCGCGCTCGGCCCCCCGCGCTACTTCCGCGAGGTTGCCGACCGCACCGGCACGCCGGGGGTCGCCACGGGCCTGGCCTGGACCCCCACCGGCGGCGAGATCCTGTTCATCGAAGCCACCAGCATGCCCGGCAAGGGGGCGCTCACGCTCACGGGGCTCCTCGGCGAGTCGATGCGCGAGAGCGCCCACGCCGCCATGAGCTACCTGCGCAGTCACGCCCAGGCCCTCGGGATCGAGACCGCCTGGCTCCGGCGGCACGACGTGCACATCCACGTCCCCGCCGGCGCGGTGCCGAAGGACGGTCCATCGGCCGGCGTCGCGATCGCGGCGGCCCTGATGAGCCTCTTCCGTCAGACCTCGATCCACCAGAACCTCGCGATGACCGGCGAAGTCACCCTCACCGGGCGTGTCCTCCCCGTCGGCGGCGTGCGCGAGAAGGTGCTCGCCGCGCGTCGCGCGGGCATCCGCAAGGTCTTGATCCCCCGCCACAACGAGAAAGACCTGATCGAGCTCCCCGCCGAGGTCAAGGCCGACATGACGTTCGAGCCGGTCGACACGCTCGACGACGTCGTGCCCCACCTCTTCCCCGACAAACGGGCGCGCGACCGGAAACCGAAGGCCAGTCCGACCCGCGGGAAGGTTCCGAAAAAGACCCGGCCCCTCCCGCCCCCCGACGAGAAGCCCGCCCGCAGGCCCCGGTCGGTGTAAGGAGTGTCTTCCCACGCCGTTCCCAGTCCGCACAATCGGTATGCGGAAGGGTAGACTGCGACGTTTGGGTTACAGCCGCCAATTGCTGAACGCCGATAAGGAGGGCAATATTCCTCCTTCCTAATGCGCCTAGCTTTCCGGCGCACCCCCCGGGTGGAGGTAGTCCTGACGGCAGGAGGTCGTCCGGCATGGACCAATGGATTGACGCGTTGCGCGGCGGCTGGCTGCGCACGGGCCTCATTGTGTGCGGTGTAATGCTCGGCCTGACGGCTGCTGCGCACGCTCAGGGTCCGCAGGTCGACGTCGATAATCCCCCAGGGGCACCGAACGCCCGAGGGAAGCTCGGCGCTGCGCTGGGGGCCTCGGGAACGTCGGGATTCGACGCTTCGCCGGTGACCACCCAGCAGAGCATCTTTGGCGGGCGGCCCGGCCCCGGGGCCACGCGGGTGCCGATCAACCAACTGGCGCAGCCGAAGCCGGCGGTCATGCGGATTCAGCCGATTGCCCGGCCCGCGCCGCTCGAGTCGGTGAAGCTGCCGCAGTACGGCCAGCTCGACGTACCGATCGTCGAGGAAGAGGAAGGGCCGCCCAACGGCCTGACGCTCGACACCGCCATCGAGCAGCTCGTGCAGCAGAACCTCAACCTGCTCTCCCTGCGCTTTGAGATCCCGATGGCCCAGGCCGACGTCCTCACGGCCAGCCTGCGAGCGAACCCGATCTTCTACGCTGACAGCCAGCTCGTCCCCTACGGCCACTTCTCGAACCAGCGGCCGGGGGGCCAGACGCAGTACGACGTCAACATCACTTATCCGCTCGACGTCTGGCGCAAGCGCAAGGCGCGGATCGTCGTGGCCGAGGCGGCCAAGCGGGTTACGGAGGCCCAGCTCAAGGACGCCATCCGGCTCCAGATCGACAACCTGTACACGGCCTACGTCGACGCGGTGGCCGCCAAGCTCACTCTGCGATTCAGCGAGAAGTACGCCGAAGGCCTCAGACAACTGCTCGACTTGAACGAGAAGCTGAAGGGGGCGGGATTCATCAAACCGGCCGACGTTCTGGCGATCAAGGCGCGGCTCGAGCTGGCCGAGCTCCAGATCCGCGAGTCGACCCAAACCATCGGCAAAACCCGGCGCACGCTTGCACTGCTGCTGAACGTACCTCTGGATCAGTCGGATTCGATCGAGCTCCGGGCTTCGATCTACAGCGCCGCTCCCCTGCCGGTAACCAAGGAAGCCCTCGTCGACATGGCCATGGCCGCACGGCCCGACCTGGCCGCGAGCCGCATGGGCCTGTCTCGAGCCCGCGCCGACTCTCGTCTCGCACGCCGCGATCGCTTCTCGGACGTCTACCTGCTCTATCAGCCGTACACGTTCCAGAACAACACGCCGCAGGGCCTGAAGAGTTCCTACTCCTACGCCTTCGGCGTGACCGTCGCCCTGCCGGTCTACAACCGCAACCAGGGGAACATCCTCCGCTCGGACCTCAACGCCGAGCAGTCGAAGGTCGAGGTAGTCAACCAGGAGCGGCAGGTCGTCTACGACGTTGATGAGGCGATCCGCGAGTTCCAGCAAAGCCTCGACAGCGTGCTGGAGTACAAGCGCGAAGTCGTGCCGGCCTCGAAGGCCGTCCGCGACACGGCGTACAGGCGCTGGCAAGGCGGCGAGACGAGCGCGCTGGATTATCTCGAGGCACAGCAAGAATTCAACGACGTCGTCAAGCAGTACCGCGATGCCCTGGTCCGCCACCGCAACGCGATGCTCGACCTGAACACCGCGGTCGGTACGCGGGTCCTTCCCTGAGGCACGAAGGAGTGAATCCGTCATGAGCTCGCTTGATCGAAGGCGATCCGCGCGTCAGGGACATGGTGTACGGGTCGAGCTCCTGGAAGGACGTGAACTGCTCTCGACCGCGTTCAATTTCCACGCGGCAAGTTCGAATCAGGGAAGGTCCACATTCAATATCTCGGCCCTGGCCGCGCTGGCCGCCGGGACCTCAGGCGCCGGCACTGGCGGCTCCGCCAACCCTCAGCCGACGCAACGAGAGCTGGCTCGCGAGCACTTCGTCGCCAAGCTGACCGGCACGTATGGCACCGGCCAGGGACGATATACGAACCAAGCGTTCCAGGTCGCCATCCTCGCGACGGGCGGGTCCAATCAGTCGTTCCATCTGAACTTGCAGATGGTTTTCTTCTTCCCGAAGGACACGACCCAGCCGGTCACGGGGTTTGCATCGCTCACGCCGAAGAACGTGTCGAGCTCGGGGAACGAGATCGGCCTCGACCTGACCGCCAATGCGCAGCAACCCGGCTTCCACGGTTTCCCCACCCAGTTCACCTGGACCCTCAACGGCCCGGGCGCCATCAACACCTCGAGCGGCGGCAGCTACAGCGGCGCGACGGGCCAGGGGACCCTCGACATCCGCTACTTCCCCAGCGGCAAGGGGCCGCTCCGCGGGCTCGGTACCGGCCAGATCGCGCTCGATTTCCAGGGGCTGATCAACTCCATCGGGGTCAACAACGTCCTCGCCGCGCCCGGCAACCGGCCCACACACCCGTAAGCCTCTCCCTTGGGGCGTCGTCTGTTTTTTCGTCGCATCAGGCCGGCCGTCGCTCAAGTTGGAGGGGATGAGGTTCGCGCCGTGTCCTGCGGCAGGTCGGCCGTGCAATGGGCGCATTTCGTGGCCCTGTAAGGGATGGTCGACAGGCAAAGCGGGCACTCCTTGGTTGCCGGCTCGTCGGGTTTGGGCCAGGGGACGGCCTTCTCGATGGCGCCCACGAGCTTGACCAAGAGGAAGAACATCGCGCCGGCGATGATCAGGAAGTTGACGGAGTCACCGAGAAAGGCGCCGATCTTGATGCGGCCGATGTGCCAGCTCAGATAGCCCTCGGGCTTGGGGCTGACGTAGCTGATGACGGGCATCAGGACGTTGTCGACGAGCGAGGTGATGACCTTGCCGAACGCGCCGCCGATGATCACGGCCAGCGCGAGGTCGACGACGTTCCCCTTGAGCGCGAACTTCTTGAACTCCTGGAGCAACTGGGCGACTTTCATGATCGTCTCTCGGGAACCAGGGGGGCCGGTGAGGGGTGGCTTTCTCCCAGACGACCACGAAACATGCCGGCTCGCAAGCCTCGGCGACCATTGCCGCGGAGTCTGGCCCCGTCGTACGGGGCTCGGGGACGGGCTCGTGTGCAAATCGTAGGCCTTCCATCGAATAATCGGAACTGCCAAAGTTCTCGATTTTTTTATCGAATGGACGGCGCCAGCGGCCTGCCAGTTGCAGCGAAAAGGCCTTCGGGCCTTGATGGACAGGCCCGCCGGGGTCCTTTTTCTTGGTTGTAGGGCCCGGATCGAGTGTCTCTCACAAGGGAGTCTTGCGATGAGTCGCCGCCATCTCCGTCGTGCGGCCGGCCTGGCCGGCCTGCTGGTCCTGACGTTTGCGGGTGGGACCGTGGCCCAGAACACGAACACCGCACAAGGCAATGCCGGCCGTGACGCCCATGGGGCCAGGATGCTGGTCCACCACGCCCTCGACATGGCGATCGAAGGGAGTACGCTCCAACTCACGTCCCGCGAACTCGTCGCCAACGACGCGGCTGGGGCCGACCGGAAGGGGAGTGACGTGTCCGAGCGCGTGCGCGACCTCCAGCGCGACGCGCGGCAGAACTTCGAGGGGACCAACAAGATGCTGGCGGACGCGTACGCGATCGTCCGCGACGATCAGGCGAACGCGATGTCGCGCCGTTACTACGACGCGGCCGCCCGCTACACCAAGACCCTCTACGGCGTGATCGGCGAGCCGCTCGCGAAGTCGGAGGACTTCGGCGCCGGCACGGACAAGGACAAGGGTAAGGCCCTGACTGCCGCCGACGTCGCGACCGTCATCCTCGTCAATCACGCGGTCAAGGAGGCGATCGACGCCTATCACCTGCGCAAGATGACCGCCCACGCCGCCGACGGCACCGCGACCGAGCGCCTGCGCGAGCACGCCAAGCAGATGGCCGCGCACAGCCAGCGCTGCATCGACAAGCTGTCCGGCTCGGCGGGCGCGAAGGATCGTGACGACGTGCCGAGCGTCGCGCGGCTGGCGCGCCAGGCGCGAGACCTCGTGCAGATGGTCGAGGATGACCGAGACGACAACACGCCGGGCGAAGGGCGGCGTTGACACGGTTCTGGCGGGTCAAGGGTCCTCACGGACCGGACCCGCCTCAGTCGAAGAACTGCCGCACCGCAACCCGGAAATCCCCGAGGATCTCGGGAAACGTCAACTCGTCATCGGCGCTGAGAATCCGGCTTGTCCGGTCAGCGCCAAACACCTGGGCCGAGCGGCGCTCGTCGTCCAGGACGACCACGAAAGACACGCCCGCCTCGAGGTACTCCGCCACCTTGGCCAGGACCTTCGGCCAACGGTCGCTCGGTGAGAGGACTTCGAAGATCAGTTCGGGGACTTCCGGGCCGCAGGTTGCGGGGAGCGGACCTTTCGCCAGGCGGGCGTAACTGTAGAAGGCGACGTCCGCCCCGCGCACGGTGTCGGGATTCCGCTCGGTGATCACGCCCGAGTCGTTACTCAGGACGTGGCCCAGGTCGCGCGGCTTTACGTAACTGCGTAAGATGTAGCTGATCGTCACGCAAATCTGGCCGTGGCGTCGACTGGGTTGTCCGAAGCGAACAACCCTCCCTCGGACGAGTTCCTCTGGGTAGCCGGAATCGGGACGTTGACAGTATTCTTCGGCGGTGAGCAGGGATTCGGCGGCAACGGTGGCCATGTGCGAGTCTCCTTCCGCGGCTTCCATCAGCCTAACCGAACGCTTGCCGTCCCGCGATATCACTCCCCCACCGTGTCGCGGCGGAAGCTCGTAGGGCGCGTGAAACGCACCCTACCGAATGCTCACTCCCCCGCAGCGCCGCGGCGGAAGCGAACCCAGAGCGGGCTGCCCCAGGCGATCTCGCCGTCGTCCTGCTGCACGCGCACGTAGTACCAGCTCAGGCCTGGACCGCGCTTCTCTTCGTCGGTCCACGCGAACCGGACCTGTTCGCTCCGGGGCTCGGTCGAGTAGACGTAGACGAAGTCCTTGATGATGTCGACCTTGGCGATCGGCCGGGTGCCGTGGACGAAGACCTGAAGGCGCACAGGGCCAACGGCGTCGAACTCGTCCCCCATGATGTGCTCGCCCGATCGGACGTCGAGCACGATGTTGTCGGTCGCGCCGTAGCAGTGACGCTTCCGGAACGCGTCGAGGACCGACGTGCGCGTCGTGTCCTCGGCGACCGCGACGGCGTAGCTGATATGGGTCGAGATGTGGTCGCTGGAGGCCTGGAAGCCGAGGCGGTACTGCATCGCCAGCGCGTTCCAGACCATGCCGAGCGGCTTCCAGCCGCCGATCGACTCGCCGGGCCGCCGTGCGACGCGGGGCGCGCCGAAGTGCTCGTAGGAGTTGCGGTGTCCCTGGAAGATCTCGACGAGCGGCTCGTACACCGGGTCCACGTCGCGCCAGTCGGTGCCCATGCCCGTGGCCGAGGTGTGCGAGGCACACAGGCCGTCATGTTCTTTCAGGTAGTTGTAAAGCATGAACGTGTCGGCGTCGACGACCTGTCCGTCGGCCACCAGCCGCGGCAAGGTGCGCACGCCCCGTCGGGCGAACATCACGTTGCGGTGCCCGTGGGGGTACGAGACGCTCCGCTCGTAGGTGAACATGGTGGTGAGCTTGGGACTGTGGTAGAGGTCGGTCGTCTTCTGGACGAGCCACCAGGTGTATTCCTTGCCGCCGCCATTGTCGTGGTCGTCGTTACCCATCCAGTCGAACCCTGCGGCGTCGATCGCGTAGCGCCACATGTCCTCGAGCGCGCCGTCGGCGCCGCCGTCCTGCGAGACCTCGGTATGACGGTGGAAATCGCCGCGCAGGAAGCGGTAGGTCTTGCCTCCCGCGTTGATCCGGTAGCCGCGCATGCGGGCGACGTCGGCCCCTTCGTTGGGATGCACCGGCGCCGCCAGCTCCTTCCTTTGGGGAACCTCGGCGAGCGCGATCTCCCCGACCGAGCCGATCGGCGCGACGGCCGCGACCTGGATGTCGTTTTCGATCACGCCCGGCGGCGTGCCCGAGTGCGAGTAGTACTTCCACGCCAGCTCGGGTGTGAACTCGACCTCGCGCCGCAGGCGTCCATCGGTGTTGTAGACGATGAGGAGGGGGCGGTCGCCCCCCCGGGCGATCAGCGCAGGCCGGTTGTCGAGCAGCCCGTCGCTGGACGGCAGCGGCTGAGGCGCGGACCACGGCTTGCCCGGCAGCGACGTGACGTACTCGACCCACACGCCGCCCGCGACCATCACGGCATTGTTCCCCCAGATCGCTTCCTGTTTGTGCCGGAAGGCAAGCCAGATACGGCCGTCCTGGTCGCAGGCGAGCCGGGGAAAACTGTTGAGTGAGCGGAGGCCGTTCGAAGCATCGACCAAGGGGTCGGCTGGCTCCAGCAGGCGGTCGCCGTCAAGGCAGCGGACGCGCACCGCAGCCTCGCGGTAGAGCGTCGACCCTTTGCCTTCGAGCAGGTTCTCGGCGTCCTTGCCCCAGTTCTCGGTGCGCTCCTCGTAGGCGACCCAGGCGCGTCCTTTGGGGTCGACGGCGAGGCTCGGTCGCGCTTCGTACTTCAGCGAGGTCGCGATGGGGACATACCGGGCCTTCTCGCGTGGCTGGGCGTCATTGACGGACGGGCTGCGGTAGAGGATGACGTTGTAGTCGCCCGACTCGTACGTATCGTAGGCGACGAACGCGTGCCCCGCCCGGTCGAACGCCAGCGCGGGGGACCACTCATTCGAGCCGGGCGCGCTGATGCGTTGAGGAGGAGTCGCGTCATCGGCGGTCGACAGGAAAATATCGGCCTGGCCCTCACGCCAGCCCTGCCACGCCATCCAGACGCCCCTCGTGCCAGAGTTCGCGAGTACAACGTCGGTGTCCGCCCCCGGGTCGGTCGTCAGCCGCTTCACGTCGGTCCAGGCGTTCTTGCCCGGGTCGTAATCGCGCCGATAGAGGTCCCAGTTGCCGTCGACGTTCTGGGACCAGACGACGACGACGCGACCCGCGTTATCGACCGCGATCGCAGGGCGCCAGACGTCGAGGCCTTCTGCCGTCACGTTGAGCGGCTCGCCCCTCTGGCCGTCGGCGAAACGGACCAGCCGGACCCGGTCGCCGCCCCCCTTGGGCGCGAACTCGGTGAAGCTCTTGGGCCGTGTGGTGAACGACTCCAGCACCTCGGGTCCGCGCGGCTGGTGCTCGACGTAGGCGACCCAGACGTTCCCTTGCGCGTCGGCCGCGGCGGTGGGAAAGTCTTGCTGGAACGGGCCCTCCGCCAGGGGAGCATGGGGTGGAACACGCTGGGCCTGTGCGGCGCCTTCGAGGTAGCTGCGCGGACGACCGTCCGCCAGCTCGGCGAGCGGCACCTCGAAGGTCCCACGGTCGGTGCTGACGGCCAGCGTGGCGTCCTTCGCAGCCTTGAGGCGGACGAGCACGCCGTTGGCCGTGACGGTCGGCCCGACGGTGCCCGGACCGCTCGACTTCTGCGGCGGGTTCGCGGCGGCGGCCTTCTTGGGCACGTCCTTGCGGATGAGGCGGCTCCGCGCGTCCCAGGAATCGCGGCCGGTGACCGTGTCCCCCTGGCGGAAGCGGTAGCCCTCGACCCCCAGCACGTCCCCTCGGTCGAGCCGCACCTTCCCGCTCCACGTCTGCGGCTGGCGGTCGCCGACGCCGAGCAAGAGGCGAACGACCACGACATCCGGGTCGAGCGGCGACGGCCGGGCCCCCGACTCCTCCTTCTGGGCGAAGACGGCCGAAACTCCGAGCACACCCAGACCGGCCAAACCGAGGGCAAGACAGCGGCTCGACATCATCGGGCTCCTTTGGAAGACTCACCGCCAGGACGCTGAGAAGACAAGAGATTAACCGCCAAGGCGCCAAGAACGCCAAGGTAAGAGAGAGAGAGAGAGAGAGAGAAGGTGGGAGCAAAAGGAAAACACTCAACTTTAGTGGATTTACGATTTTAATTCTGTTGAAATTATTGTATTTAAAGATTTAATTCGATTCTTCTCTTCCTCTCTCTGCCTTACCTTGGCGTTCTTGGCGCCTTGGCGGTTAGTCCTTCTCCGCGTTTTGGCGGTTCAGTTCTCTTCACCGGTTTCGACCGTCAGTCCTGGTTGGACCGGCGGTCCCTCTGGCTCTTGGTAGCTCGCCGGAGAGCCGTACTTGGCCTTGGGCTGGTGGCTGCGAACCGTCTCGACGTCCATCACGAGCCAGCCGTCGGGCCCTTGCTCGAGCCGGTACGTCTGGCGTTCGTTGCGGTCGGGGTAAACGGTTTCGACCGTGACCCTGGCCGCGTCGGCTCCCTCGGTTTCCGGCGCAAACGTGGCGTGGCTCTTGCGCGCGGCGGCCGCTCGTTTCAGGTCGCCGGCAAAGGCATCGCGCCCGCGCTCGGCCATTTCGCGCTCGAGCCGCTCGCGCAGCGGGCCGCCGAAACCTGCGAGGTACGCTGAAACATCTCCCCGCGCCGAGTCCTCCAGCAGTTTCTGGATTCGTGCCTCCGCCCCGCTCGCCGGGTTGGGGGGCGCTTCGACGGTCCCTGGCTCCGCGGAGGACGGCACAGGCTCGGGGCGCCGCGCGCCGGCCCAGAGCAGCAATCCCATGATGGCGATCGTCAAGCCGCCCGCCACGAATCGTTTCATCGCGCCGCTCCCATGTCCGGCTTTTCTTTCTCGGGCTTCCTCTCCGCGTTCTCGGCGTTCTCTGCGGTGAGACCTCGCTTCCCTTCAAACAGGCTCACATCAACCTCTTGTCCGGGTGCGACGATCACCTTGCGGCCGAAGCGGGGAAGAAGCGTTGCGAGGGTTTCGAGGTAGAGCCGCTGCCGCGTGGCTTGCGGGGCCTTCTTCGCTGCGGCCAGCACCTTGCCGAACCGGTCCGCCTCGCCCCGGGCGGCCTGTACGTCCTGCTCGAACCGGCCCGCCGCGCGGTCGGCGATCTCGCGCGATTGCCCCTTGGCGTCGGCGAGCGCCCGGTCGCGGAACTCCTCGGCGCGAGTCACGGCCTGGCGCCGGTCGCTGCGCGCCCGCGCGGCGTCGGCGAACGCCGGCGCT
>JARLIH010000327.1 GCA_031291845.1 Isosphaeraceae bacterium | reverse complement strand
GTGGGGCCGGGTGCCTCGAAATTCGCCGTGGGCGGAAGGGTTCGATGGTGCAAGGCCAGCAACACCTTCAGTAGTCCAGCCGCCCCGGCCGCGGTCAGCGCGTGGCCGACGTTCGACTTGACGGACCCGATGACGCACTGGCCCCGCCTCCAGCCGTCATTGCCCCAGAGAGCGGTCAAGCTGGCAAGCTCGACGGCGTCGCCGACCGGGGTGCCGGTCGCGTGGCATTCGACCAGATCGACCTCGCGCGGGTCCCACCCGGCGTTCTCGTAAGCCGCACGCATGGCGCGGAGCTGCCCTTCCGAGCTCGGCGCGAGCAGGCCGCCGTCAACGTCGTTCGAGAGTCCTGCCCCGGCGATCACGCCGTAAATCGTGTCGCCGTCGCGAATCGCGTCGGAGAGGCGCTTGAGGACGAGAATGCCCCCGCCCTCGCCCACGATCAAACCGTCCCCCTTCGCGTCGAAGGGGCGGGGACGACCACCCGCGGCGAGGGCCCTCAACTGGGAAAAACCCATCTGTGTGTAAAGCGGGTCGGGTCGTGACAGCCCGCCTGTCAGCATCGCATCAGCGCGGCCGGCGATCAGTTCGTCGGCCGCCAGCTTGAGCGCGTAGAGCGACGAAGCACACGCCGCATCCAGCGTAAACGTTCCACCACCGAGGCCGAGGGCGCGTGCGATCAACCCGGCTGGGAGCCCCGCGGCCGATGTGTTCAGCGGTTCGATCGCGCGTGCGGGCTCGCCCGCGACACCGAGGCATTCCTCGAACGTGCGGCCGAGAGTCTCGCGGGCGAGCTCTGACGTCGTTTCGGTCGGCAGCACAATATTGCCGAGCACCACACCGACCCGGTTGCGATCGACGCCCTCGGTGCGCGCGCTCTGCCAGGCCTGGTGGGCGACGTGGAGCGCGATCTGAAAGAGCGGGTCGAGTCTCGCGACGAGTGTGGCCTCGACGTCGAGACTGCGCACGTCGACCGTGAACGGCTCGACGAATCCGCCGCGTGTCGCGTACACCTTGTCCGGCGTGCCGGCGCGCGGGTCGTACGCGTCGGCCGGCGCCAGGAGCCATCGTCCGGGCGGCGGCTCGCTCGTCGCGTCGGTGCCTGTCGCGATCACGTCCCAGAACCTTTTCAGGTCGGGCGAGCCGGCGAACAAACCCGCCATACCGACAATAACGATGCGCTCGTGCGGTTGCATGGTCGTGACGCGCGCTCCTGTCACCGCGGGGCGATCGGAATCGCCTGGTTGCGCCGAAAGGCGTCGTTCAGGGACGCATCGATCACGCACTCATATTCGTCGAACCGAGCAACGAGTGCGCCCTGGTGGTCGAGGAACTCGATTTCAGCGATTGCCTTGTGCGGGCTCGTTTGAACGACGCGGGCCACCACGCGCACGCCCTCCGCGGGAAACTCCTTGCGAAATTGGCGATAACCCGCGAAACGAGTCGGCAGCGAGCCCGCCCCCAACTGCTCAGCGCACCACACGATCAACAGTTGAAACGCACTGTCGATCGCCAGCGGATCAGACAGCCACGAATTGCGCAGCGGGCGCGTGATCCACTCGAGGGGCGGCGGGGACGTGGCGACGAACGCCGCGATCCCCGGCTCTCCCGAGGCCTCGATGCGCTCGATGCCTTGGAGCATTGGGCCGTGGAACAGGGTGCCTCGGTAGACCTCGTCAATGTTCGTGCCGAGGCGAGGCAGGTGCGGTAGCTCGATCGTGGCGTTTTCCGCTGTGTAGCGTTCCGCCAGCAGGACTTCGCCTCGCGCGTGAGCCACCTCATGCCCGTCGGCGAACTTGCCCGTCAGGTCTACCGGAGCGGCGTAATAGTTACCCTTCCGCACCGCCTTGCCCGCCAGGACACGAACGACCTCAGGCTGCGCCGCGCGGAGGACGACGCCTTTCAGAAGCCGTAGCTCGCTGAATCCCGCAAACACCAGTCCGGGGTTGCGTTGGGCGGCTCCCTGGGCGAGCCATTCGAGCGTAAGAGCCATCGGCAAGACTGGCCGGCCGTCGATCACGTGCGCGCTCAGAATGGGCAGAGCTTCGACGGTCACTTCGCGCTCGAATACCGCCGCGAGTGACGGTGTCGCCGTGCCACGCGGCGCACCCTTCGAGCCGAGCTCAACGGTGGACCCGGGTCCCAGGATGACAACTTCTACCGGACGGTCCGCCTCGCTATTACGCAGTTCGTCAACCAGGTACTCGGCCCCAGACCGAAGCGGGATCAGGCCGATCCCCTCGGAGTGGAACAGCGGCTTGAGCGCCGTCGTGACCATCCCGCCGTCCCACGGTCCCCAGTTGATCGAAAGGACACGACACGAAGGGCGAGCGATCGCCTCGTGCTGAGCGGTCTTGTTCAGCACTTCATTCGCCGCCGCGTAGGCCACTTGCCCGGTTCGGCCGAACCGGGCGGTCGACGAGGAGAACAGGACAAGAGCCTTCAAATCCGCGTCGTGCAGCGCTGCGAGCAAGCTGCGCAGGCCGAGCACTTTCGTATCATAGACCTGACCGAATTGCTCGTCGCTCTGGTCCTCGATGCGACGGTCGGCCAGGACGCCTGCGCCGTGGACGAGGCCTCGAACGGGCCCGAATTCATTCTCAATCGCGTCAACGCAACGGCGCACCGCCGCCGGGTCGCGCACGTCCACCGAGCGGTAGACTACGCGAGCGCCCGTTTGCTGGATACGTTCGACGTTTTGTACGATTTCCCGACTCGCGGCCACCAGCCGGAACTGTTCGCCGACCACCTGCGGGGAGGCGTGCCCGTTGGCGCGGGACGCCAGGGCCTTTTTGATCTCGGCTTCCGCCGACAGGCTGGCCAGCCATTGCGGCTCCGGCTCGGGTGCGGGGCTGCGCCCGAGTAGCACGACCGTCGGCTGGAACGCCTCGGCCAGGGCAAGGGCGACTTCGGCCGTGACTCCTCGCGCTCCCCCCGAGATGACCACGACGTCCCCACGTTCCAGGACGGCAATCCCTCCGCCGGTCGTGAGCGCCGAGGACGCGAGCTCGATGGCCGTCGGGCCGTCCTTCGAGAGTCCAACCTCGACCGGCCCCCGAGCGAACAACTCCTCCGCGATCGCGCCCGCGACTTCTTGGGCAGGCACCCAGGTGCGGTCAACGTCGATCGCCTTGCAATTCACGTCGGGCCACTCATGGGCCGCTGTCTTGGCAATGCCGGCCAGCGCTCCGGGCGTCGCGTCGACCTCGATCGAAAGTCGACGCAGCCCGAAGGCTCCGTCGAGACGCGAGACCGTGATGAAAACAGCGCCGTGTTTTTTGCCCGCGCGACGCAGGGCAGGGCCGGCGCGATGCAACAGCCGGAACGAGTCCTTGACGGCGTCGTCTCCGCCGCTTCCCAGCAGCACCAGCCCATCCAGGTCGCTGGGGATTTCGATGGACGAAATCTCTTGCCGGCCAATCACGCGCGGCTTCAACCCCCGAGCCCGGATGACTTCCGCTAGCGCGGCGGCGAGCTCCGTCCCGTCGTCGCCCACCCAGACCTCCGCGCCGGGGCGCAACGCGACCAACTCTCGCTGTACGGAGTCGGCCAAAAGACTCGGCCGTGGAACGAATCGGAGGAGCGGATCGCTAACGCTCGTCGGCTGCAGGGCGTGCGCGAGGCCGTTCTCCGCGTGCGCTCCGTTCGTATGGGAGTGACTCGTCGTCGCTATGGAAGGCGTCTTCGGATTCGTGTCCTGCGCGAGGAAGTCGATAATGTCGCCGAGCGTGCGGAGTAATCCGAGGTGCTCGGGCTTGATG
>JARLIH010000326.1 GCA_031291845.1 Isosphaeraceae bacterium | reverse complement strand
TCGGCCCGAGGCACATGCCCACGAAGACGTGGGCATGGCACCCAGACGCTCCTCTTCGCCTGAGGGATAACCGGTGGAGATCAGCGAGGAGTGTCAGAAACGGGCTGGGAATAACTTCCCGATTTCTTGACGGTCACAGATTCTGGGGCACGAAGTTCTCCTCGCGGAGTCGTGGCCGCAAGCGTTGCGCTCGGGCGCTCTTGCCCCCTACGGGGCAAAGAGACGACGCCATCGTTCCACAAAGGTTCCATCAAATGACAACGCCAGGTACCTCAAGCACCAAATTTGGGAAGTTATTCCCGGCCTGTTCCTAGCGGACGAGGAGTCGGCTACCCTCTCCCTAGACGAGGTGATCGCCAGCGCCTGCAATCCCACGCCGCGCGACCTCCTTGCGACATACCAGCACTTCGTATAAGATAACCCAATGGGAAATTTGCGCGCAGTAGACGATTCACCGCAACGAAGGATCTAACGTTTCCTAAACTCCTATTACATTACTTTATCCAGGAGTGATACAGTGAGCGAACCGAGCGAGGCCGAAATC
The DNA here is from genome assembly GCA_031291845.1 of Isosphaeraceae bacterium. Lineage (GTDB taxonomy): Bacteria > Planctomycetota > Planctomycetia > Isosphaerales > Isosphaeraceae > DAIDJG01. The sequence continues at coordinate 39,532 of JARLIH010000326.1, read as the reverse complement.
AGAGCGGCATGTGCTGTGGCGAGTATTGTTATCCCGCCCGTTGGCTGGGCGGGTTTCGTAGTCTGTGTCGCCAGGCGTGTGCGCAACGGCACCGACCTTTGGGATGCTGTCGAGCAGTGCGCCGAAAAGTACAAATAGGCAGCCGATCAACCCGGCGGACAGCGGAGAGGCAAGCCAGGCAGTGAACTTACGCGAGTTAGTGAGACTCGGCAAAGCGGTAGCGCTTGAACTTGCGGCGAAATGAGTGACTGAAGAGGCCGCGCGCCGAGACAGGGCTGGAACGCCCAAGCCGCGCAAGTCCGCCGGGCGACGGCCGCTTTCAATGGACCCGAATCGTTACCGGGTTGGCGATTAACGCCGATTGCCATCCACCGCTACACCTCCTCTTTGTTCCCAATCGTCCAGATTCGATGCGTTGCTTCTTCCATCGTCGGAAATGACGCAAACCGGCCAAATTCGGTGCATGGCTTGTATCTTCCCCCCATCTCGCCGCCCTCGCCCTGGGCTGCGGCACAGCCGAGCAGGCAATCCGGCACCCCGGCGAGTCTCCCGCCCAGGCCACCGCGCGCAGGGCCAGGCGGCGAAGAAGAGCCGCACGCTGAGCACCGGCGCAAGGCGCTGAACCTGGCGAGGCGATTCAGCGCTCGAACAGGTCCATGCCGTATTGCCCCGCGGTGGCCTGAAGCCGCTGGATTTCCGCCTCCCGAACCGGCAACGGATCGACATCGTCGAGCCTCGCCGCGTTCCCGAAGTCCCGAAAGAACCGCTCGAAGCCCGACGGCACGAACCCCGAGAGCATCCGCGCAGCGTCAGGGCTCACGTTCCGCAACGTGTGAACCGTCCCCCGAGGCACGTGCACGAACTCTCCCGGTCCCAGCGCCCGCCAGGAGCCCTCGAAGAGGATCTCGACGTTCCCCTCCACCACGAAGAAGAACTCGTCCGCGTCTCGATGCGCATGAGGCATCAGACCGGGCGGACCCACGGGAATGAAGAGATGAAACAGGGAGTAGTTTCCCCCCGTGGTCTCGGCCGTCGCGAGGAAATCGAGACGTTTTCCCAGCACCCGGTAGCACTCCATGACAACCCTCCCAGATGTCCCGCCCTTGAGCGGCACCCCATCGTATGCCCTCTTCGTCGGGTGCGCAAAATGCACCCGATGAAGAGGAACACCGAAGGAAGACCGCCCTATAGAGCGGTTTGCAGCCGCGTTGCGCACAGGCAGGGCTGCTTGGTCATTCGCACCCCCCCCCGGGCTCCCCCTTACGAAGGGAGGGCTGGGGGGGGTCGCTCCACCCAAGACGTGTGCAACACATGCGTATACCGCCCTAACGGACCCGAACGCTCCGCAGCGCCGCGGCGGCCTTGTCCGGAGTATCATCGAACAACCCCCACTTCACATCCAAGGCGCGAGCCCGACTGATCTTCTCGGCCGCCTCGTCGAGAAGGCCCATGCCGAGATCACGGCGGGCCGACGCGAGGAGCTGCCGGGCGGCCTGCCTGGCATTAGCCGTCTTGCGCTGTGCTTGCGAGCCCCCCTCGTCCGCCGGCGCAGGATCGGCCGGGCCTCGGACATCGACCGGCCCCAGGCGCAAGACCTGCTCCAAGAGCGGCCTGGACCCGTCGAGCTCCTTCGCATCGTAAAGCCGTACGCTCACCTCGATCCCGTCGAGCGTGGTCACCTTGGCCGACCCATGCTCCTTCAAGAGCTTCTCGATGATCGGCCTGATCTGGTCGAACGAGAGGCCGGAGCCGTCGCTCCCCAACCGTCCAATCGTTGTTGGCCGCCCCTCGATCGCCGGTGCCGACTGCGTCGTGGCGGTCCGACGGTCGGGGCCCATCCTCGCCCGTCGCCCCCCCGCCTCCTGCTGGGCCTGGACGAGCGCGGTGCCCATGACCGCCGCGCCGACCAGGGAAAACAGCACCACTCCCGACCTCAATTGCGTCAGAGCCATTGTCACCAACACTCCTTTCACCAAGGCGGCGACCGGCGCAGAGACCACAGCGGATACCGCAGTCCCCTCAGCCGCCATACAGAGAACGGCCTCGATCGTGGATCTCACCAGCAAGGGCGGCACGACGGCCGGAGCCGACTCGCCCGCCAACCTCAGGACCAAGAGACGCGACGACGGTACCCACCCGTACCCCGTCAGCCGTTCCCGCAGCCTTTCGCGACCCCGGGCCAGTCGTCCCTTGACCGTCGCGACCGAACACCCCAAGCGCCGCGCGGCTTCTTCATAGGAGTGACCCTCGACATCACAAAGGATCACCACCACGCGGTAACGCTCGGGCAGACGATCGATCTCCTCATGGAGTGCCGACGTAACGTCCTCGCGATCGCCGTCTCTTACCCGCCTGGCCAGCAGCTCGGCGAGGCGCTTCTCAAGCGCTCGCCGCCGGTTCGCCTCCTCCTTCACCCGGCCCGCCGCGCGGCAGGCCACCCGATGCAGCCATGGCCCCAGCGAATCGCGGACCCAGAGCGAACCGCCCTTTCTCGCCAGCACCAGGAACGTTGCCTGAAACGCATCCTCCGCATGGTGTTCGTCACCGAGGATCGCGCGACAGACACGCAGCACCGCCGGACCGTGCCGCTCGACCAGAGCCGCGAACGCCACCTCATCGGCGCCATCTCGGCGGCTGGCAAATCGTTCCAGCAGTTGCCCGTCGGTCAGGCTCGAAGTCACCCCCCCTACGAACAGGGAATGGAGGTAACGCTGGGCGGTACGCAGGGAGCCGTGTGCCATCGCCGTGCCTCATGAGGATCGAGCGCCTTTGCATCCTACTAAAGCCGCCCGGCACGCCGAATGGACCAAGTTTTTCCCGAAAAGGGTTCATCCGCCTCTGGCACACGCTAGCTTTGCCAGAGAAGGAAATCGGTGTCGCTTCAAATTTCGAGCCTAACATTCGGTTGCAGCGGACCCGCTGCGCGGGCCACTGAACCCTGCCGTTAGGCGGCGGGAGAGCAGTCTGTGGAGTCATTCTCCATCAAGAGCGCGTCGGGGAAAGCAAAGGGACAGGCAACGCGTCGCGGTTGTTGACGGCATGCTGACTCGGGGGAAACAGGGGCGGACGCTCGCTTGATGAGATGTTCGCCGCGCATCATGGACAGAGCCGAAACGAGTGGGTCGTCGGTTGTGGGAGACGCGCACGTCAAGAGGTGCGCGGGCAACATGGGCGCGTTGCGTGAAAGTGTTGGTGCAGCGGTGTGCGTTTGCAGCCGACCAAGGCAGCACGTCGACTCAGCGAGCCGGGCAACAGGCGAGGTTGGCCAGGTGCCTCACCCCGAGCTGCTCCGCAACCTCCCGCAAGCGTTGGCGGCTTGCGGCGAAGAAGCGGCCGAGGAGACGGCCCTCGCTGAGCTTGAAGAGGCGGGCTTGCCACGACTCGGCGTCGCTGCCGAGGCGGACAAAGAGCGCGGCGAGATCTTGTGAGATCGATGCTTTGCCGTCGCGGAACAGCCGTCCGGTGTGCTCGACGAGCAGCAGGTAATTGCCGAGAGAGAACCCCTCGACCATTCCTTCGCGTGTTGAGTCGAAACGTCGCCGGTCCTCGATGGGGCAGAGCCAGAGCGCCTCCTCGAGGCCCGACGACCGGGTAACGGCTGCCACGCTACCCCGCTCGGCGGCCTTGAGATCGTCGAGCCGATTGTGGTTGGCCACGTGCTCGACCCGTTGCTTGATCGACGTGTGCTCGCCCGCCTCCGATGAGGACGGGGTTTTCAGAAGCCACGCACTACCGAATTTGTGGCTGCCAATGAAGTCAGTGCAGGATCGCGACTGGTGGGCAGTGCTTGGTTGCATCGAACGGGGGGTATCGCGCCGTGCGAACTTCGCTTGACCTGTTTTTTCACAGGCTCCGGTTGTCGGCAACCGCCGCCTCGACTAACCTCACGCTCCAGCGGACTCGGCCACGCAGGCGCGGTAAGATAACGGGAGCGGTCCTGGCGTGTGGCCGGTCCGCTGAGCTTGACCCTTAGCCGGACTTCTCTCGTGCATCGGCTACTTGCGACGGTCATCTTCGCCTATGCCGGACTCTCCGCGGCCCAATGGGGCGAAGCGACCCGGTGGCTCCACGGACCACCCGGCCGGTTCTGGTGCGGTAACGTCATCAGCGACCCTTACATGCTGCTTGTCAATGTCCTGGCGCCGCTGGCGGCGGCTGCGAACGTCGCGCTAGTCCGCCGCGCCCTGAAGACACGTCGCTGGCCCTCGTACACGATCACGGCCACGCTCGCTTTGGTGGCCACGTTGGGGTGCCTGGCTTACGAGGGCTACGTGCTGAGATGCCGGTACGGCGTCCCGCTCGGTGATGTCTGGTGGTTACCTTGGGTGTGACGGCTAGCATGGCGCTGCAGCGGACCCGCCTGCGGCGGGCCACTGTCCTTTTTCGTTAGATGGCGGAAGCGATGAGCGTCACCGACGACCTTGACGAGTTGTTCCCCGAACACCGCTCTCCGGCTCGCGCTCTCGCTTGGGAGTCGCTCAAGCAGCGGCTCGCCTACGGGCAGGCCGTCACTGGGACAGTCGTCGCCAAGTCCCTGTTCGGGGCTTGGGTCGATATCAGCGTCGGCTTCCCCGCCCTGCAGGAGATCGTCGTGATTGCGAGCCTGACTCCCGAGCGGTTTCGTGCGGGTGACTGGTGCCCTGTCGGCAGCGAGGTCACGGCGTTAATCGGTGGCTTTCGCGATAGGGCTCATCAGGTTGGGCTCTGGCAAGTGCAGGTCGGCCAAGGACGGGCCTCACCTATCATTGCAGCGGACACCGGCTACGCCGGCCGCTGAATTCCCGCGTTATGCCGCCTGAGCAACCCCCAGAAACCGAAGTCGCTCGCGTGGCCTTGGCCTTCGCCAAAGCACTGGCTCGCGGCGATTGGTCCGCGGCTCACTCCATGCTCGCGCCGTCTTTGCGAGGTGGCTGGCAACCCTCGGATTTGAAACGAGCATTCGGCGCCATGACCAGTTACTGGGAAAAGCCTGCAAACTCCGTTGAACTTGGTGTGACCGACTCAGAGCGCGCACACGTCGCGATCTACAGTCTTTCGGAGTGGGCCGGCACTGTTCAGGAGGCGGTAGACGTTCGTGTCATTAACGAAGACGGCCGTTGGCTCATCGATGACATCGTTTGGGGCCGGCCGTAACCCCCCACGGCATAACCTCTCATTGTAGCGGACCGGCTTCGCCGGCCGCTGAGTTCACCCATTAGGCGGCGGGAGAGCAGTCTGTGGAGTCATTCTCCATCAAGAGCGCGTCGGGGGTCGGCATCCTCGAGTTCTTCGACCGCCTTCCGGCCGATCCGAACGTCCCCATCGAGGGGTTCTGGACACGCATTACCGATCTGAACATATCTGCCGCAGCAGAAGTCTATGCCGGGTACGCCAACGAGCACCCAGCGCTCCTATTCGTCGAGATGGCCCAACAATGGCGGGGTTGGCCGGAAGAGCTGCACTGGCGGTCCCTGGAGGGCGAGTTGAGCCTGCACTGCACGCAGGACCGCGCCGGCCACGTTTCCATCCGGGTCGATTTGCGTTCCGGCCCGATGGAGTGGAACTGGTCGGTCCACGCAACGATTATGTCAGAGGCCGGGCAGTTGGACGAGATGGCACGGCGCGCGGTTGCGTTCTTCGGGCAACCGACCTGATACCTAACCTCACGCAGCAGCGAACCCCGGCCACGCGGGCGCGTTATGATCGTGCGGGCGGCACTGGTGTGTAGCCGGTCCGCTGAGTTCTTGCGTTAGGCGTCGTGGACAGGCTGCCGATTTTTGTCTCCGAGGCTGCCTGCAAGATCGTTACGGAGACGAATGTCCGGTTTTCTACTGAGTGACCGACATGTGGCGATTCCTGCGTCGATGGTGGCTAAGTTGGCAGAAGCCAAAAATGACCGCCGCGCTGCACCAATTCAACGAGCGGATGCTGATTCAGACCCAACGCGGCACCCACACCGAGTTCATGGAATCGCTCTCGCCAAGCGAGGCGCGTGCCTATCTTGAGGCGTTTGACCGTTGGTTAGTGAGGGAGAATCCGCAAGCGACAGACCAAGACTATTATTGGCGTTCAATGCTGATGAGCTATTTTTTCCCTGACCCGAAATTGGAAGAAGCCGACTTAAAACGCGCCGTGGCGTTGGACCCCGGCAATGTCGATATTTGGGTTAGTCTCGGCCACATGGCGGCCGAGCGGAAGCAATGGAGCGAAGCCATCGAGTATTACGAAGCCGGTATCAAGGCCAGGCCACGGAATTTCTTTCCCTGGTATGGAAGAGCAAGGGTGTACATGGAACTTCGGCGATTCGAAGAATCGCTACGTGATATTAATATTGCCATCGAGATTCATCCAAGTTTAGCCTATGGTTACGAAACGCGTGGCCGCATCTACGACGCGATGGGCGAGATGGAAAAAGCAGTGGCGGACCTTGATTTCGCGGTACAATGTAGCGCAGCGCGGCCATATACGCAGCGGTTTCGCAATGAGTTGCGGAAAAAGCTTCAGCGGGAGAACTCCCACGGCCGTTAGCGATCTTGGACGAACGCGTCCGGTTCCAACGCTGAAGTTCGGGCTCTGCCCAGCTCGGGTTGGTGCCCCATGCGTTTGCGGGCCTGCTGTTGGTGCAGTTGGAGTTCCAGCCCGCGCGACTGGCGGCTGGACAAGCCTGTGCCAGAGGCCGAACCAGGTGCTGCAGCAGACGGCGGGGCACGACGGCTTTTCTAGGTTCAAGGCCTCAGTAGCCCCGCCGCTGCTGAGCAGGGTCATTAGAGCGTTGCGCAGACGCGAGCGAGATGACATGCCGAGGCCCATGCTGATCACGACGTCGATTATTGTCCACGTGCCTGATGGCAACGACGCGGACGATGCCTTCTCGTTCGTCGAGCCATTCGAAAAGAGGATGCGGTCGATCGTTGAAGACGCGTTCCGTGGAGAATCGTTTGTTGAATATCCATCTGTCATCAACACAACTGCGATCTATTTCCCCGATACGAATGCCGGCAAGTGTGAGCGATGTGGTCGATGGGTCAGCGATAACCGGTTGCCAGGTGAATTCGACGGACTCAGCGTCGGGCGATTGAACGATGGCAGATGGATATGCACCGAATGTCTCTATTGGGCGGATCAGCGTGAGTGCAGTGCCAGCCCGGACGATGCCTTCGATGAGCCGGGTGACGTCAAGCCCTCCGAGTGATTTTTCGTGGGCAAATTGGTGTCAATTCAGTTTTCCGACACTGAAAACTGAATTGACGCCAGTTTTGGTCGCGAACCATAGAGCTCGGCGGTGTCCACTAGGCAGCGACCGGGTCGATCAAGGTCTGATACGTCTGCAGGACTACCGAATGATCCGCTCGGCTCCATTTGTTCGTGCCGACCCCCAAGGGCAACACACGTATGCCCGTTCGACCCAAAGCCCGGGTCTCATCAACCGGCAACATACCCCGACCTCTCGAAATAGAGAATTGAATTGAGAACTAGCCCAGGCACTTAACTTACGGCAGTCAGTGAGGCTCGGCAACACGCCCGCCCTTGAACGTGTCGAGAATGAGAATGACTGAGTGGAGAGGCCGCGCCCCGAGACGAGGCGGGAAGGTCTTCGTTCCGGGCGAGCCGTCGGGCTTGAGCTGGACCCCGAACTTGGTGGCAATCACCACCTGCCCGCGGAAGGGGCGAGGGTGGGCTGTTGAAACGTTGGGGTTGATGATAAACGCGAATCATCGGGATTTTGTTGCGCGTCGAGGGCGCATCATGAAGTTATCGAAAGGGGAGCGCCAGGCAACCCCGAAGGGGGCGCCATGTAACAGCCTGGCTCACCCGTCCCAAGGACAAGGATCGTCCGGCTCCGAAGCGTGTTCACAAGGACAAGCGATCCCCTGATGAATGACGATCGGGCTGACTGATAAGATCCCGCTGCGTCTGACGGCGGTAGGATTGAAGAGGCAGCCGTCGCCAGTGTGAAGAAGGGGCGGGCTTCCTTGAGGACCGCCCCTCCCATTCAGGATCGCGACACGCTTGCATCGATCGCGCGTTCTGCCGACCTTGATCCCCAGCACGACAACGCCTCATGCCACGTCGTACTCGGAACGCCCAGAACCTCGGGGCTCGGCTACGGAAGACAAGCGATCCTCATTTCGGACCGGAGAGTTTCTTGTCCCGGATCGTGTACAGGATTCCCCGGGTCTCGTCCATCAGGGCGGCGTGGAGGGTCGTCACCGTGGTCTGATTCTCTTCAGTGACAACCGTCCCGGGCAAGGTCAAGATTTCGAGCCGCGCATTGCAGCGCCCGAGCGCCTCGGCGAACGGGCTACTTTCCCCGAGGTCCCTCGACGTCTCAATCACTCGTGGGCCGTGTTTCAGAGTAACGGCAAAGGCCCGCTTGTTGCGCCATGAGATCAGCAGGCTCTCGCCGTCCCCGTTGGCGACCTTTTGGACGGCCAGTCGCCGCACCCGCAGCGCGGTCATCGCATCATCGAGACTGAAGCTCCCGTCGGCATCGTGGAACAGGATGTACGACAGTTCGCTCTCATGCCCTTCCGGTGGAGCGCCGATGGGCACCTGGAACGTGGCCGGATGCACCACTCGCTCCCTCCATTCAGGATACGCGAGCGTGACCTTCGCCATTCCCTCCCCCGCTTCGCGCGGCACGGCCATCCGGGCGTACACCGTATCACCGCAACAACGCAGGTCGAGTCGAACGGTGCGTACCACCGGGCCCGATCCGGGAGCCCCGGGCGAGTACTCCACGACGGCCATTGGATGTATATTGCCAGGTATTTCCATGTCTGTTAATGGCGAGAATACACGGTGATGGTGGTTCCTGGGAGGGAGTGCCGGAGTGCCGATCAGGACGTCGAATATGGTGGTCTGAGGCCACGGCCGGAGCGTCTGGTCTTCGCCCCATTTCAGGGCGAACGTCAACGGACCTCCAAGGTGCGTGACCTGGGCGTCCGCAGGCCTTGCGGCCAGCACTACAGGGTTCTGCGCCTGGCTCCCCTTCGCCGCAGATCGCCACAGAGTTCCGTTCTCCCAGTCATTCGTCTGGCGCTCCTGCTCGATCTTGCGCAGGCGTTCATCGGCCGGCACAACGCCTCTCCTCCGGACCCAGTAGTGGAAATTCAACTTGACGCCCGCCACCGTACCCAGTGGGAACACATTCATACCCGAGTGTGTACCTCCCTCGGCCATATGGATCTTCCTGGTGGCTTCGACATCCTGCGCGATGCGGTCCTCGGGGTCGGTCAAGTCTCCGTTTCCGTTGCGATCGAAGTACAAGGTCTCATCCCCGTCCATCACGAGCCAAGAGCGGTGCTCGGCCCTCGATCCGAAGACGATGAGCGCATAGTGCGGCCTGCCGGCATACCGGGGTTCCTTCGCGATCGACCGGTCGATGTGAGCCAGGTCAACGGCCGCGGGCTCTGCCGCCAGGCTCGGCGCGACCATCGCGAGCAAAAGCGGAATCACGCGATTGAGTTGCATCGGACGCACCCTCCTGTGGGAATCCTTGCAGGTGCGGTTCGGAATGGGGCTGGCTAACTTGTCCGCCCGCCCACCTGTCAATACAGTTGGTGATCGACCCGGTCTTTCTCCGTGAATTGCACCTTGTAGGCCCTGCCGGGTTCGACCGTCAGCGAGCGCGCGGCGATCGGCCGGAGGGTGAACATTTCCGGGCGGTCCTTGCTGCGTTCGAGCCGGTGCATGATCGATAGCCAGTAGTCGCCGGGGGGCACGTTCTCGAACCGGAATTCGGACTGTCCGGCTGCAAGCTCGAACTTATAGCTGTGGAAGCCATCGTCTTTTCGGGATAATTGCATGGAACCCGAATCAGGGAACGTCCTGGAGTCGAACGAGCCGCTGATGCTTGCCGGGTTGGGCACGTCGATCGTGACGGTTTGACCCATTCCCGGCTTCGTTTTCGCGAAGGCCAGCGACCGTGATTTGGGCGCATTCGGACCCCAGTATGCGAGTTGCAGGTACATACCGGGGAGGATGTCCCGGAACGTGAAGCGCCCTTGTGCGTCGGACACCGCGCTCAAGAACTGAGCCACATAACCCTGGCGACCAAGCTGCCCGCGATCGATCAGCGCCCAGTTGAACCGGTTGTCGTCTTCCCCCGTCGATGCGCTCGGCGAGACGATGAGCCGGAGCTCGACGCCCGCAACGGGATTTCGCCGGTGATCGAGGAGCGTTCCCGAGACGGTTGCAAGCCGCGCAGGGTCGGTCTTCGTGAGCGCGATCTGAAGCGGGATGGCCCCTCCGGCCGGTTGCGCCTCGACGCGCGGCAGAGTCGAGCGCTGGTAACCCTCCGATTCCACCTTGACCGCGAGTGCCAGGCGATTCGTGAGCCCGTTGAGCGTGAATGTGCCGTCCTCGGTCTGGAACGCACGGCCCGTTGCACCGAGCCTCGAATCGAACGAACCGCGCACGTCCCCCTCTCGGCGTTCCGCCGGGAATCCGAGGCGCACCCGGAACTGCTTGATGGCCTGGCCCGTGGCGGCGTCGACCACTCGCCCGCGGAGTACCCCCATCGGTTCCAGCTTGACCGAAATCATCTCATCCCCGTCGAAGGGGAGGGTAACGTTTTCGCGCGTGGAGTACCCTTCGGCCGAGATCCTCAACGTATTACCCCCGGCCAGGGAATCGAGGTGGAATCGGCCCTGCTCGTCCGCTTGCACCGATTCGAACGCTTGAACAGGACCGCTCCGATTACTGATCCAGACCGAAGCGCCTTTGAGCGGTTCACCGGCGCCATTCTCGACGCGACCGTGGACGAAATGGCCCCGCTGCAAGCGCACGGACACTTCCGACGGGGACTCTTCCGGCCCCGGCTCGACCCTCCGCAGCACGGGGGAGAAGCCGCGGGCGCTGACCACGATCTCGTGGCCGACATGGTCCTTCAGGAGGTCGTGCAGCACGAATCGTCCGTTCGCATCGGTCGTCGTTTGGCGGCTCTCGTCGGACCGATTTCCATAGTTGCCCACCTTGGCCCCGGCGATCGGCTTCCCCTCAGGGTCCGTGACGACGCCGGCGACCGACCCTCCCCGCGGTCTTTTTTCAAGTTGCACGTCGACCTGTTGTTCTCGCTCTTCACCGGTCAGCGTCACCACTCGCTTGGCGGTCAGGTGATCCTCACTGCTATACGCGATTTCGATCTGGGTTCCGAGGGGCAAGTGCGCATTGCGATAGCGCCCCTGCTCGTCCGTCGTCGGCGACTGCCCGAAATACCCATATGTATTCCCCACGGATCGGTAGTACACACGGATCCCGGCCAACGGGCGCTTGTCCTTGTCGGTGAGCTTCCCCTGCACGAGACCCCCTTGGCTCAGCGCGACGGAAAGAGGCGTCACGGGAGGCGAATCCGTGAGATCGATGTCACGCTCCTCGCGTGCATGACCGGCTGCGAGGACCGTGACTTCGTACTTGCCGGGGAGGAGTCCTCGCACGATGGCAACGCCGTCGCTCCCCGTGGTCGCCTTGCGCCGATCCGGATAGCCCAGGCTCACTTCAGCCTCTTCGATGGGCCGACCAGTTGCGGCCGATGCGACCGTTACCTTGACCTGTTTGCCCGGCCTCATCAGCAGTCGAATCGGCGCAAATCTTACCCCTTCCGGGAGCGGCGCATCCTGGGCGAAGACCGGCTCCCTGGGCGAGGCGAGATCCTCTTTGAATGCCCAGATCCGGTAGTTCCCGTGCGGGATCCGCTCGAAGCGAAAACGGCCCTGATCGTCCGCCTTGGTGCGACGGATCCCCGTATACAGGAGAAGGACCTCGGCGCCCGCTACGGGCACCCGGGTCTCCGCGTCGACGACGTCACCGCTGACGACGCCCGGCTCACGGGGAGCGACCTTCGTCCCGTCCTCGCGCTTGTGCGTGGTTGAGGGGCCGTCCGGCGTCTGGGCTTCGACGGCCTGGGCTGACCTGGCGCTTGATCGCTCGAGACCCAAGCCACCGAGCAGGATCGTTCCCAGGGCCGCCACGACGACGGCAGACGTCGCCCGGCTCTGGGACAGCCGAGCACGGAACACATGTCGGTGGATCGCTTCGATACGCCGCAACGTGCACGATTTCCGCGCCATCGATAGTCCCATCGTAACCTCCGGAGTTGTGACGCGTAGCGTCAGCCGGGCCAAGGTTCGGGCATATAGGTTCGCGTCCCCGACGAAGGCGGCGGCGACCGCGTCGGCCACGGCATCGCACGCGTCGGCGTGCGTCACGCGAACTCGCCAGACCAGGGGATGGGGCCAGAGCACGATCGACAGCCCATGAAAGAGAGCATTCCACGCGAGGTCGTGCCGTAGCAGATGCGCGAGCTCGTGGGCGAAGATCGAAGGCAACTCCGCGCGAGAATCGGCCTCGCATTGCGGCTCGGGGAGCAAAATCGTCGGCCTCCACAGGCCGATGAGGCAGGGTGACTGCAGGTCGCGCGTCGCACGAATTGCGCAAGCGCTCTTGAGGCCGAGTCCGCGGGCAACCTGTGCCCCCTGAGCGATGACCCAGGGCGGTACCTCCGTGGCTTGCGCCCGGATTCGGGCCAGTCGCCCAAGGCCGATCACCGTACGGAGGATCCCGAGCAGGACCCCGCCGCACCAGATCGCAAGCGCCACTCTGAGGTACAAGGAACGACGGCCTGCGAGGACGAACCGAGTGAGTCCAGCGCGTGCCCGTTCAGAGCGATCCGACGCGATTGCGTCGGCGGATGAGGCCGGGTGCTTCGGGAGAATCACCGACTTCCCGCGGCCCTCTCGTGAAGAAGGGCCCGATGGGGCGGTTCGACGACTGGCCAAGCCCGTTCTTGCACCTCGCTCCACGGCCGGCCCGCTGCCGACGAGAGACAGGGCGCCCTGCGTGGTCGCCATGGCGGCGGTACGATCCCCCGATCCTCGTGGCGAAGGAAGCGGCCAGCTCCAGAATGGCGGGAAGTAGAAGAACCCAGCCAGGACCACGAACCCAACGCCGCTCGAGCGCCAGAGCAAGACGCGCCAGCGCGGATTGCGCCGGCTTAGCGTGGCGTGGAGCAGCCAAGTCATGGCAAGATAAACCGTGAGCTTGACCGTGAGCCAGAGGAGGGGGGCCATGGGGTCTTCGGAGGCCGCGACGATCCAGGTCGACAGAGTGTTCATCTTCGCCGTCCTCGTCGCCCCAACTATGGGGTTTGTGTCTCATCGGCGAGTCGTTTCAGGTGCACGAGCTCTTCTTCACTCAGCTTCTCGGTGCGGATGAGGTTTACCATCAAAGCCCGAGTCGAACCTTCGCAGTAGGCATCGATCAGGTCGCGCAGTGTTGAACGAAATGCCGTCCGCTTGGGAGTCACGGCCTCGTACGCGTACGCCTTCCCCACCTTGCGACGCCTGACGTGTCCCTTATCCAGCAGGATCTTCAGGTACGAGCGAAGCGCAGGATTCTTGATGGGCTCGGGGTAGAGCTTTTGAATCTCGCTTGGTTTTAGCGCGTCATGCTCCCAAAGCAGACGCATGACGCTCAGCTCTCCGGGTGTAAAGCGTCGCATGTGCAGAGAATACTGCCGTTGGTGATCGGCGTCAATCATGAAGTGCAGAGTTTTCTGCAGGACGAAACCGGAAGGAAGAACAGGCGGACCTCAATCGCATAATCAATATTCACCCGATGCGCCGGAGGCTCCTGCGCTACGACTTTGCAATCGTCGTGAATCTGCTTCCGTCTCTTTTCACGGTTCGTCCCGTCGTTCGTGGCGACCTCAGTCGGGCACAGCCGCGGCGAAGGCTCGCGCAGTGTCGTAGAACTCGAAGAATTCGATGGCCTGGCCGTTGTGGAATCGCCAGATGTGGGCGATGGGCGATTCGACGGTCTTGCCGGTCGCGCGGAACCGCCATGCGCAGCGGCCGAGCATGACCACGCGGTCCCTCTCGGCGATGAACTCTTCGGCGTGGAACTCCAGCATCTCCCACTGTTCCGCCAGCTCGGCGAAGTACTGTTCCGCCTCGATCCTGCCGCGCCGGGTCGCGCTGAACTTCATGGCCGGGTCGCCGCTTGCGAGCGACTGCAACACCACGTCGGGGGCGAGCATCTCGAGCCACACCGCCGTGCTCTTGCCGCGGGTTTCGAACCACATCTGATAAGCGCGTCTTAATTTATCCACGTTGGTCATGGTCGGGTCTGATCCTCAGCGTCGCTTCGCCTCGGCCGCGAGCGCGGCGTTTCAGGGACCGGGTCATCATAGAGCATCCGCGTGTACGCGTCTTGCAGGTGGCCTCGGTTTTCGCGTGCAGCCGGCCGTTACAAACCGTTACGGAAACCCCGGACGCAACGCCCTATCATTCGTTAACGGCCGGCGTCCCCACATCTCTCGGCCGTCGCGCTGTCAAAAACCGCCGACGCACAACCCCCGAGCGCTCGGACGCCACAAGAGGCCCAACGAGAGGACAAGAGCGATGTACGGTACGGTTTGCCCGCGCGTGTTCGTGGAAGACGTCGAGGGCGTGTTGGTCGCCAGCCTGGTGGACGGCGAACTGCTGGAACAGGGTGTGATCGGAGAGGTTGACGACCAGTTGATCGAGCTTTCGGGATGGGTGGGCGCGTCGGACATCTTGCTGAGCTTCCGCGACGTTCAGCTCATGTCGAGCACGCTGCTGGCCGTCTTGCTGCGGTTCGGCCGGACCGTGTCGCGTTCGGGAGGGCGGCTCAAGCTCTGCAGCATCGCCCCGCACTTGCTAGAGGTGTTTCGGATCACCCGCTTTGACCGGCTCTTCGCAATTTACCCCGATGAAGCCTCAGCGCTCTGCGCGTTCGAGGCGGAGCGAACGGAGCCAAGGAGAAACTTGCTATGAGCAACGACGACGGGACGGATCGGGGCATCTTGCGGATGATCTTCTATCCGTCGTTTCGACAGTACCGCGCTGACATCCCTCGGCCGGTGCAGGACGCGGCCTACTGGTCGATCCGCAGGGCCGTGCGGCGCCGCGAGCTGCTGCGCACGGTCGAGGCCGCCACCCGCCGCCTCGCGCATGACTGGAACGGGTGCGACTGACGGCGAGCGTCGGCGACTCAGGACGACATCGTTCCCAGCCCCGAAAGGGGCCAAGGAAGGGATTCTCGATAGTCCTTCTGTTCCAAGGGTTCACACCCCTGGCTAGCAATTGGCCGCCCCATCAGGGGCTTAGAGAGACCGGGTGTCGATCACCACACTGCCACAGCGGCGCCCCTTTGGACTTTCTGGAGAGGATGGCGAACTGTAATGCTTCAGACCGCGCACCCAGTGGAGGATGAACGCGAGCCCCTTCGCGCGGCCGCGAACATGCGGGAAGGGATCGCCCTGGCCACGATCACGCTGGGCGCGGCGATCCTTCGCCTCTGGCGGCTCGACCAGAACGGCACCGGGAATTTCTACTACGCCGCGGCCGCCCGGAGCATGCTGGCGGGGTGGGGCAACTTCGTCTTCGGGGCGTTTGACCCGACCGGCTTCATCACGGTCGACAAGCCGCCTGGAGCGCTCTGGATCCAGGCCCTGAGCGCGAAGGCGTTCGGCTATTCGGGACTCAGCCTGCTGGCGCCGCAGGCGGTCATGGGTGTACTCTCGGTCGTCTTGACCTACTATCTCGTGCGGCGGGCCTTCGGTGCAGGGGCGGGGTTGTTGGCGGCCCTGGCGATGGCGGTCACGCCGATCGGCGTTGCGGTGGACCGTGACAACCTACCCGACACCGCGCTCGTGCTCTTCTTACTGCTGGCGGCCTGGGCGCTCGTGAAGGGGGCGGAGACGGGGCGGCTGAAGGGGCTGCTGCTCGCGTCGGCGCTCGTGGGCGTGGGCTTCAACGTCAAGATGCTTGCGGCGTACGTTGTCCTGCCGACGTTTTACCTGCTCTATTTTCTGTCCGCTCCCATAAGCCGGAAGGCGCGCCTGGGCCACCTCGCGGCGGCGACGGCCGTGCTCGTGGTGGTGTCGCTATCGTGGTCGATCGTGGTGGAGCTGACGCCGAAGGGGCGCCGGCCTTATATTGGTGGGTCGCGGAACAACTCAGCGCTCGACCTGGCGCTGGGCTACAACGGGTTAGGGCGCATCTTCGGCGGGTCGGGCAACCTCGGTCCGCCAGGGGGCATGCCGCGTCCTCCCGGCGGGTCTAGTGGTGCGATGCCGCCGTTTCCGCCAGGCCCCCCCGGCGCGGGTATGCCGCCGTTTCCGCCGGGGGGACGGTTCCATGGCGGTCCGCCCGGCTTCGGGGGGATCCCCGGTCCGCTCCGTTTTGCCAGTCCCGGGATCGCCGGGCAAATCACGTGGCTCTTTCCGCTGGCCCTCCTCGGCGCGGCGGTGGCTGCGCACCGGGTGAGGTGGCAAGCGCCGCTTGCGCAGCGGCCGGCCGCGCTGCTGCTTTGGGGCGGCTGGTTCGCCACGCACCTCGTCGTTTTCAGCTTCGCGCGGGGGATCTTCCACGAGTACTACACGGTGGTCATGGCGCCTGCCGTCGCCGCCCTGGCGGGTGCCGGGACGGTCGCATTGTGGGAAGAGTCGCGCCGGGCCGGCTGGCGCCGGGCGCTCTTGCCAGCGGCGTTGCTGCTGACGGCGGCCTGGCAGGCGTTTGTCATCGGTCGCTTCCCGGCGTGGCGGTTCTGGCTCATGCCGGTCGTGCTGGGCGGAGCCTGCGCCGGGGCGTTGGGGCTGCTGGTGCTCGGGCGCGCGTCGCTCTCGCGGGCCAAGCTCAGCGCGGGGGTGGGCCTGGCCGCGTTGCTGGTGGGTCCGACAGCCTGGTCGCTCGCCCCAGTGCTCGCGCGGGGCAATCCCGTGATTCCCACGGCCGACCCGTCGGCCTTGACCGGGCGGGGTCGGGGTCAGCCGATGATGCCTCCGATGCCGCCGTTCGAATCGGACCCGCGCGATACGGGCATGCTGGTCCCGTTCCTGCGCGCCAACCATCGCGGCGAGCGTTACCTCGTCGCGGCACCGTCCAGCATGGAAGTCGCGCCGATCATCATCGACGGGGGAGAGCCCGCGATCTCGCTGGGGGGCTTCATGGGTGCGGATCCGGTCCTCTCCGTGGACCAGTTCACCGCCTTGGTCGAGCGGGGGCAGCTCCGTTTCGTGTTGGTGGGGGGCGGTCCCGGTGGCGGCCTGCCGGGCGGCCCACCCGGCCCCGGTGGTCCTGGCGGCGGTCCGCCCGGCCCCGGCGGCCCGATGGGCCCGGGCAATCGGGAGATCCTCGCGTGGGTCCGAGAGCACGGAGAGCCGGTGGACCCGAAGCTTTGGCGGATCGACGAGCCCGAGAGTGAGGAGGAGGCTCCCGACCCGAACGCCGCCGCGGGGCCGCCGATGATGCCGCCGTTCGCACGCATGCGGCGGATGAGGAAGCTCTACGACTGCCGCCCCGAGCTCGGCCTGATTGAACCACCCGTGACCGCGGCGCCCCTCGCTGAGTGACCGGGCGCGTTTCCCTTTTGAGGAGGAACCATGCTGCTGTCGCTGGTCATTCCCGTCTACAACGAAGAGGAGGCGCTCCCGTCGCTGCTCCGGGCGTTGCGCCCGGTGCTGGATGGGCTGGGGTGCGAGTACGAGATCCTGTTCGTCGACGACGGCAGCCGGGATGGGACGCGGCTGTTGCTGGACGCGGAGGCGGCGGCCGACCCGAGGGTCAAGGTGCTCGGCTTCAGCCGCAACTTCGGCCACCAGGCGGCGATTACGGCGGGGCTCGACTTCGCGGCGGGGGACGCGGTGGTCGTGATGGACGCGGACCTCCAGGACCCGCCGGCCTTGCTGCCGGAGATGGTCGCGCTGTACGAGCGGGGTTACGACGTCGTGTCGGCCCAGCGCGTCGATCGGGAGGGGGAAAGCGTCTTCAAGCGGGGCACGGCCGCGCTCTTTTACGGCCTGATGCAGCGCGCTGTGGACGAGCGACTGCGGCCGCAGGTCGGCGACTTCCGCCTGTTCAGCCGCGCGGCAGTCGTCGCGCTGCGGGGGTTCCGCGAGCAGCACCGCTTCCTGCGCGGCCTGGTCGCGTGGCTGGGCTTGAAGGAGGCGATCCTGCCGTTCCGGCGGCCGCCCCGCGTCGCGGGGACGACCAAGTACCCTGCGTGGAAGATGGCGCGTTTCGCCTGGACGGCGGTCTCGTCGTTCTCGGCCTTACCGCTGAAGCTGAGCCTGGGCGGCGGCCTCCTGCTCTCGGGGCTCGGGCTCGCGTACTCGGTCTTCGTCGTATACGAGACCGTGGTGCTCGGCACGACCGTCCGCGGCTGGAGCTCACTCGTCTGCCTTCAGCTCCTGTTCTCCGGCGCGACGCTGACCGCGGTCGGGCTCGTGGGCGACTACGTCGCGCGGATCTATGAGGAAGTGAAAGGGCGCCCGCTCTACGTCGTGTCGGAGGCCGTGAACGTCGCTGCATACGTTGCGCCGCCTGCGCGAGGGCTGCGCGTCGTCGCTCGGCAGCAAGACGCAGCCTGGGTGGCTGGGGTCGAGCCCGCAGGGCGATGCCCCCGGTAGCCGCGCCTTGACATGAAGGCCACCCGACTGATGAGTCAAGCGAAGGAGGTTCCGGGATGACGAAGCCGGTTGCCCCGCGGTGCTCAGGGCCGTTTGGTTCTCCTTCGGAGGATGCTGGTCCCGAAGAGGGCGGTTCCCAAACGTCCCCCGGCCCCCCCTTGGTGAGGGGGGGAGTGATTATTGACTCCTCTCGTCGCGGCGGGGTGGCCGGGGGGGGTTCTGCACAGCACATCACCTACCCTCCGTCGCGCTTCTTCGCCCTCGATGGCGTGCGTGCCACGGCCATGCTGCTGGGCGTCGTCTACCATTCGCTCCTGTTCCGGATGTTCGCGGGCGGGCCGCCGCCGGGTCCGCCGGGGAACGGCGACGTGTCCCGCTACGTCCAGGACTGGCTCCACTCGTTCCGGATGCCTTTGTTCTTCCTGATCTCGGGCTTCTTCGGGCGGATGATGCTCGAGAAGTACGCGCTGGGCGAGTATCTCCGGCGCCGCTGGATACGGATCGGCGTCCCCATGCTCGTTTGTATGTTCACGTTTGGGCCAGCCTATGTACTGACGCGTGAAGTCACGATGGGGCGCCCCGGCGGCGGGCCTCCGGGTCCGATGGGTGCCCGTGGGTCGAACGCCATGCCGCCTCCGCTCCCCGGCTTCGTGCCGCCGGGCGGGGGTGCTGCCGGGCGGTTCGCTCCGCCGCCGGGCCCCGGGTTTCGGCCGGGTGGTCCACCACCGGGCCCGTTCGGGCCTCCCGGCGGGGCGCTCAGCGCGCGCCTTTTCGGATCCTCGGCGCGTTACTTCCAGCTCAATCACCTATGGTTTCTCTGGTACCTGCTGCTCTTCGTCACGGCGGCCCCGTGGGTCGCGCGGGTGCTCGGTTGGATCTTGCTCCGTCCGACACCCGAGGCCGCCGACCGTGCTGGGCTATGGCTGGTGCGCGCGGGATTGGCCCCCGTGGTGCTCGGCCTCGTGGGCGCGCCGGCGTTGATGCTAACGTGGAGCCCGTTCGGCTGGTCGCTGGGCCTGCCTCCGGCCATCTTCCGCGCTTTCCCGGATTTCCTTCTGCACCTCGACCCCGACATGGCGTTCTTCTTCGTCTTTTTCCTGGCGGGTTGGTGGCTGCACCGCCAGCGCGCGGGGCTGCCGAGCATCGCCAGCGTCTGGCTCCCGAACCTCATCCTGGGTCTCGCCGCCTTCGCCGACGCGATGCGGCTCGGCGACTTCTACGGCAGCCGGCCGGAGACACCGGGCTTGGGCATGATCCGGGTGGAGGGCTATGTGCTGTACAGCCTCGGCTCGGCCTTGACCGGCTTTGCCCTCCTTGGCTTCTTCCAGCGGTATCTCGACCGCCCCGGCCGCGTCGGGCGTTACCTGGCCGATACCGCACTCTGGGTCTATCTGGTGCACCAGCCCCTGGTCCTTGTCGGGCTGGCCTTGGCCCGTCCTTGGCGGCTGGCATGGTGGTCGCAAACAGTGCTCGTTTCAGCCTTTGCGGTGGCGGTCGCGCTCCTGCTGTACGAGCTTTTGGTGCGTCCGACGCCGCTGGTCCGGTTGTTCGGTCCGGCCGGCTTCCGCCCACGGCCGCGGCCGGCCGAGTTGGGGCCGTCGTGGCTCAGCCCGGCACCGGAGCCGCGCAATCAGCGCTCTACCTCGGTAGGCTAGCGTTTTCGAGCGGCCGCCACCGGGCGGTCGCGGGCCACCAGGAGATCGTCCGATGAAGGGGTACTGGGACTCGCTACAGAATGTCGTCATCGACCGGACTCCCGCGGAACTGATCGGGGCGATTGGGATCGCGCTCGTCTTGTCGGTCACGATGACCGGGCTGTACCAGCTTGGGATCCGGAAGGTCCGCGACGGGGTCGTGCTGATGACGGGCCTGGTGGTCTTTGCCTGCGTCATCTCGATGGCCGTGGCCGCCGGTTTTCTCGCGCGTTCGCAGTACGTGAACCAGGGGAGGTTCGCGCCGGTCGTTGCCCGCCGCGGTTCGCACCGCGGCAGGGGCGGGCTGGAGGCCCACCTGGCGCGCCGGCTCCTTGCGCTGGCGGACCGCGACAAGGACGGTTCCCTGTCCGCCGAGGAGGCGGCCGACGCGGCGGCCGCGTTCACGCGCGAGGCCGAGCGGACCAGCCGAGGGCCGCTCGCCGCGGATGCCCTGGCCGAAGCGCTGCGGGCCACAGTGTTCCCGCCGCCCCCGTCGTATGAGTACCAGGAACGGTACCGGTCATCGCCCTCGCTGGAAGCGCGAGAGCACCGGGGCCGAGAGGTTAAACGCGTCGACTGAGTCAGGTGATGCAACTCATGAACCACAGCGCAGAGGGGACACGGCCCGCGCCTTCGGTCCTGCTCGTCGACGACGACGTCGAGCTCTGCGCTCTGCTCCAGGAGTTCTTCGACGAGCAAGACATCCGCCTGGACGTTGCACACGACGGCCGGCGCGGCCTGAGCCGGGCCCTGGGGGGCGACTACGACCTGTTGCTCCTCGACGTGATGATGCCGGGGCTGGACGGCTTCGAGCTGCTCCGCCAGGTCCGGCGGCAGAGCGAGGTCCCGGTCATCATGCTGACGGCACGGGCCGCGAAGGCCGATCGCCTCGGGGGCCTCGACGCCGGCGCGGACGACTACATTCCCAAGCCGTTCGACCCCGATGAGCTGCTTGCGCGCGCCCGCGCTGTGCTCCGCCGCGCGGGGCGTGCGGCGAAGCCCGACGACGTGCTCGAAGTCGACGCGCTTCGCCTGGTCCCCACGGCCCGTGAGGCCTGGTGCGAGGGGGCCCCGCTGCCGCTCACGACGATTGAGTACGACATCCTGGAGTTTCTCGTGCGCGCCTCGGGCCGGATCGTGAGCCGTGACGAGCTGACCGCCGCCCTCTATCGGCGCAGGGCGTCGCCGTTCGACCGCGCGATCGACGTCCACGTCAGCCGCCTGCGGAAGAAGCTGGGGCCGTACGGCAACCGGATCGGCACGGTTCGCGGCGTCGGTTACCTATTCCGAGCCGGCCCATCGGGGGAGGCGGCCCGTTGAGGTCCATCTTCAGCAAGATCTTGCTCTGGATGCTCGGCACGACCGTCGTCTCGCTCGCCGGCTTCGGCCTGACCACGTGGCTCGTCTCGGCGTCGCAGCCGGAGCGCATCAACCTCATCGGCCGGATGCAGGCCCTCCAGCTCGAGGGAGCGCGGCAGGCTTACGACGAGGGGGGCCCCGAGCAGCTCGCGCGCTACCTGCGGCGGGTCAACGAGCTGTTCGAGGCCGAGCACTTCCTGGTCACGCCGGCGGGCAAGGACCTGGTCGACGGCCAGGACCGATCAGCATTGCTCGCGAACGCGTCGACGGCGCCGCGGCCCCCCATGCCGCACGGAGGCCGCCTCGTGCTGGCCAGCCCCCCCACGGACGGTGGGCCGAGGCTCCTGGTCTCGATCCATCCGCGGTTCGCCCCCGGCAACTTCGTGCTGTACTACCTTTGGATTCTCGTGGTCGTCGTGGGGCTCGGCTACGCCCTGGCCGTCCACCTGGCGCGCCCCTTGCGCGGGCTTCGGCTGGCGGTCGAGCGGTTCGGCCAGGGGGACCTGTCAGCACGCATCGGCTCGACCCGCAGTGATGAGATCGGCGAGCTCGCCCGGGCGTTCGACCAGATGGCCGAGCGGCTCACGACCTTGATGACGGCGCAGCGGCGATTCCTCCAGGATGTCTCGCACGAGCTGCGCTCACCCTTGGCCCGGCTCGCCCTGGCGGTGCGCCTGGCCCGGTCGAGCGACGACCGCACGGCGGCGCTCGACCGCGTCAAGAAGGACGTCGACCGCCTCTCCCGGCTCGTCGACGAGCTGGTCCAGTTGACCGCGGCCGAGGGGGACCCCCGGACCCGCAATGATGAGGAAGTGCCGCTGCATGAGCTGCTCGAGACCCTGGTCGATGACTGCGCGCTGGAAGCCGAGGCAACAGGGTGCCGAGTGACATTTCGCCGCGACGGGCCGGCCGTGCTGGTCGGGGACCGCGAGCTGATCCGCCGCGCCTTTGAGAACGTGCTCCGCAACGCCGTCCGCTACGCCCCCGCGGGGACGGTCGTCGAGGTCGAGCTCCGGTCCGCGCCGGATACGGCCACGATCACCGTGCGGGACTACGGGACCGGCGTCCCCGAGGAAGCACTGGCCGCGATCTTCGAGCCGTTCTTCCGCGTGGGCGAGGACCGGAGCCGCTCGGGAGGCGGCGTCGGCCTTGGTTTGTCGATCGCCCGCCGGGCCGTCGAGCTGCATGGCGGCCGGATCTCGGCGCGGAACGCCGGGCCGGGGCTCGGTGTGACGATCGAGCTGCCTACCGTGCATGAATCATGAAATGTATGCATCAAATATATTCCAATATTGATTCTCGATCGGAAGGTGCGCGATTGTGGCGGCAACTGTTTCTGAAAAATGCGCGCGCGGGGACGCGCCATTTGCGTTGATAAAAATAGGAGCGTTGACCTGCACGAATTCGTGTGTTTACTGACAAGAAATTGTTGGTTTGGAATCGACGAATGTGGAGTGCAAGGCACTCGCCCCGGGGTCACCAGAGGAACGATCGAGACGGCAAAGTCCAGTCCAGTCAAGTCGTAGCGGAACTGCCGGCGCGACACCGTTCGCACCACTTCTCATCGCGACGAACGGCAAGCGACTGAGTGTTGCAATGTAGGCGGGCAGGCGTCACCCGCGCATCCGTCGACACTCCTGAGCGCCCAAGAGCTGCCGTACTCCACGTACGGTCCGCGGAGATTCCCTTTCTCAGCCGGGTAGCGCAATGCCCGACGTTCACTCACATCTTCAGAGGTCACACACTCATGAACTGCAAACAGCGCAGTGTATTGACTCGAGTTGCCACGTTCCTGGTCCTCGCCGGTCCACCGTTCGGTCTCGCCCAGGCTGCTGAGCCTACCGCGCCGGTGAGGGCTCCTTCAGCAACCGCGAAGCAGTCAGCGGCTGCTCCCACCGCGCGCGTCGTACAGTCGGTGGAGGCACCCCGGACGATCAGTCTGCTCGATGGCCTGCGCAACGGGACGTTGGCCGTGGACGCACGCGGCACGGGCGGCGGCCGGATGACCCTGGACGTGACCAACCGCTCGGCTCGTACCCTCCGCGTGGTCTTGCCCCCCGGCCTGGTCGCGTCGGGCGCGACGGGCCAGTTCGGCGGTCTTGGCGGCAATAACAACGCAGGTGGAATGAACAACAATAATATGGGTGGCATGAACAACAACATGGGAGGAATGGGGAACAACAATAACGCGGGCGGCATGAACGGCATGAACATGAACAACAACATGGGCGGCACGATGTCAACGCCCATGAACTTGCCCGCGACCCAAGGCATGGTGATTCTCGGGCAGTTGATCATGAGGTTGGTTCAACCGGGGAGCTGGGACACGCGTTCCTTGACGACCGGCCTCAACGGACTGGGCGGCATGGGGGGTGTCGGCGGTGGAATGGCCGGGATGGGCGGAGTCGGTGGCGCGGGTGGCATGGGGGGCGGGTTTCGCTCCCTGCCGCCGGCCGACCTGCCCACGGCGACCTTGGGCCCCAAAGCCATCCGGCGGCTGCCGGCGCTCTTGGTTTCGCTGAACGGCCCCGGCGCGGACGGTCGAGCGATCATGCCGGCCCTGGGTGAGCCGCTCCGGTTGAACGACATCAGTCGCACCAACTCGGACGCTTGGACCGCTCTGGCGCTCCGACGGCTCGCCGTGGAGCAAGTACCGCCGAGCGTGGCCCAACTCGTCCTCTGGCACGTGTCGGGTGGTTTTACCTGGGAGACCGTGGATCGCCTGACGAGCGATTGGACGAACGCGGAGGAGCGTGCCCTGGCGCGCCGGTTTGCCGAGCGGCTGGTTCAGGCGGACGAGGCGGCGGCCCCCTCGCACTCTGCGGTGGGCCTGTACTGGGAGGCAACGAACCTCTCGGGCGACCACAGCGTGCGGCTCACGGACCTGCGCGAGCGCCTGGAAGATCGGACGGTGCTGGGACTGAGGACGCGCGAAGGAATTCCGCCGTATTGCCCGGGCGCGGCGTTGGCCCTCCGGATGCGGCTCGAGCCGCGGGGGGCACTCGTCCGCGTCTCATCGTGGGATCAGGATGCAACGGCCTGGATCGATCGTTTCGAGTTCAAGGCGAAGCTCGACCCCGGCGCACACGGGCCCGAAGGGGCGAGCAAGCTCATTGATTCCCTCGCCGGAGAACTACTGGACCGTCTCGTGCCCGTCCGGCTGGTCGTGGGCCCGAAGACCAAGGGCAAAAACGCGTACCTGCTGAAGATCCGGAACGAGTCGCCGCTGATCGTCAACGGACTGCTCCTGGGGGGCCCGTCCGACGCCTCGTCTCACCAGCTCACGGGCCTCGGCCTGACCCCGCGCCGCGAGTTGGCGATCCCCATATCCGCCCCGCTGGTCAAACGGCTCGGACTGAAGGACGGGGCTCGGGCCCTCGCAGTGAACCTGAGCGGTCTCTGATGCCGTTGATCCCGTCCTTCCGGCAGAATGCGGACAACGAGATTGTTCGCTCCAATTTACGAATCTTAACAATCCCGAGTCCGCAAAACGCCAATACTCAAAGCGGAGGATCCCGCCGATGAACACACACCCGCTGCCTAGGATGTGGCCCTGAAACCGATCGGTGCGTGGCCGATGGCGGTAGGGCTGGAGGCCCGAGATTCCGGTGACGACATGGAAGTGTCTTTGAAAACAGTCTTTACGCGTCCAGCGCGGTCGCATGCGTCCGCCGCGGCCCGACGGCGGGCAGAGCTCGCCTGCGAGGCGCTGGAGGGGCGTCAGTTGTTGTCGCTTGCCCCGGGTGCCGGGGCTATGCACCTTAACCATAGCGCCCGCTCTTACGAGGTGCAGGGGAGTGGCGGAGGTGGAATGCTGGGACGGAGAGCGTTGGGCGGCCACGGCTACGCCTCGGTGGCGGTGAACGGGAACGCCGCACTCGGGGGTTCGGTCCTCTCCTCGAACATCCCGGCCGCTCCTGGTGGGGCCACCACCGTCGTGCCGAGTGCCCCGGGCTCGGGCATGCCGTCGACGACGACAGCGGCGGTAACGACAACGAGCCCGAGCCCAACCACCGACCCGTCGAGCACGGCCACCAACGCGCCGGGCGCCACGGCGATCACCTCTACCACCGCCACGGCGACGCCGGCAGCACCGCAGGGTTCGGCCGGGGGCCTGCTGATGAGCGGGTTGCTGGGGGGCGCGGCGGACAGCCTCGGGCTGGTACTCGGCGCTCCCGGCGGCCTCGGCTCGCTGCCCGGGACCGGCGCGCCGCCCCAGGCGACAACCTCGTCGAGCGGCCAGACCACGACGAGTCCTTCGGGGGGGACGACCTCGTCGAGCAGCTCGTCCACGGCGCCCAGCGCGTTGCAAACCGATTTTCAGAAGCTGCAGACCGACCTCCAGGCCATCCATGACAAGTCGCAGGTCACCCCTGCGCTGCTGGCGGCGGTGCGCAAGGACTTCCAGACGATTCAGTCCGACGCCACGACGGCGGCCGATCAGACGAAGCTCAAAGCGCTCGCCACGGACGTCAGCAACCTGAACGGGACTCTGCCGACGGCTGACCAGACGACCCAGTTGGAGTCGGACTTCACGGCCGTCCTCAACAGCGAGGGAGTGACCGACCAGACGTTGATCAGCCAGGCCATTACGGACATCCAGGCCGTTGTCACGGCCACCAACATCACCGCGGACGACCTCGCGACGATCGCGGCCGACCAGCAGGCCATTCAAAAAGACATGCCGGCCACTGGGTCGGTCTCGACGACGTCCGGCAGCGGCCAAGGCATCACAGGCAGTCCGGCTCCGTTCGGCAACTTCATGAGCATGGGCACTCAGAACGGACCGAGCGGCGGTGCTTCGTTCGGTAACTTCCAGGGGATGGGCGGCCAGAGCGGCTCGTTCGCCGTTGCCCCGAGCGGGGGTACTCAGAACGGACCGAGCGGTGGTGCTTCATTCGGTAACTTCCAGGGAATGGGCGGCCAGAGCGGCTCGTTCGCCGTTTCCCCGAGCGTGGGCACTCAGAACGGACCGAGCGGCGGTGCTTCATTCGGTAACTTCCAGGGAATGGGTGGCCAGAGCGGCTCGTTCGCCGTTTCCCCGAACGGGGGCACTCAGAACGGACCGAGCGGCGGTGCTTCGTTCGGTAACTTCCAGGGAATGGGCGGCCAGAACAGCACATTCAGCACCAGCCAGTTTGGAGGTATCTCCGGCGGCAGTGGTACTCAGGGTGTTACAATGAGTTCGAGCGCCGGTGGCCCGACCGGTAACGGCTCGAGCGGCGGCAACGGCCCCTTGGGAACCTTCGCTCTGGGAACGCAGGGCGGGCCGCTGGGATTCTAGGAGACGGCGACAGGGTGAGATAATGACGAAGCCGGGGACCCCCCGCCCCGTGCCTTTCCAAACGCGCCAACATCGCGCGAGCTTGGCAAAGGCATCTGGGCTGGGAACGGGATCGAAGATCCCGAGCCTTGTGGGGTGGTCGATACCGGTGGATGCGACTCATGGCGCGAGAGCAAGTCGCCGCTGATCTTACAGCAGAGCGAATTCCCTCCATTCTGATCATCGATGCCGATGCCGAGCGCTGCGTGGGGCTGGTCGAGTACCTGATCGCGCGCGGGTTGTCGGCGGATTCTGTGCACGACGCTCGCCGGGGTCTGGCACGGGCGTTCGGCCGCAGTTACGACCTGATCCTGCTCGACAGCGCTCTCCCTGATCGGGGTGGCCTCGAGCTCTTGCGCGCCATCCGGCAGCGGAGCCAGGTGCCGATCGTGGTACTTAGCTCTTGGTTCACGCAGTCCGACGCCGTCGCCGCGCTCGACGCGGGGGCCGATGATACGATCGCCAAGCCGTTCGAGCACGAGGAGCTCGCCGCGCGCATCCGCGCGGTGCTGCGCCGGGCACACCGGCCGGCAGTGGATGGGCCGCGCGTGCTGGACGTCAACGGCGTGCGGCTGGTCCCCGGTGCGCGTGAAGTGTCGTGCGACGGCCGACGGGTGGAAACGACCTCGATCGAGTTCCAGATCCTGGAGCTTTTGGTCGCGTCGGCCGGGCGGCCAGTATCGCGTGACGAGATGATCTCCGTCCTCCACCGCCGGCCCGCCACGCCGTTCGACCGCTCGCTCGATGTGCACGTCAGCCACCTTCGCAAGAAGCTGGGCGCGCGGGGTGCCTTGATCCGTACGGTGCGAGGCGTCGGTTACCTCTTCCGGGCCGAAACCGACGGCCAAGCATGCTCCGACACGGAAACGCACCGCGAGCCCGCCTGAGCGCGGAGACCTTGTAGACCGTCGGCGCGAAGCGCTTTCTGCTGGCGTCCGGGCGCGCGATCGAACATTCTGGGTCCGAGGGCGAATGCCTTCATTCCCCCCGTGTGCTGCGAAAACCTCGATCGGTCAGCAAGCCCCAGGAGACCCTAAAATGGACCTATTTCGCGTTCCGGTGGGCCGAGTGCTCATCGCCGTCGGCTTCGTGTTGGCCGCGCCCGCTCCCGCGCGGTCGCAGGCGACCAAGGCCGTCGAGCAGGCCAAGGCCAAGCCCGAGCGGCCCACGCCCACGCACGCCGACGTGCCGTACGGCGACCATCCGCGCCAGGTCCTGGATTTCTATCGGGCCGAGTCGGACCGGCCCACCCCCCTGGTCGTGTTCATCCACGGCGGCGGGTGGGTCAACGGCGACAAGTTGGGGGTCGGCGCGCCGACCGTGGACCGCTTCCGGAAGGAGGGGATCTCGGTCGCGGCGATCAACTACCGGTTCACGACGCAGGCCGACGAAGCCGGCGTGAAGCCGCCGGTAAAGTGGCCGCTCGAAGATGCCGCGCGGGCGCTCCAGTTCGTGCGCTCAAAGGCCAAGGAGTGGAACATCGACAAGGCCCGCGTCGGCGCCACCGGGGGGTCGGCCGGCGCGTGCTCGTCGCTCTGGCTGGCGTTCCACGATGACCTGGCCAAGCCCGACAGCTCCGATCCGGTCGCGCGCGAATCGACCCGCCTCACCTGTGCAGCGGTCAACGGCGCGCAGACGTCGCTCGACCCGAAGCAGCTCCGCACCTGGATGCCCAACATGCGCTACGGTGGCCACGCCTTCGGCTTCCGCAAGGCGGGGCAAGGGGGACGGGACACCGAGTTCCAGGCGTTCTACGACCACCGGGACGAGGTGCTTCCGTGGATCAAGGAATACTCCCCCTACGAGCACGCCGGCAAGGGGGACCCGCCCATCTTCCTCGACTACCCGGCGCAGGATAAGCCTCCCGTGGCCGGCGAGCCCCAGCGCGACCCGACACACTCGGCCGTGATGGGCTTGGCCCTCGAGGAAAAGCTCCGCGAGCACGGCGTCGAGTGCCATCTCGCATACCCGGGACACAAGGATCCGGAGTATGCGAGCATCAACGATTTCCTGGTTGCCAAGCTGAAGCGGGGCGATCGCAAGTAGAGGAGAGAGCACAAAAGCTATGGGGCCGCTTGACGACCTTTGCCGCAGCGGCGGGTTTCAAACCCGCCCTGATCGCCCGCGCAACAGTCTTGTAGGGGCGGGTTTGAAACCCGCCCTGATTGCCCGACGACCTTCGCCCGCGCAGCAATGTTGTAGGGGCGGGTTTGAAACCCGCCCTAGTTGATTCATTGATCTCATTTCATTCCAACGAAACACAACATATGGTGCACGATCACTCAGTAAGAAGCCACCCTCGAATCTCGCTGCACGGCATTGAACGTCTCCAAGGCTACGACTATTCGCAATCAGGCGCCTATTTCCTCACTCTTTGTGTGAATGGTCGCTCTCACCTCTTCGGCGAGGTGTTGGACGCGACGATGCACCTCAATCACTTCGGCCGGATCGTCCAAACGTGCTGGACCGACCTCTCGAACCACTATCGGCACATCAGCCTGGATGCGTTCACGGTCATGCCGAATCACATCCATGGCATTCTGTTTTTGGAGCGCGGACCGACCACGGAGCAACAGCATGGTGTGCCGGAGATCGTACGGGCACTGAAGACCTTTTCGGCACGCCGCATCAATGAGCAGCGTGGATCGCGCGGGAGCTCGGTTTGGCAACGTAATTATTTCGAGCACATTATTCGTGACGAACGCGCGCTCGATCGAATACGTGAGTATATTCTCGATAACCCCCGGCGTTGGTCCGTCGACCGAGAGAACACACTGAGGGAAGGTCACGATGAATTCGACCGCTGGATCGAGTCGTTCCCTGCCCCCGCGAAACATCGCTGAACGGTAGGGGCGGGTTTGAAACCCGCCCTTCAATAAAAAATTAACAAATCTAATTAATTAGGGCGGGTTTGAAACCCGCCCCTACAATTTCGTCGTCGTCGTGGGGTGTAGGGGCGGGTTTGAAACCCGCCATTTATTGTATTTAGAGAAATTAACAAATCTAATGAATTAGGGCGGGTTTGAAACCCGCCCCTACAGGCCCGCGAGGCGCGCGTCAGCATCGCCGAACCGGTGGGGCTGCACGCCCATGCGGTCCATGAGCGACAGGTACAGGCTACAGAGCTTGCGGTCCTCGTCCCCTTTGCCCGTGTAGTCCAGCACGCGCCCCGTCTCGAGCACACCCCTTAGCCCTCCCACGAGCACGAGGGGGACCTTGGTCGAGTCGTGGTGGCTCCCCGACCACATGTTCGAGAGGAAGAGCAGGCACGAGTGGTCGAGGACCGTTTGCTCTCCCTCGGGCATCGCAGCGAGTCGTTCGGCGAGGTAGGCGAGGTGGCCGATGTAGTAGCGCGAGATCCGCTCGTAGCCGTCGGACTTGTCGTCGTGCGAGGCGGGGTGGTGGGTCACGCGGACGTCGAGGAACGGGTAGAACAGGCCCGAGAGGTCGCGGCAGAGCAGGAGCGTGGCGACCCGCGTCTTGTCGGTCTGGAAGGCGATCGCGATGATGTCGCACATCAGGCGCATGTGTTCGCGGATATCTTCGGGCAGGCCGTTATCGGGGCGCGGCATCGTGAGCGTCGGCCGCCCGCGCCCCTGGGCCCGGTCATCGGCCCGGTCCTTCAACGCGCGGGTGCGCTTGACCCGCGTTTCGACCTCGCGGACGCTCGTGAGGTACTCGTCGAGCTTGGCGCGGTCGGCGTGGCTGACCTGGCGGTTCAAGTCGGCGGCGTGCGCCTTGACCCGGTCGAGGATGCTCTTCGTGCGCTGGGAGCCTTGGTTGTCGAACAGGCTGTCGAAGGCGAGCGACGGGTAGACTTCCATCGGTAGCGGCGAGGCAGCGTCGCGCCACGAGATCTGGGAGCTGTAGGCCATCGAGAAGTTGGACTCGTGATAGCCCGTGATTGGCTGCTCGCAGCCCAGGACGAGGCTGGGCAGGGGGGTCTGCTCGCCGAGGCGCGCGGCGAGGACCTGGTCCATGCTCACCCCCCCTTTGAGCACCGCCCCTTTCTGAAGCGCTGCGCCCGAGAGAATGTTGCCGGTCTGCCCCGGGTGGATGCCCACGCCCGTGGCCTGCTTGTTGAAGAGGCCGGAAATCACGTTGAGGCGGTCGCGGAACGGGGCGAGCGGCTGCAAGGTCTTGCCCAGCTCCATCGCCTTGCCGGCCCCCTTCGCCCACCAGTGGTCGGGGCTGATGCCGTTGCCCATGAACAGGGCCGCGAAGCGCTGGGGGAACACGGGCAGCGCATCGCCGCGCATCGGTTCGCCGCCCCAGACCGGCAAGGATTCGAGCCACGGTAGCGCCATGGCGACACCGGCGCCTCGGAGCAACGTGCGGCGTGGGATTCGCTCGGATTGGGGGGTCATGGGGCGCTCCTTACGACAACTCGCCGGTCATGAGGATTATCTTGGACCAGACTATCTCACTGATGTAGAACTTGAGCTCGTGCTTAAGTCGATGCATCAGCGGAGTCACTTCGTCAATCATCCCTCGCTCCTTGGCTCTGACGAGTAATCCGAGAACTCCAAGCGGAACCAACCCGAGTTCTTGGACCTTCTTTCTTCCGTCGTTCTCGTCGATTAAGACCAAGTCCGCACGAACCTCCAGCGCGAGCGCCAAGGCTTCTGATTCCCCAAGATGGAGACGCGGGGGGTCGTCGCCAAATTGTTTAACACGATCCAAGTCGCTCGGCACCCGCACTCGAATGAACGGAAATTCGCCCACGCTAACCGGTGTCACCTTCGACGCAGGGTTGTTCAATTCAGCGGCGACGGCGGGCGGGACCAAGACCAATTGAAAAAACTCTCGAAGAAGGTCGATCAGGCCAAGGTGAGCCAACGCCCGGATTGGCGAAGTGTCGCACACTACAATGGCATGCATTTCAAGGGGCAAGGTGGACTGCGGAGTGACGGTGGTAGTCGTCTCAATTGGCAAGCCGTATGTCGCGACGACCGGCATCAACTTCGGCGCAGCGTCGGCTTCCTTAGTATCCATGCTCAGAGTCCGAGGCGTTTGAGCGCGGCAAGATCATCAACAACGTCCTCCGCAGTCGGACGATACAACGGGATTTTGCGGCGGCTGAGTTCCTCCTCGAACTCAGGGCGGGTCAATCCTGCTAATTCCGCAGCCTTCCAGAGCGTGAGTCTGTCTTGGTCGAAGAGGTGGCAAGCGAATTCGACCCGGGCTTCCTGTTCGCTCAGGCCGGCCTCTTGTAGGGTCTCGTCAGAGATAACAACCGGCATCGCGTTCTCCCACTACGGTTGCGATGATTTCTCGCTTGAAGACTACCACGATCTTACGCGGGCTCGTTCGCTTCCGTCGAGAAAAGGCTGGCCCAACGGACGGCCCGTTTCACTCGCGCGGGTCGTCCCGCCCTCGCTTGTTCAGGAACTGCGGACTCATGACGATCGTCTCGACCAGCACACCGAAACGAAATCCCTCGGCCGCGAGGCGGCTGCGCATCGTCTCGATCGTGGGCTCATCCGAGGGCAAGAGCGTGCGGCCCAGGCTGTAGGCGAACAGCTTGCGGCAGAAGTTCGCGACGAACTCCTCGCGACGGCGTTCATCAAGATAGCGCCGCAGGCCGTCGAGCCCGGTTCCCTCGCTGCCGTCGGGGAACGTCGCTCGCGCGTCGACGGGCCGGCCGCCGAGGTCGCGCTCCCGGCGCTCGCCGATCGGGCCGTACCCCTCGAACGCCAGGCCGATCGCATCGAACCGGCGGTGGCATCCCGCGCAGGCTTCGAGGGCCCGATGCCGGGCCAGGAGCTGGGGCAGTGATAACTCACCGGTCGCCGCTTCGTCCTTCGGCAGCTCGGGCACTTCCGGCGGCGGCGCGGGGATGTGCTCGCCCAGGACCCGGCGCACGACCCAGTAGCCCCGCTTCACCGGACTGGTGCGCAGGCCTGGTGAGTTCTTGGCCAGGAATACCGCCATCGGCAACAGCCCGCCCCGGCCGTATTGCCGCGCGTCGCCGACGTGAACCCACTCGTCCGCCCCGAGCTGCTCCGGGACCGGGATGCCGTAATGTTTCGCCAGCACGGGGTTCACGAACGTGTCGCCGGCATCCAGGAAATCGAGCAGCGGGCGGTCGCGCCGCGCGACGTCCTCGAAGAATCGCAGGGGCTCCTCGTAGAGCGCCCGCCGCAGCGCGTCGGTAAAGCTTGGGAAGCGCTGGCGGTCGACGCCGTTATGCTCCTCGAACCGGCGGAACTCCAGCCAGTTGCCGGCGAACTCCGTCGCAAGACCGCGCACGCGGTCGTTGCGCACCATGCGGCGGACCTGGGCGCGCAGCACCTCGGGCCGGTGCAAGTCACCCGCGGCGGCGTGCGCCAGCAGCTCGTCGTCGGGCATGCTCGACCAGAGGAAGTAGCTCAGACGGCTGGCCAGGGCATAGTCCGACACCGGTTGCGCGGTCCCGCCCCCCTGCGACGGCTCGACCCGGTAGCAGAAGTGGGGCGATACGAGAATGCTGGCGATCGTGTCGCGCAGCGCCTCCTCGTGGCTCAGCCCCTCCTGCTGGCGGAGCGCGCGGTAGAAGGAAAGCAGCTCGTCGCGCTCAGCCGTTGCAAGCGGCCGGCGGTAGGCGCGCCGGCTGAACACAAGCAGCGCTTCAAGGTGGCTCGGCTCGGCGGCTAGGCGGTCGCGCTCGACCGCACGGATCGCAGTGGAGATCTCGTCGAAATAGGCTGTAATGGCCTTCAATGCCTCATTACCGGCCCCGGTCCGCCGGGCCTTGTCAAGGTAGGCCGCGCGGAGCTGCCGGACCTTGGCCTCGGAGACGGCGTCCTTGTCTTCCGAGCGGGCGAAGTGGAACGCGGGCTCCATCATGTAGCGCGGGGGTTCACCGCGCTCGAAGAAGATGAAGTCCTTGTACTGCCGCATCGGCACGAGCGTCACGAAGTCGAGCTCGCGCCAGAGCGAATCCAGGTCGCGCCGGCCGGCCTCGTCCAGGACGAGCGCGCACAGCGGCGCGTCGTCGCGGAAGTAGCCCTGCATCAGGTGGAAGCCGGCGGTCAGGAGCCGCCCCTTGACGTTCCCCTTGGGGTCGAAATAAGGGGGCCGCTCGGAGAGGAAAAACGCGTCGGGGAAGACGCGGCAAAACGTGCGGATGTCGCGGGGTGCGTCGTCCTTCGGCGGGCTCATCCGTAGCGCGGCGAGGCGGCGGTTCCGCCAGAGCACGAAGGGCTGGCTGCCGTCGGAGATCCCGTTGGCGCGGACCCGATCCACCTGCGGCTCGAACGACTTGCGCAGGCGAACGACCAGGTCGCGCATCCGCTCGCAGCCGCGCCGGGCGTCGACCGCGTGCTCCGTGTCGGCGGGCAGCTCGGCCCAGAGGGCCTGGACCTGGCCCAGGGGGCCGTCCGCCGGGGCAAGCTCCGTCAGGGCCGACCAGACGAGAGTAAGGTACCTGGCGCTCAGCCCGCTCTCGCCAGCGCAGTCGTCCAGCGAGGCGCGGGGCTTGCCGAGGGCCTCGCGGTGCAGGAACCGCCAGGCGGCGAAGAAGTAGTCGGCATAGTCGACCTTGTGCCGCTCGTAGGACGCGACGATGCGCCCGACGCAGTACTTGTCGCGGTCGGTTTCGGTCACCGCCGGGTGGGGCGCGAAGACGAAGCCGTCGGGCTTGAGCACGAGGTGGTCCGCAACCGACCGGGCCGCCGCCAGGTACTTCTCGACCAGGGCCGGCGACATGGTGAGCGACTCGCCCGAGTTATCAAACCCGGCCTCGTTGGCGGGGTCCACGGGGAACTCGCGCGTCGGGCGGATGTCGACGCCCGTCAGGTCGCGGATCGTGTGGTCGTACTCCGCGTTGCTCAACCGGTGCGCCCGCACCGGGCCGGGGTCGCCCGCGTTCTGCTTCGCCTCGCGCTCGCGCAACTCCCGGAGCCAGTCCAGGACAGCCCTCCGCTCGTGGGGACGCGGCTGCCTCTGGGCTTTCTCCGGAGGCATCTCGCCTGCCTCGAGCCGCTCGGCCACGTGCTCCCAGACGCGGTAATCGCGCGCGACCGACGCGGCCGACGTGTAGACGCTGAGGTCGAGCTTGGCCTTCGGCTTGTCCGCGCTGTGGCAAGCCAGGCATTGGTCCTTCAAGAACGGGCGCACGACGTGATCGAAACCACGCTCCAGCGGTCGCGCGTCCGGCTCCGCCGCGCCGGCGGTGAACGCGCCCAGCAGTACCAAAACCGCGGCCCGGGCGTGCGATTGAAACATTAACGGCGCATCCGTCTCGGAAAAGCGGAGAATTCTCTCCAACAATTCTTTGATTATGTCCGGCTGCCGTGGTGATGGCAACACCGGAGACCAGGCGTAACGGAGCCTCGCCCTCCCAGACTTTCCGCCCGCGGTCCCGAACCTGAAACGGGCCTGCCACTTGGCCTGAGCGCCTCTCTGCCCCGTACGGGGGGCAGAGAGATAGCCGAAATCGGGCCGGCTGGAACCGAACGCACTCAGCGCAGCCTACCCGCCGGTCAGACGGCCTTCCACTTGGGAGCCTTCGGCACGGGGCCCTTGGGCTTCTTCGACTCGGCGGACGGGGCAAACATCTCCTTGTAGGCGGGCGAGGTGCGGACGAGAATCAAGCCGGGGTAGAGCAGAAGAGCACCGGCCACGTAAATGATGGCTTGATCTCTCAATAATTTCCAATGTGCAAAGACGAAATAGAGCTTATAAGGTGGCACGAACTTGCAGAGCAGGCCGTAAATGGCCCCCTTCTCGCGTGCGACCTTCGCCAACTCCATGGTGCCGACGAGCGTCATGAGGAACCCGATGAGGCAGAAGAAGCCGCCGATCGGGGCCATGAGACCCGGATACATGGCAACGATCGGAATGGCGATGATATTGGCCGCGAGGACTGTCAGGATCATCCTGGCCACCTCGGACCCTGCCAGATCGCCGCCGCTCCGGCGCTTCTTGCGCTTGGGTTTCTTCTGCCCTCGCTCGCGCTGGGCCGGCTTGGCGGCTTGCGAGGGAGCGTCCGCCTTCGCAGCTTCGGCCGGCTGCTCGAGAACCTGTCGCGCACGGGCTGCCAGCAAGTCGGAGCGCCGAGGGAGGACGGACTCGACGACCTCCTCCTGTCGGTCGCGGGCCTCTGCTGGTCCCCGCCCGCGTTGGGGAACCGCACCGCCGCGGGCGCTGCGGTCGCGCACGGCGACGCCGGCTTCGGCCTCCGCGTTGGGGGCGGGGACGGTCGTGTTGCCCCCGCAGGCCTGGCAACGGACGATCTTGCCGGCGAACTGCGCCTTTGCCTTGAGGGGTCGCCCGCACTGGCTACACGAGAAGGTCATGACCATGAGCGCACCACGCCCGCTTCTGCTTAAAGGGACACGCCGACGATGACTGGCCGCGTTGTGTTCGGCCCGGCCACCCCGTGGTTGAACGGTGTTCTCTTTCTGCCTGTCAACGCGCTGACAGCCCTCAAGGGTAATCGCCTTGCGCAAAAATCGGGCTGAGATCGTACGGAGAATCGTTGAAGACGTGGCGACCCCGTGGCATCCCGGCGCAGGGGGCATTACCCTGAACGGGTCGGCTTCCCTCTGGGTGGGAGGCCTCCCCCCATCAAGGGACTCTTGACCATGAACGCGCGCACCTGGACCACGGCCGCACTTGGGCTGTCGGCTCTGCTTCTGACCTCCGTCACGGTATCCGCGGCCGGCAAGGACACCCCGGTCTCCTGGAAGAAGACGGTCATCGAAGGCAAGTTCCGCTCCGAAGGGGTGGCCATCGCCGACGTCAACAAGGACGGCAAGCTCGACGTCCTCATCGGCGACTCGTGGTACGAGGCCCCCTCCTGGACCAAGCGCGATATCCGCAAGCCGGGCGACTTCGGCGACGGCCTGCACAGCTATAGCGCGTGCATGGCCTGCTGGGCCGACGACATCAACGGCGACGGCTGGGTCGACCAGCTCGTCGTTGGTTTCCCCGGCGCGCCGGCCTACTGGTACGAGAACCCGAAAGGGAAAGAGGGCCACTGGCCCCAGCACGAGATCTGGCACAGCGCCTGTAACGAAACACCCCTCTACACCGACCTGTTCGGCGACGGCCGGCGCGTCCTGGTCATGGGCTGGCAGCCCAAGGGCAAGGACAACGAGGGGCAGATGGCCTGGTTCGTCCCCGGTAGCGACCCCACCCAGCCCTGGGAGATGCACCCGATCAGCGAGCCCAGCAGTCCCGGCAAGCCCACCCCCGGCACCTTCCGCTTCTCGCACGGCCTGGGCGTCGGCGACCTGAACCGCGATGGCCGTAACGACGTCATCTGCACCGACGGCTGGTGGGAGCAGCCCGAGTCGGGGCGCAAGAGCGGCACGTCCTGGGCGTTCCACCCGGCCCAGCTCCAGGGTGCAGTGGCCGACATGATCACCTACGACGTGAACGGTGACGGCAAGGCCGACGTGATCGACAGCTCGGCCCACCAGTACGGCATCTGGTGGTACGAGCAAGGGGCGTTGAAGGACGGCTCGCCCACCTTCATGAAGCACGACCTCTTCCCCGACCTCGTTTCCGAGACGCACGCCTTGATCGCCGCCGATATCAACGGCGACGGCCTCAAGGACCTCGTGACCGGCAAGCGCTTCTGGTCGCACGGGCGGAGCGAGGCCGGCTCCGACAAACCGGCCAGGCTCTACTGGTTCGAGGCCAGCCGCGACGCCGGCGGCAAGACCACCTTCACCCCGCGCGAGATCGACGATCAGAGCGGAATCGGCACCCAGTTCGTCGTCGCCGATTTCAACGGCGATGGCCTGCTCGACATCATCACGGCCAACAAGAAGGGCGTGTTTCTGCTCGAACAGAACCGCGCGGCACAGTGACCGATGTGGCTGCTAATGGAGGGTGGGTCCGCCCCTAGGGCGTCAACCCACCGCGCTGGAGATGGTGGGTTGGCGCCCAACGGGCGGACCCACCCGACAACTATCGGGACGTCATGAGCCGCCGAGCGCAGATGTTAGCCCGGGCACCGTCAAAGCGGCGGCCCTTCGACCTCCTCCAACTCGGGCACCTCTTCCGGCGGAATCGCGATCGCAAGAGAACGAGCTGCGCCGGGCTCGCGGGTGATCAACCCCAGTTCGTGGAGCTTGACGACCATCGAATGGACCGACGGTGGCGTCAGGCCGAAATAGCGGCAAATGTCGGCCTCGGCCGGGCTGCGACGGTGCAGCTTACGGTACCAGTGGATGAACGCCAGAAACAGCCCCTGCCGGTGTGTGTACGTCGCCAATGTCGTCTCGTTTTGAGCGAAGAAACGAAGATCGAGGTAAATGATTGTCGTTTGATGCGACCTCGGGGATAGTGTTCGGCTTTATTCCTGGTTTGCGTCTTTTATGCCTTTTTGGTGGAATCGACGCCATCTTTTTCTTCGAGGTGCGTCATGCCCATATCGTTCCATTGTCCGCAGTGCGGCAAGTCTTATACGACGAGCGACGAGACGGCGGGCAAACGGGCGCGGTGCAAGCAGTGCGGGAACACGATGATGATCCCGCGGCCGGCGGCGCTCGACCCGTATGCGCTCTCCGAGCCCTCGGCCCCGCCGCAGCGCGGGTTCGACGACGAGGATGAGGTCCTGCCCCGCCGGCCGACGTATCGGACCGAGAAGAAGAGGTCGTCGGGCGACTCGGGAGGTTCGGGGAAGGCGATCGGGGGTGTGGTGTCGGTCCTGGGCGTGCTCGGCATCATCGCGGTGCGGATCGTGCTTCGGCTGGCCTTTTCCCAGATCGGCGGCAAGGCGCACCGTGCACCCGAGCCTCCGCCGTTGCCGCCGGCGGCCCTGGCGGCTAACGCCAACGCCGACGGGCCGATTGCGCTGCCCGCCTTCCCCGACCCTGGGCCCGGCCACCCGATTGCGCCGGGGGTCGACTTTCACGAGATCCGCCTGCCCGGCGGCCCGCAGCCGGGATTCGGCGGGAAGCTCTGGCTCTATCTTCCCTCGGGCGCGCAGCCGGACAAGTCGCTGCCGTGCGTCCTCATCACGGGCGCGGGGAGCAACCTGATGGTGGGGATGGACCTCGGCGATGGCGACCGCGCCGAGCACTTGCCGTACGTCCACGCCGGGTTCGCCGTGCTCGCCTTCGAGCTCGACGGTGCCGTGCCGAACATGCAGGCGGCGACCGACGCTCAGATCATTGCGGCCGCGCACCGGTTCCTGGCCGCGCGTGCCGGTCTGGTCAACGCGCATATCGCACTCGAATATGCGCTGGCGAAGGTCCCGCAGGTCAACCCCAACCGCCTCTACGTCGCGGGGCATAGCTCGGCCGGTACGCTTGCCCTGTTGTTCGCCGAACACGAACCGCGGTTGAAGGGGTGTGTGGCGTTTGCGCCGGCGATCGACGTGGCCC
Organism: Isosphaeraceae bacterium; assembly: GCA_031291845.1. GTDB lineage: Bacteria > Planctomycetota > Planctomycetia > Isosphaerales > Isosphaeraceae > DAIDJG01. The sequence continues at coordinate 421 of JARLIH010000326.1, read as the reverse complement.
AGCGCCTGAACGCGGCGATTCCGCTCCTCCAGCAGAACGGACTGAGCGACCTGGTGGGACGCTACTCGCCGAAGACCGGCGAAGGCAACCTGGCGTGCCCGCTCTTCCTGTTCCACGCGCAGGACGACTCGAACGTGCCGGTGAGCAGCAGCATCGCGTGGGCCCAGCGCCTCCAGCACCTGGGCAAGAACGTGACGCTCGAGACCGTGCCGAGAGGGGAGCACTACGACAGCATGATCCAGCAAGGGATCCCCCGAGCCATCGCCTGGCTCCAGGGCCAGGGCCAGCCCGGCGCCGGTCCTATCGCTGCGCCGCCGCCGTCGGGCCCAGCCCCCGTCCCGATTCCAGGCCCGGCACCGACCTCACCGCCCAACGCGGGCGGCTTTCCCGCGCCGCCGCCCGGGGCAGGGGCCTTCCCGCC
>JARLIH010000325.1 GCA_031291845.1 Isosphaeraceae bacterium | reverse complement strand
TCGGCCCGAGGCGCATGCCCTCGAAGACGTGGGCATGGCACCCAGACGCCCCGCTTCGCCTGAGGGATAACCGGTGGAGATCAGCGAGGAGTGTCGAAAAAACCGCACCGCGATGGTCCGAAGTCAAGACACTACCGAGTTCACCCACGTCGGCGAGTTGGATGACGAGCCGGTGACCGACGACTGCGATGGGCCGAAGCGTCCCGACAGGATGCTGCGTCAGACGTCCGGGCACCACGGCAAATTGCCGTGACGTTCCCCGGGCCGGGCGTGCCGAGAGCGCGTCTTCGAAAAGGTTGTTGCGTGTCGAGCATGACCTCGACTCCGCCCCAAATAACGTCAGTGTCATCGGGATAGGGCTGTTCAGCCGTGAACTCGTCGAGGGTTGCGGCGGATTCGACCGGTACGGGACGGCCGAAGGTGGCGTTGGCACGGTGTTCGCCTAGTCGATCCTGACCGGCAGGTCGATGCCCGCCGAGAAATCGGCCGACCCGGGCCGGGATGTGGGGGCCCTGGGTCCGCTCGACTTGCCCAATGCCTGATTCATGGGAACGAACATGGCCAGCAGCATCGCCAAGGCGGTCGTCGTCGCCACGGGCCCCAGGACCTATCTGGGAAACCTGGCGCGCCACATCGTTGACAGGCGAGCCCCGACCGCCTTCGACAGGGGCGTCAACGTGGTGAGCCGGTTGCCGATCCGCTTCACGCTGGCGCTGGTCCCGCTTGTCTTCGTCGTCAACGGAGTGACCAAGGGCAACTGGGTCGCGGCCTTCTTCTTCTCCGCCTCCGTCGCGGTGGGGCTGACCCCGGAAATGCTGCCAATGATTGTCACGGCCGACCTCGCCCGGGGAGTCGTGGCGATGTCGCGCCGTAAGGTCATCGTCGAGCGGCCCAACGTGATCGAGAACCTTGGCGCGATGGACGTCCTGTGCACCGACAAGACCGGGACGCTGACCCAGGACATAGTGTTCCTGCTGATGCACCTGAACGTCGCGGGCGAGGAAGACGATGGAGTTTTCGAGAACGCTTTTCTCAACAGCCATTTCCAGACCGGCTGGGGGGTGGCTCGTCGAGGGGCTCCTGTCCCAGATCTTGTTCATCCACATGATCCGCACGTCGAAGGTGCCGTTCGTCCAGAGCCGCGCAGCCGCGCCGGTGATGCTGCTGACGCTCGTCGTCATGGCGGTCTGCATCGCGATCCCGTACACGCGGCTCGGGGCTACGGTCGGGAAGACGCCTCTGCCCACCGCCTACTTCTCCTGGTTGGCGGCGACATTCTTTGGCGACTGTATGCTGACGCAGATCATCAAGTGTCGGTTCCAGCGGAGGTACGGGTCCTGGCTGTAAGTCTTTGCAGAGGGCGTTCGTCACCCGCCTTGGCGTTGCGGCGGCGGGGGTCGCGTGCGGCTGTCACAGCCCGGCGAGGATCGCCGGGAGGGCATGGGGGCAATGCTGTGGGGTCCGAGACGTTCGAGCTTGTTTATCTGCGCCGGGCCCTCTACGCGGTCTTCGTCATCTCTCTGGTGATGTGGTTCGCCACGATCTTTGCGGTCGGTTCCCCGACGGACGTGGCGGGTGTGATCAAGCACAAAGGCGGTCAAACTTCGCTCACTGATTGGTATCGTGGTGAGCCTCGCCGGCTTGGCGGCATCGGGCCGGCAGGGGCGTTAGCCCCCACCTCGAACTGGATCGGCGAGGTCGGGACGACGGACCACACCCCCCGTCGAGACATGGCTGATTGGGCAATCACCGGAGGTCCGATGGAACTGATCCACTTCGCTTTCAACGTTGGTGTAGCCCTGCTGATGGGGGTGGCTATCGGGCTGGAGCGACAGTTCCGCCAGCACCCGGCCGGGCTGCGGACGAACGCGCTGGTTTGCGTCGGGGCCGCTCTGTTCGTTTCCCTGTCCGGGCTCATGGATGATCGGGGCAGCCCGACCCGGATCGCCTCCTATATCGTGAGCGGCATCGGCTTCCTCGGCGGCGGCGTGATCCTGCGCGACGGGTTGAACGTCAAGGGGATGAACACGGCGGCGACGCTCTGGTGCAGCGCAGCGGTCGGGACCCTGGCCGGGGCCGGATTTCCCGCCCACGCCCTCGTCGGGACCGTAGTGGTCCTCGGGCTGCATCTGGGCCTCCGGCCCGTCGCCCGCCGGATCGACACCGGCCTGAAGACGGCGGTGGACGTCGAGACGATCTACCAGATGCGCGTGGTCTGCCAGGAGACGCAGGAAGCCGTGATCCGCACCGTCCTGCTCCGGCACGTCAATTCGCTTCCGAAGATGACCATCCAGAAGCTCTCGACCCAGGATGCCGAGCAGGACGGGCGGTCCGCCATCGTCGCCGACATCTTCTCGGTCGAGCGGGACGACCGGGCGATTCAGGAATTGATGTCGCGGATCAACATCGAACCGAGCGTCACATCGGCCAGTTGGGAGAAGGTCACGAGTTAGCGGAACCGAGCACAAGGCTATGGTTCGCGCCCTCATCTGGCGGAGCCTGCACAACCGGCCGGTCGACCTGTTGGGCGCGTTCGCGCGAGTTGGATTCTCTATTAAAATTTCGACTGCGCCCCCACTCCTGGACTGACCCAAGCGTGTGACGCCCGGGGCCGTTTTCTGTCGGACAAACAGGCGAGCAATCGCGAGCGGCTCAACGACTGGCAAGCAAGGTGAGAACCGGGCCGGCCGTTGTTGACCCCGAATCCTGGGGGAGAAGAGGATTTCCAGGACGGCCAAGGCGGCGCGTGAGTTGAAATCATCACGACGGATGTAGAACCAATAGCCGCGATATTGGATGGCCACGTCGGCGTCTCGAGGAGGATGCTTCTGCGTTGCGACGAAAAAGTTGCCGGCGGTGATCCTCGTCCAGTCGAACGGACGGCCGTCATCCGCTGGGTGGTAGGTGCCACGCCATTACGGAGATGATGGCCCGGCACAAAGCGCCGTTGATTTTTATGATTTAGGCAAGATCAACTCAGCGATTGATGCCGGTTTCCATCTGCGCTATACCTCCTCTTTGTCCCAAATCATGCAGACAAAGTACCTGGGTTGTATCATCCCCTCTGGACGTAATATTCCACGGAACGACCGCAGGCCCCGGCACCGAGGGGATCGCCGTCATCCGGAGTGTAAACGGCATCGGGTACCGGGCTGCACCGTCGCGGATGCCTCGCCGTGCTGGGACACGACCTGGCGACGGTGTCGCGTCCGGAACACGATCCGGTATCACCCGATCGACCGGCCGTCAACCATCTCCCATGAGCGATCCGCGCCGCGAAGCCCCCTGGAGCAGGAGCGACTCCAGCTCGCGCCTCCGCCCATCGGGTAGACACGCCTGCGCGAGGTGCAGCGGCGATCGGTACAAGGCCCCCCGGGCCAGCCGGTCGCGGAGCTGCTCCCAAGGGGCCGGGTCGGCATAGGCATCCCGGACGGTGCGGAGCAGATCTGCGACGGCCACATCGGCGAACGACTCGACGGCCGAGTAGACCAGGGCCCGCAGGTCGTCGCCGTGGCGCCAGGCCGGGGCGAGACCCGGGGCGTGGGCCGTGTCGAAGTCAAACCAGCGAGCCTCTTCGGTCCCGGGATCGAACAGGACGTTGCGGAGCGTCGCGTCGCCGTGGCTCAGGCGTTCGCACCCGCCGTCGGCATGCGGCAGCTCGACCCGATGCAGGTCCCGCAACGCCCGGCTCGCTGCGCCCAGGCCCCGCAACCGGGCCGGCGCGGGGTTGAGCCGGCTCCGTGCGTGATCGGCGAGCACCATCCCCGGCCATCGCGGAAGGAGCAGCCAGCCCCGGGGGCCGGTCTCCAGCTCGATCCCGTGGAGCGCGCGATGCAACGTACGCTCCCGGGCCTGCCACTCCGCCCCGGGCAGGACCCGCACCCCCGACCCCAGCAGGCGCAGGCACAGGTTGCCGGGCCCGATCAGCAGCGGGCTGAACCAACGTCGCCGCTTGGCGATCATCGGCGGGCGGCCCAGGCGCTCGCGGGGCTCGATCGCGTGCAGCCGGAGCTTGCCCAGCCAAGGGCCGAGCCACGCCGGCCACCCCCCGAAGCCCGGCCCGGAGCTCTCCCCGTCGGCGGTTGTTCCCAACACGGTCCGACGCCCTCCCTCCTTCAATCGCCGGGGGTCGCGGCACGCGCCGTGGACCGGATGTTGTCGGGATAAGTCACGCGGCCCCGGAAGCTCAGGACCGCCCAGACGTACCGGGCGAAGGTCCGCGTGTAGCCGAAGCGTTGGAGCTCCATCCGACGCCCCGAGCTGAGCGCCATGATGGCCCGATCGTAGACAAATCGGCGGGGCCGGGCGCGGTAGAGTCCGGCCAGGATCGGCCACTCCTCGCCGATGGCGACGCGTTCGTCGAACGGCCCGAACTCGTCGAAGACCTCTCGGGTGCAGAACATGCAGGCCGGCATCGCCTTGGCCCGCGGCAGGGGAAGCCGCCGCACGGCGTTCCAGAAGGCCCACCAGCAGCGGGCCCGCCGTCCGCCGTCGAGCGCGCCGAGGCGCGTGATCCCCGCCTCGTACCCTTGCTCATCCACCAGCTCCGCGATCCGGACGAGCGCCCCGGGCGGCAGTCGGGTGTCGGCGTCGAGGAAGACCAGGGCCCGGCCGCTTGCCAGCCGCGCCCCGTGGTTCCGCGCCCTCGCCGCGCCGCGGGGCGCGCAGGTCGCCACCCGCACGCCGCATTCGGCCGCGTGCCGGGCCAGGGCGGCGGCGGTGCCGTCATCGCTCGCGTTGTCGACCACGATGACTTCCACCGACCCGCCGTCGCGGCGTGCCTCGCGGTAGCGGTCGCGCGCCTGGAGGACCGACCCCACGGTCGACCCAATCAGCGCCGCCTCGTTCCTCGCGGGGATGACCACCGAGATCCGAAGCGGGGGCCGGTTCATGGACGCTGCGTCCTCGGTCGGGGTGTGGAGGCGGCGAGACCGGGCCCCTCGGGCGGCCCTTCCAGTACGAACAGGTCGCGGCTGACCAGGCCCAGCAAGCCCGGCTCCGGGACGGCCCGCGCCAGCCTCAATCCCGCCTCGTCGGCGAGGTCGCCGACCCGCTCGCGCGACAGCAGGCGCCTCGTGTGCAGGGGCGCCGGCGAGGAGGGGATCAGGCGGAGGATCGCGCAGAGCCGGAATGCGAGCGGCCCCTGGACCCAGCCCCGCAGCCGCAGCGCGATCCGCCCGGCCCGGCCTCGAGGGCACGACTGCAAGACCAGGACGCGCCCGGAGGCGACCCGCCCTGCCTCGCGGAGCAGGGCCACCGGGTCGTCGGTATAGCTCAGCACGAAGGCGAGCAGGCACGCGTCGAAGACGCGATCGGCGAACGGTAGCCGGGCACCGTCGAACAGGACGGGCCCGCCCCCGACGACGTGGAAATCGACCACGTCGGCCTCAGCGCACGTTCGCGCCCCCCGGGCCCGCAGGGCCTCCGCGTTGTGGCCGGTCCCTGAGCCGATGTCGAGCAGCGTCGCCCCCGTCGGCAGGTGCGGGGCGATCCGCCCGGCCAGGTGCCCGGCCCGCCGGCGTAGTTGGCGGTGGAAGGCCCCCCGCAGCGGCGCGATCACGGCAGCAACTCCGAGAGCAGGCCGGGCGTCCGGCCCCGCCCCAGCAGCCGGTCGACCACCTCCAGCACGCGCGGGAGATAGCCCCGGTCCACGTCGGCCGGATGCACCACGACGCAGGACAAGGTCGCCGGCCGGAGCCGCCAAGAGACGTCGCCGAACCGCTGCCCGGCCCGCCCGAGCGGCCCCAGGACGCCCCAGTCCCACGACCAAGTCGCCAGCGGGATCGTCGGCCCGCCCGCCACCCGGATCGCGCCAAACGTCGCGAGGTAGCGGAACCCGTACCCCCCCAGCTCCTCCACCGTCGCCCGGCCGACCTGCCAGGCCGGCGGCACGAACCCCAGGGGCGAAACCCCCAGGGCCCGCCTCAACAGCTCCCGGCCCAGTCCAAGCCGGCGCCGGACCTCCTCGCGAGACAGCCCGACCAGCTCATCCGAGCGACCCGTGAACAGCGAGAGCACGCCCGGCCGGTCCTGCCGGTGAGTGTATCCGTGCTGCAAGACCTCCCCGAACGCCCCCGCCACGAACCGTCCGAAGCCCCCCCCCGGCCCCTGGATCGGTCGCCCATGCCAGCAGGGCACCACCGCCCCCGCCAACTCCCGCCCGACCCGCGGCGCGAGGGCCTCGGCGATCCTCGCGAGCTGCGGCAAGAAGGCCGGCGCAACGTCGTGGACAACCACGGCAAAGCGTCGAGAAGTGTCGCTCACTCCCGGTGCCGGCATAGGTTCGAAGCCTCGTCGGTTTGCGTCCCTTGGGCGGTCCGCCCCCCTCTCCGGGGCAACTTTGTATCGCAAAGCTTAGCGGCCGGGCTCACCCATTTCAAGCCCGACTTGGAGGCCGCGCGGCACGCGCCCCCGGTTCCTCGGAATCCGGTCGATGCCATGCGGATCATCGGCACCGACGATCCCGAAGGCCTTGAGACGCTGGCCGACAAATTGAGATTGTGGCCAGACATAAAATGCCAGTTAGTCACATAATTTAAATACGATTAATTAACCGATTGATGCCGATTTCCATCTGCGCTATCCCTCCGCTTTGTCCCGAATCGTCCAGACTAAGTGCCTGGGTTGTATCATCCTCATGCTTAATTCATAGATTATGCTCGAATAGGCGACTGGGTCGAACTCCGCTGCGTCCGGCCTCAGGCGGTTTAGGGGTTGTGCCACACCAGTGATCTGCGCTGCGATCGTGCTGGTCCATCGATTCCCCCACCGATCGCCGATCCGCACGCCGCCCGGTGCCTCGTACTCTCTGGTAACTGTGGACGATTCTGCCAACAGAACTCTCCCATCCGGGAAGCACGTAGTGTCCAGTCGGGTCGACGTTATTGGCCGGATTGGCGTACACATATCCGTAGCAGTTCATCCATTGTGGGTCCGGTGGGCTACCGTTAAACGACTCTCGCGACGTGAATCGCCCCACCGACATGTCGTAGTACCGCGCCCGCAGGCTGTACTGGCCCAGCGCTACGTCGTATCGTTGCCCCGCGAACAGGAACTCATTCGTCGTCGTTCCGGTGGACCCGATCAGGTTCCCGAACGCGTCGTACCTGTACGTGTCCGCACCGCTGGAGTTCGTCAGCGCCCGCGTGCTCCCCAGGGCCGTCCTTGGCGTAGAACGACAGCCCCGTCCCGCCGCCCGCTGTGGTGCGGTCCCGGAACAGCAGGTCCAGCCCGCGTACGTAGGTTGCCGCCAGCATGCCGCCGGTGTACTCCTCCAGCACCTGGTCGTAGGCACCGTTCGGGTCGTTCAAGTACGTCGTCGTCGTGCCGCCCACCGTCTGCGAGACCCGGTCCCCCGCGTCGTCGTAGGTGTACGTCGCGTTCGTGCCCTGGGCAGTCACGGTGGCACCGATCATCCGCCCTTCGACGTCCCAGGTGTAGGTCGTCTGGTCGACGCCGGTGCCGCTGACGGAGAGGGTGCTGCCGTTGGCGTCGTACAGGTAGGTCGCGTTGACGGCCGTGAAGGTGGGATTGGTTGAGGTCGTGGCGCCGCCGGCGAACTCGTCGCCGGTCTCCGTGACCAGCAGGTCGTTGGCGTCGTAGAAGAAGTCCAACTCAGTTGCGCCCAGCGGCGCGGTGGGAGACCCGAGAATCTTCGTCTGCTTCAGACGGTTGCCCGCCAGGTCGTAGGCGTAGTCATAGGTGAAGTCCAATGCGCCCGGGGTGGTGATCCACTCCTGGGTCAGACGATCGAGCGCGTCGTAGCTGTAATAGACGGTGCGTGCGGTATGCGCCGTGTTCCCGACGTTCGAGGCGGTCTCGACGACCGACCAACGGCTCCCGTCGGGGCCAAGCGTGTAGTGGTCGCTGGAGATGACCCAGCCGCCAGCCGTGGCGGTCTGGAGAGAGACGAGGCGGTCGAGCGCGTCGTACTGTCGTGTCTCGACGGTGCCGTTGGGGAGATCGGTCGCGACCAGATTGTTGTCGAGGTCGTA
>JARLIH010000324.1 GCA_031291845.1 Isosphaeraceae bacterium | reverse complement strand
GGGCTGCATGGTCGCCGGCCTGGTCACGCGCACCGTGCTGGCCTCGTTTGCGCGGCAATGGCCGATCTTCCTGGTCGCGACCCTCTCGACGCTGCTGGCCAGCAGCGCGCTGGGCTGGCTGCTGAACCGCCGCCGGCTGCTCCCCGGCACGACCGCGATCTGGGGCATGTCGCCGGGTGCGGCGACCGCCATGATGCTGATGGCCGAGGCCCACGGCGGCGACCCCCGGCTCGTCGCGTTCATGCAGTATCTGCGGGTCATCTGCGTCGCGTTCCTGGCCTCGCTGATCGCCCGATTCGCGATCGACGGCCCGGCGGCGGCCCGGCCCGAGCCGCTGTTGTTTCCAGCGCTGCGCTGGGTGCCCCTGGCCGAGACCCTGGCCGTCGCGGGCGTAGGCCTCATGCTCGCGCGCTGGGTGAAGGTGCCGTCGGGTCCCTTGATCCTGCCGATGGCGATCGGCGCGATCCTCCGCGCCTCGGGGGCCGTGGAGATCGACCTGCCCCGCGGGCTGCTCGTCGCCGCGTTCGCAGCGCTCGGGTGGGGGACGGGCCTCCGCTTCACGCGCAGCGGCCTGGCCCACGCGGCCCGATCGTTCCCGCCGATCCTGGCCTCGATCGCCCTGCTGATCGGCTTCTGCGGCGCGGTCGCGGTGATGCTGCACCATTTCGCCGGCACCGACATCCTGACCGCCTACCTCGCCACGAGCCCCGGCGGCCTCGATTCGGCCGCCGTCATCGCGGCCTCGACGACGGTGGACATGCCGTTCGTCATGGGGTTGCAGACCGTCCGCCTGATCGTCGTGCTGTTCCTCGGTCCCTCGCTTGCTCGCTTCGTCGCGCGGCGGTCGGAGGGCATGGCGTGAGCCTTTTGACTTCCGAGGCCGGAACAAGGCGGCGAACCTTCCCTCCGCTCCCCTTTTTCCGTCCCCGCGTGTCTTCCAGGCCGAGCTGAACACCACGACGCGCCGACCGTCGTAACGACCGCTTTGGAGTGCTGGAGCTTGCTCCCGCTTTCGCGCCGCGGTGTCCCCGAAGTCACCGAGCCGCACGTGGTTCTCGACCTGGGCGTGTTCGGTCCGGTGCGTGCGTCCAAAACGGGAGCAAGCTCCTCGCACTCCAAGGACCGTCCGAAGGCCGGTCACCGAGCGCTGGTGTTCAGCGAGAAGTGTCAGTTATTCCCGGCCTGTTCCTTAGTGCGTGGCCTGTTCTATGCGTAGACTGGAACCGCTTTGCACAACTCTTCTAATTATTCATGTTCGTCAGGATGATTCAACTGGTTCCACTTCGTGTTGTTCCAATTCCTGATGACCCCGTTGTGTCCGCAAATCGGGCAGTGCCAGGAAATCTCGTTCCGGCTCGATGGCAGAGAAGTTCGGATCGATCCTCGGCAAGCCTTGGTCCGGCACCGAATTCCGGAGTCATTTCCGGCCGGCGAAGGAGCGCCGGTCGCTGCCTCAATCAGCAGCGTGAGAAAGCTTGCCAGCTTGCGCGCTGGGCCAGGCATCGGCGCCACTTCGCCGGTTTCATCGAGGTAGTGCGTGATATCGGTTACGTACGTTTTGATGCCTGCGGCTTCGGGACGCAACAACGGTGGTCTGCTGGTCTCACGAGCGTTTGCCGGTAGGACGCGAGTCAGCGTGAAGGTCACCTCCCCGAGGGGACTGTCGCTCCGCATGGGGTAGCGCACGTCACTCACCACGTACCGACCTGCGGAGCGACCGCCAATGGAGATTTCGACCGGGATATGAGTGTCTTGGGGCAGGATTCCGGTTCGGTAGAGTTCCACACTCACACAGGCCGGTAGGACGAGACAGATGTTGGCCGCGTTCCGCGACAAGCGGAACTTGCCCATGGGGTAACTCAAGAATGACACGACACCAGGGCTCTGAGGCTCCAGCGGCATGCGCACCTCGTCCAGGCGGATTCCGTTGATTGCGATGGTTTTTGCCATGTCCTCGCTGTTCACCGTCAAGCTTTGGGAGGCACGTTGGAGGATAACAGGTGCCGGTTCCGTTTTCCGCAGGGGAATCCCGAACCAACCCCGATCTCAACCCGGCCATCGGCTTCGGCCGGTCACAGACTTGGCTACCGATCGCCGCCCCATCGCCCACCCCCGCCAATTCCCCGCAAGATCTCATCGATCCGCGCCCGGCGAACCGTTAGACTTCACGGGAGAGACATCATCCCGGGGAGGTGCGGCGTGGTCACGACCGAGAGCCGAAACCGCGGGTTCACGCTACGGGACGCCATGATCCTCATCGCGGCGACGGCGGTCGGGCTGTTGCCGGTGGGCGCGGAGATCGAACGGCTCGGGACGCGGATGAGCCAGGTGGCGTGGGGGAGGCTCCATGAGGAGTCGTATCGCGACTTCCTCCTCCACCAGACGACGCTGGTCCGGCAGGTCGGCTCGCAGCTTGCGGGGGTGATGGTCTTCTTCCTGATCGTTTACACGGTCGTCCTGTTCGCGATGAGGCTGCTCCCGCCCCGGCCGGCGTGGCGCGAGCTCGTGCGGCAGCCCGGCGTCTGGGCGTGCGGGGCGGCGTCGCTGGCGCTCGGTCTGACGGTTGGGGTGCCGTCGGTCTTCAAGCCGGTCGCCATCCCGACGGCCGTCGGCGCGGCCTGGGTGGTGCTGGCCGCGCGGGGGCGCTGGCAGTCGGAACCGTCCTGGCTCGATCGGACCGGGAGGGGCGTCGGCGCCTGCTGGCTCGCGCTGCTGCCGGTCTTGGCCTGGTTCGCGTGGACCGGCTAACCCGTCACGTCGTGTCCATCTTGTATACAACGACCTTCACCGTCATCGGCACGCCGAGCCTGCTCAGTTCATCGAGCATGACCGCCTTTGCCTGTTCCTCGTTAAACCCACCCGAACCGGCTCCGATCAGCGGGAACGCCATCGATCGGAACCCTTTCTCATGCGCCAGTTGGACCGCGTTCCTCACGGAGTCCCGGATCGATCGCTCGGACGCCCGCCAGAACAGATTGATCCCAGCGACATGGATGATGGCCTTGAACGGCAGTCGGCCTGCCGAGGTCGCGACGGCCCCGCCCAAAGGGATCACTCCATGCCTGCGGAGTTCCTTGAACGGGCCGCTACCGCCTCGTTTCTTGATCGCCCCGGAGACGCCCTGGGGAAGCAGGAGCCACCATGAGAGAATGTTGCGATTCCAGGCGTTGACGATCACGTCCACGTCCTGATCGAGCAGATCGCCGTCGAAAACTTCGAGGTCAATGGCACTCACCGCTCATCCCTGTAGTGGACAGCCAGCCAGACTGTCGGCTCGTCGGGCGTCGTCCATCGACCCAGTGCCGTCGGTGGACCAGGATGTTCACGACCTCGCGGGGCCTCGTTTCCACCGTCTCATCCTCGAACTTCAACCTCACCGTCCCCTTCAGGGACGACGACCCACTCGTGGTGGTCTTGGTCGTACCAGGCCCTTCGGGCGAGGCGTGGCCTTGCGACACAATGCGCTCGATTCGCATATTGGCGGCGTCGAGCAGCGTGGTGAAAAGCTCATCCCGTAGATCGCCGGGCACGTCGCTGAAGAGGTTGACCGTCATCGCTTCGGCTTCTTCGAACTCGGGCGCTGGGCCTTCTTCTTCGCCACGAACTCCGAATCGTCGCCGCCGTGGAAGAAGATCATGCCGTGCAGGTCGTCGCCCTTCACGACGGCCCAGCCCCGGCCTTGTGCCGGGTCCATCTCGTCGTTCCCATCCCAGGTCCACTCGATGGCTGGCTCGCCGGCTCGTGTGGTCAGGCGGCCGTCCATACGGCCGTGAACGTAGCCGAAGTGGAACTCGCCACGTCCCTTCTCGTCGAACTCGAAGCAGCCCTCTTCCTCCTCGTCGATGAAGTCGGCGTCCCAGGCACTCATCGAGACGATCCGCCACCGACCGACAAAGGGGTTCGGATTAGATGTAGATTTCGCCATCGTCCTACTCCAACTGGTCCAGTTTATCCCTCGAGTTCCTTCATCAATTCAGCTCGTCGCCGTTCAATGGCTTTCAAGCGAGTTGTGAGTCGCCTGGCTTCTTTGTTGAGGTCGGCCAACTCCTTTTGGAGCTGCTTCTTGTGCAGGTGGTCCTGCCCGCTCTTGTCTCGGACGAGAGATTCGACTTCGTGCCGCAATAGCCGATACCACGGGTTGCCATGCATGTTGCTTTCTCGGAACTGCAACTTGCCGACTCGGATTGCTGCAATGATCTCCTGTTGTGTCAGACCGAACTCCTGCCGAGCCGACTTGTCGCTCAGAGTGGCCCCTTTGCGTGACCACATCGAATCGCCACCGTTCATGTTTCGTTTCTTCGCAGCGTCGTCGTCGTGAATTGATTCTTCCGCTCCATGTGACATTTTCGATGTCTTCTTCGCCATTGTTCACCCTCCTTGCTGCCGATCTGCCGGGATATACGGGATCAGCCCTTTGTTGAAGGCGATCTCCTGAACATCCCTGGGAGCATGGCGAACATCCACCACGAGTCCGTTAACCTGAAGCATCCACACCATCGGGTTGTCATCCAGACGGCTCGGCAAGGTCCAGTTCGGGTCAAACTGGTGCATTTTGAACATCTTGCGGATTGCCGCCAGCTTCGCCGCCCCCCTGCTTGGGCTGGTTCCGAGATAGTGGTCGATGTCGGTTGACCGCATGTAAGGCGTCTGGCTCTTGTCGTGCAAGAAGTTGACCCCACCTACGGCTCGAACGATTCCGCTGGCCCAGGCATTCGGGCTTCCTTGAAGCAAGGGCGATGGGCGCTTGCGGCCCAGCTTCTCAGCCAGCTTGCGGCAAAGAACGGCGTATTCTTCGTTCAGATGCTCTTTGCAAAACTGGTCGATCAATCCGATGACAACAGCCAGGGCCTCGTTCTTTTCCTCCCTCGACTGCGGCTTCGGGACTGGCTTGGCTTTCGGTGGTGTCGGCGGCAATGTCGTGGCCGACATCGGCAGCGATGTGACGATCCCGTGCCGTGCTTTGGCATCCTTGAAATCCCGGTTTAGATTTCGCCGGATGCCGGGACCGAAGGAAATGTTATATCTGCTCATCAGGCCGTCATAGACGATCATGTTCTTGAACGGCAGCAAAACCGTCTGCGTCATCACCGGCAGATTCGGCCCGATCAAGTCCTCGAACGGCTGTGAAAGCGCCAGGACGCCGTAAGCGATGGCTGGGGACGTTGTCGAAAGGAACACCGTGTACCTTTTGAGTTCACGGAAGACATAGAACCTGCCCGTCACGAGATGCCGCCAGGAACGAACGATGTCGAGTTCGTCTTCCGAGAAGTGGGCCGGGTTTTCATCGACAAATGACTGGATCAGATCGAGGTTGGCACTCAAGGCATCACGAACTTTGACCCGGACCTCCGGTGAGAGGGCGGCGAATCTCTCCGGCGTGGTGATCCTATCGGGAATCACCTCGAGGCGCTGATTCACGAAGAACATGATCGCCCGGTGCAGCTTGAAGAACTGTTCGAGTTCGTGTGAGGGTAGCAGCATCCGGAATCACCCATTTTGCGACGGTTCTCGATCACCCTGAGCGTCCGATAGAAAATACTCGTAGAGGTCCAAATCCTCAGCGGGATCATATCCTTCGATGTCTTCGCCGACGATGATCGTGGCACCGATGAGGTCTGTCTTACCGCCGTGAGGCAACGTCATCGTTCCCCGACTCACACGAATGTCTTGCGTCCGTGTCTTGATTTCCGGGTGGCGCTCAAGCCACTTCTCCATGATCCAGTAAATGTCCGGCTCGCTCATCTTGCTGCACTTTCTAAAAACCTGAGCGTTCAGGCTACCATCCGGACCACCCGGTCGAGTAGTTGGCGGATTATAGGCGGAATGGGCAACCGACCATAAGCATGCGGAGATTTATAGTTGAACATCACTATGTATAATGAGTTGTGGCGATCGGCGTGCGAAGGCCGACGATCTGCATCGTCCCACGGGTAAGCGTTCACGGCCTTGGCCTTGTCGGATTCGCAGCATTCGCTACGATCCCGGGCCATGAGCCAGACGCCTCCTATTCCGGAACCGCTCTGGAACGCCGCCCCGCCTGAATTGCAGGCGCTCATCCTTGGTCTCCTCGAACAAAACGCTGCGCTCCAACGTCGCATCGCCGACCTGGAGGCACGGCTCCACTTGAACTCCACCAACTCATCGCGCCCCCGTCCTCCGACCCTCCCAGCGTCAAGCCTGCACCACCTCGAAAGCCCTCCGGCCGCGATCGAGGAGGGCAACGTGGCCTTCGACGTCACGAGCGCCACCTGGTACCCGCGTTGCACGTAGCGTTCAAGAGAGGCTGGATCGGTAGGTATTCCCGCCGGTGCTTTTCGCATGAGGTCTACGTTGGCTGCGACCTCGTCTTTGTACCGATCGCACAAAGCCCGGAGCTTCCGCCTCGGGCCTGTGGCGGCACCGATCAGGCGGTCCCGGATCTGTTCGGGCGTGAGTTCCTTGGCCTGCTGTCGCTTGAACGGCCAGATCGGCATGATCGTCGTCACGCTTGTCGCCGAGCTTCATCAAGTGGTTGTGCGCCCGTCCCGTCATCCCCGTCCCCCACCAGTGCCGGTTACGCCATAGGCTTCGGGCGAGGCGAGCAAGCTCGGATTGCCTCGTCGAGCAGTTCCTTATCGACATCCCACCAGCTTTCGAGAGCGACGAGAACCGGGTGAAGCTCTGGTCTTCCGATGAGGGCTGCGGCTTCGACAGCGAGCGTTCCGACGAGTTCGGACGAAAGTTCTTTGTGAAGGGCTGGGAGCACTCGTTCGTCGCCACGCCGAGCCAAGCCGACCAGCGCCTCGCAACGGGTATCATCGTCATCATCGCCGAGTCTTTCGGCAAGAGCTTGTCGAAGTTCCGGCGTATCCGTCTCGACCTGTGTGCCCAACGAAAACGTGGCCCAGTCTCGTACATGGGCCTCGGGGTCTCTGGTGAGTTCGATGAGAGCCTGAAGGGCCTGTGGGATGTCGTGTCCCATGAGGGCGAAGACGACACCGTAGCGAACTTCAGAGTCGGCATGGCGACGGAATCGCACTACCGGCCCGATCGCAAGCGAATCCTTGAGATGGGACGAGGCGATCAGAATGGCCGGTAGAACCTGGGATTCTCGTTCCGCTTCGAGCATCTCGAGGAGGATACGGAGGCACTTCTTCGGAAAGGTGCGCTCCGGAACTCCGAGTTGCCCAAGGATGTCCGCCCCGAGTCGCCGTTCGACGGCACAGACGCTCTGGCATAGCTGGACTGCTCGGTCCAACACGTCGTCAGAGCCTCGCCAGTGCAAGGCAGCGACAGCATCCCAAGCGAGATCCTCATCCGGCTCCGACAGGGCTGCCGAGATTAGTTCGTCCACGGATCGAGGATCGTTCTTCGGGTCGATCCACTCACGACTTTCGTTTCGCTCGGCCGTGACCGGCTCCTATCGTTCCTGGTCCACCAGCCTCAAATTGGTTCCCTGTCAGCCGATCTCTGTGACACGTTGCTCGAACCGTTGGAACGTCTGGCACTCTCGAAGGCGATTCAGGGCTTCGAGGCATTCCGCTTCGGAAGTCAGCGTGGGTTGCAAGTCCGCGACGTAGGGCAAGATGTACCGCAGCGCCTCGACGAGGCCCTCGACAGCACCCAGGTCGAGCTGGCGAATCTCTTGCAGGTACTCGGCGATATTGGACCCGTCTTTCGCCAGCTTCAAGCCGCCCACGGCACGTTGTTGAGGCGCCGGCTGCCCCATCCTCTCGGGGTTAAGCGTCAGGAGCTGCAATTGCTTGAACTCATACGGCGCTATAGATGTCAAAAGGGACTCGCCGCCATTTCTGTGCTGGCTCTCGGGAGCGGCGTTCTTGCGCTCGAAGGCGGTGGGGCCATTCTCGAAGAACTGCTTCTGCCAGGCGTAGAACAGCGTGGGCGAGAGCTGATGCTCGTCGCAGAGGTCAGAGACGGGGACATGATCGATCAGATGACACCGAAGGATGGCCACCCTCTCGACAGGCGTATAGTTCTTCCGGGGCTTCCGCATGGTGAGACTCCTGCCGAGTTGTCGTATAACTCGGGTGGGGCGTCTCTCCATTTCCGGCTGAAGCAAAACAGTTCCTTCGCCGAGCCCGGCATGCCTACGGGTTGAACTTTCGGCGGAAGTACCGGACATTATCGCGCGCGTCTTCGTCGAATGCATAATTCACGGAGGAGTCGCGCCTTTGGTGCTTCCCGAGACTTCCCCATGATGCACGCGGGTACTTCCCACGTGCCAGTTCACCCCAGAGCACGACGACGACGTGACCGTGCGCGTCACCCAGATCGCGGCTCTTGAGGCCGCCGATCACGAGCATCCCTTCCGTCGCGGCCTCTTCGGCTGCAACGCCGTCGCCCGCCGTAAATTCCTGCCACTCGGTCGACGTCGCAAGAAAGTCGATCAGTTGATCGGCGTTCACGTTAGGCATCGGCACTCGGAGCTCGGCTGCCACGGCCTTCACGAACCCCGAGCAGTCGCTCTGGTGGGCTTCCCAGTTCTCCATACAGGCGTCGATGACAGCCTGCGCATTATCGAGGGCGGAGAGATCTTCCATCTCCTGCTCAACTTTGTCGAGATACGATTGATACGCGTTGGCGTGTTCGTTCTTGTTGGGAGGATTCCAATACCACCGCTTAGTCTGAGCCGCTGGGAATCGAGTCAGTCCGGCCTCCTTGTCCGGGTCAAACAGGTAGCGATCATCGATCTTCCCACCCCATCCGTTATAGGCGGTAATCCAAATAGCGAGATCGGAGGTAAAGAAGTGGATTCCCGCGGTGATCTCGTGCGGCGGGTCTTCCTCGAACGCAAGAGCATGCCGATCGGATCGTTCTTTCACGCGATCATAGAATCGCTGCGCCAATTCCGCCTTGCTCTCATCGCTCAGGATCGCGACGTAGGCTCGGATGTTGTCTTGCCAGTTCCAGATCTGTCCGCGGGGAATGTTCTCATTGTTATTCTTGGGTGACCCGGTGATCTGAAAAATGCCATAGCCACCGGGTCCGTGCGAATCTCGGTTCCAGGTCGGCAGCCCCGCGTGAGGATCGCTCGGGTTTGCCAGGAACTGGTTGTAGAGGCTGCCGTTGACCCGCCACTCGCCCGTCTCCTCCTTGGCGATCGCGTACGAGAAACGGGTCGCGTCAGGACGTGCAAGATTATCAATAACTGTTCGCGCTCGAACGTTATCGGGATTGATGCCGCGAATATGAAACCTCGCGATCAAGGTGGGAGGGCGGCCGTCGATGCGGCAGTAGAGTTCTCCATCGCCGCCGAAGAATCCCTGCGCAACTTCCCGTTTCCACTCGTCCGAGTCGAAGATGCTCCACTCCTCATTGCCGGGAATCGGCGCGGTGAAGGGAGGCTCAACCCCATCCGCCAGCGGCCCGTCGGCTTGCCCGGGAATATCGACGCGGTCCTCGGGCAAGTTGCGATCCGGGCGTTCGCCATTGCCCCGGTTATATTGCATCTGAAGTCGCCATTGCACCTTCTTCCCCGAGTCACCGCCCGGAAGCCGCGCGATCAATCGCGGCATCTCGGGTTGACCCTCATTTCGATGCGGAAGAATGAATGCGATGCGATCGTCTCTGATCAAATCAACGTGGGCGAGCTGCAACTCGGCTTTCAGTTCATTGATCGTCAAGGTGACGGCGCCGCCAACGAAGTCATCGAGCGCTTTGATGAAGACCGAGGTGCCGCCGGTCGCCAAAGCCTTGAGGCCACCCTCGGGGTTCTGGAAATCGATTCGGAGATCCTCGCGCTTCAGAAGCTGGAGCTCCTTGTTGTACGCCACCAGATACGGAGGCAGCGTCAGAGTGGAAACACCGGTTCTGATCGCCTCGGCAGAGAGCTTGAGCTCGAGCATCATGAAGCAGTCGCCCGCCATGCCTGAAGCCTCTTCCGCGTGGCTCGGCGCCCCCACGTGGGATTCCGGCGCGAGTGTCGGCAGCGCCGGAGGAGGCTGCCCCGCCGACTCGTCGTCAACCGCCAGACGGGCGACGTACGTATCGCCGACCCGGGGGATCTCCGGACCGGGCTGCGCAATCGATCCCATCTGGTGAGCGATGATTCTTGGCTTGACGGCCGAACCTCCGTCCGGGGGTGGTGCGCTGTCAGACGCATATTTGATGTGCCAGGGTTCCCCATCGTGCGCTTCGCATGTCCCCTCCTCGAACCCAAGTTCTCGTGCAGTGTCTTTGAGCCACGTTCGCTCCTCGGCCGTCAGGCCGGCCAGGAGAATGTCCGCGGCATGACCGTCGCGATGGGCGGTGTAGGGTGACATCCAGTCGGCGTTGATGTCGAACAGACCTCCGTGCTCGAGGCTCATGTTTCCCACCGGAAGAGGCTTCGCAAAGCGACTTTGGAACGCATCGCCAAGGCGTTTGAGGGCCTCGATCAACGGCTTCGTACCGAAATGAGCCGACGGATGCGACGGCGTGGATCCGAGTAGGCTGATACGGTCCGACGAGCTCAGTGCTTCCAGGCCCTCGATGCCGACGACCACCGCAGTCTCGAGTGCCAGGCCGCCGTTCCGAGCGATGATCGTATAGTTGCCCGCCACCTCGGGGGCGGTGAATTTGATGCGCACGCTGGTCGCCAGCGTCTCATGGCCTGGCTCCATGACGAATGCCGTGGGCTCGACACTGCCTGCGGCACGAGGATCTGAGTCGGTGTGGCCGACGTGTCCTCCCGAATCGTTCGATCGGGCGACCTCCACGGTCACGTGCATCCCCGCGGGCCCGTATAGACCCAACTGGTCGTTAGTACCGCCTGGAACACAGCGTATGAAATCCTCGGCCATCGCAACCGGGGCCGCGACGTTCGTCGTTGCCGAAAGGCGAGACGGACGCTCTCTGGAGGCTGACATGTGTGGGTTCGCCTAGGAAATGAGCAGTATAGGACGGGGGCAATCAGACGCGTCTCGTCGAGATCCGAACCAGGACGTTACCGACCGCGGTGGCACGCGCACTGACACCTTCGCACCGGCTCGCTGTGAAGGGCCGGCGCGCCGACGGCGGCTCCGCGTAGGCGGCTTACTCGTACTCGCCAGGCCACGTGAGCCCTTCGCGCCATGGCGTCAGACGGGAGGAGGGTCCGCGCCTTGCGGAAGCGCGCATTGCTTCCTCCGGTACGCTTGCAAGATTCGCGCGCGCTCAACGAACGACATCAAAACGGCAGGCCTCTCCAGTTGTCGGCAATCCGCGAAGGCCCCGCATCGACCTTGTTCGCCGCGATGTCAAAGCGGAGATACTCGCTCCCCTTGAAGAAATACGCGTATTTCGCCGGTGAAGCGCCGGGATAGACCAGGGCCGTCTCGAAGCCGCCGTTCCAGACTCCAGGCCAATTGCCCGCGATTCGCCGCACGCCCCCGTCGATTCGTCCGGTGGCGGAATCGAATCCGACATAGTCGGGGCCCTTGAAGAAATAGACCTTGCCGTTGGGCCAAGAAACTGCGGCGTCGATCCCGTCCGGCCAAACTCCAGGCCAGTTTCTCTCGATGGGAATCGGACCTTCGTCGGCCTTCTCGCTTGCAATGTCAAAGCGAGTGTTCTCGTTGCCCTTGAAGAAGTAGGCTTTCCCCTGAGGGCTGCCGGGCCATATCACCGCGGCGTCGATTCCGTCCGACCAGATTCCGCGCCAGTTGCCGGTGATCGGATGTGCTGCCTGATCCGTGTTCTCGGTCGCGACGTCGTAGCGGTAATAGAGATTACCCTTGAAGAAATAAATCTTCCTGTTGGGCCAGACGATCGCGGCCAGTTTGGTGCTCATCGATGAAGCTCCAGAGGGTTGGGCGGTCGCTTATCGCGCGTGCAGAGACATTCGTTCCCGATTTGGGCCAGAAGCCCAGACGAGACCAGGATCACCGCTTCCGTCGACAGCCCGATCTCGATTGCGCTGATGAAACACCGGACACGAGTAGCAACTGCCGGAAGCTGAACTCATAAGTCGCTTACGCACGGGTCATTGGATCAAAGCCCGGAGGCGGAGTCAATAGAGCGGAGCGAGACTCCGTCGGGGCCGAGGGAGACTCGCCGCACCTTGCCGAGACGGCGACAGTCCCCGGCGAGGCGGCGATCCTGAGAACGACTTCAATTCGGCCGCGGAAAAAGGGCCATGCGCGAGTGGCACGGGAATAGCCCTACGCGTTACCGCATCGGCGCTTACAGTGATCTGATGCTAAATTTCAGATAGTATTAATATGGTATCGTACCGCGTTCTATGAGGCGTCTGACCGCCTTCCGCGTCATCGTTAGGCGGGTGCGGCTTCGGACGCCTCGTGACTGCCCGCGGTTCGTACCGATCCAGGCGGTCTTCCAATCGCTTTTTACCGATCAGTTCCAACCGACGTGGGAGGTCCGCTTCGATTTGCCTCGGATCGTACAGAGGACTCTTCTCAAATGCGCGCGTCGCGTGCACCGCGCCCATGAAGCTCAACGTCCGCGGCTTCACATCGTGGACACGCGCGGCCTTAGTTAACAGCCCGCGGGTGAAGTTGTACGCTAGCTGGTGTGTCGCGATCTCCTTGCGCACCATCGCCGGTGTCTTGGTCCTCAGCAATTCCATCTTCATGAGCGCTGGCACCGCTCCGTCAAATCCGAGCGCATCCGGCCGGGGGTGCAACTGTGCTGGAAGACGCTTCGCGGCCCGTGACCGACGACGTCCGACGCTGCAACGAAGAGAGGCTTCACAGGGCCATCGGCTAGATCACTCCCGCCGATAAACTTGCCGGCCGCGAGGCAGTGATCTTCGCCGAGCGCGATCGGAAGCTGGAGGTGGCTCGCGAAAGGAGGCAAGAGGCCCGCGAGGCCAACTCGGCGACCAAGTGATTTTGAACTTGATCGTTGCCGTCGATCCGACGTAGCGCTACGAAGGACGATGGCCTGGGCGGAGAGGATGGGGCTCCGTGGCGACAGGACCCGAGCGCCGACCCAGGGACCAAGAGCGAAGGAGGGCGGCACGATGCCGCCCCGTCTTTCCCTTCGTGATTGGTACGAAAGCGCTAAATCGGCGTGCTCTGCTCGCCAGTTCAGTCCCCCCTATTTCCCAACCCCGGTTCCTCCATTTCACGCTGAACCAGCACACCGATGGATAGCTATTCCGATCTGCCTTAATCCGCGCGATCGGCGAGCGCCAGCGTCTCGCGCAGCGCCGGCAAGAGCGACTGGTCGATGTTGTCGAAGATCCTCGCCATTCTTGGGGTCCGGTCCTCTTGCTTGCGGCGCTACGACGGGGGCTAGATGCCGAACTTTAACATCTGGGCCCGCTCGTTCTCAAGGGCATTGGGCAGTGATCTCGAAGATGACGCCCGATCGGAGAGTCTATCAGATCCCCTGCCAAACATCTGCGGTCTCAGGCGTTTGTGAGAGAAGGGTCATGAAGGGCGCCGGATCTTGCAGACGGCCGGGAGCGGAAACTCGGCCAGGAGGCTGCCGCCGCGCCGGCGAAGTTGAGAGGAGAGGGCTGGCGTTGTATGCTGGACACCGAACGAGAATCCAGTGCCTGTCTTTGCTTCCTTTTTGGCCTGAGACCGAGATCGTTTCTGTCGCCCAGGATACGCTCGATGCCGAGTGGCAGTTTCGTCCAAGAATGCCGTCGGTGGTGAACGGCGACGTCATGCCCGTGTTTGACCGGCCGACGAACCACGGGCGGACCGATGAAGTTCGTACCGCCGGCCACAAGGGCTCTCACGGACGCCGCTCATTCTCGCAACTCAGTGAGAACCGCATCCCGTCACTGGCATGTCCAGTCAGCGACGGGCGGCCGTTGGCGTTTCCGGTCACTCGACGTCGAACGCGTAGACGACCTCGACCGGTTTCACATCAGGGATCGGCGACGTCGTCGTGATCGTGACTTTCACGTGTCCCTTCCCGCTCGGCTTCAGGTTGAACTCTTTGACCGTCGATCCGATGAGCACTTGGCCGTTGGAAACCAGGATCTCGGTGTTCTCCGAGTCGACTTCGGCAGGGCCTTCGACCTTCGCCTTGAATTGCGAGCCGGCGATTCCCGAGGCCAGGAGGCGGACGAGTTGCGACTCCTTCACTTTGAACGGCTTGTAGTCCCTCGGGATGACGACTGTGGCACCATGCGCCACGGCGAGGAAGCCGAATGCGAAAACCGCCAGCGACAGTGCGACCCGCTTCATGGGACTATCCTTTCAACGTGGAGAGGAGTTGACCGCCCTGATCAGGACGTTCCTGGATCGTAGTTATTCTTATGCCGACTCGCAACCCGGTATGGCGCAGATAAGGAGAGGCCACGCGTTCAGGGTGTGCGCGAAGGTCGGGATGACCTTGTTGAAGACGTGCGGCCAGGTCCGCAACAACAACCCGCTCGCGGTCACGTCCAAGCCTTCGGCGGATCGGGGGGAGGGTGCCAAGCGGGTGCGTGTCCCGTTTCGCCCTCACCCGGCCGCTGCGCGGCCACCGTCTCCCAGGGGGAGAGGATTTCGATTCACGCGCAGCACGCCGGCAGCATGGAGCACAATCGTGTCGGGGGGGCGAGCAGGTGGGCCGCGGCTCGGTGGCGGTCTGGTATCCGGCTGATCGCCGCGGGCGGCAGGACGACGAACAACCCACGTCCCATTTTTTCTATCCCTCGCTTGAGTCACGGGATGCGACGAGGCTGAGGGGGGTGAACAACCCACTTGGTGCAGCATATAGGGGTAGAGGGGACAGGCTGCGCACGAACCTCGATGGCGGGTTCGTTCATGGCGGACGGCGGACTCGCAGCGAGCTGTGCGCCGGCTTGCCGCCACGTTCGGCCACGGGGGAAGGCGAGCGAGCGAGTCGGCGCCGGCATTCCCAAGGCTCCGGTTGCGGGCCTTGACCGCGAAGACGGTCGACCGGGTCGGAGAGCGGGGACGGAGGTAGGGGTGCAACTTATACAAGAAATCCAAGAAATTCAGAATCGTGAACGCAGATAGGAACTTGTGTCGCGCAGGCTCACACAAGAAATTGCGGACAAATCGACTTGGGACGGTGCGTGAAATGGACGAACGTCGTTCGTGTCGAAAAGAGAGTGAAGCGGAACGGGAAACCGTGACGAGCCTCTCGCCGGTCACCCTGCTCTCGGCGGGGAATTGTCCCGCGAGGCGGTCCGTTGTTCGTTCCTTGGCGTGCAGGCGGGGGGAGCGGTTACGGACAGTCGGCGGGGTCGATCGCGTCCGAGGGCCGGTGAGAAACTTGTTTCAGGCGAACCCGACGCGCAGACGCCGACCGGCTGCGCCGGATGGGTGTGAAGTTGAGGCAAAGGCAATGGGCGGCGCTGGATTCGAACCAGCGACTTCCACCGTGTGAGGATGGCACTCTAACCGCTGAGTTAGCCGCCCGTTGGAGACACGCCGATTATAATTGCGCGCAGCGCGGGCAACAACACCGATCCGGAGTCTTGCCCGCGCAAAAAACGCACCGGTTGCCGGTGAGGGAACTCGCCGCGACCGGTGCGATGGGATGCCTGTGAATGGAGACGGTCGGTCAGAGGGTCGTGACGAAGCCGGGGGGCGGGGTTGTCTGAGGGAGTTGGAGCTTGCCGTTCTGGACGGAGAAGAAGCGGCCCGAGTTGTGGTAGATGAAGCCGCCGACGCTGGACTTGCCGCCGAAGACCGTGGAATAGTCTTTCCCGCCCGAGCCGAACACGGCACCCTTGATCGTGAGCTGCACGCTGGTGCGGAACGAGAAGGAATGGGCCGGAATGATGGTCGCCGTGTTGGTCTCGGCGTTGTAGATGACCTGCTTGATCGGGATGGTGCTGGCCGTGGTGGGCGAGTATTGCCCGTTGGCGCCGCGCCGGAGGAGCTGGTAGTTGCTGGCGTTCGACGCCTGGACGGGGTCTACGTTGCCGCTGAAGGTGACGATCAGTTGTGTCTGCTCGCGGTGGACGCCGTAGCGGACGACGCTGACGACGCTGGGCGGGGTCGGGGCGATGTATTCGTAGCTGATCGTCAGTTGGCCCGAGGCCTTGGTCATCACTGAGGTGGCGAGGTTGCCGCCGGGGGCCGTGACGCTGCTCTGGCCGGTGGCGGAGAGTGTCGGGGTGATCGACGTGTGGCCGGTGGTCGCGGTGAAGAACGCGAGGTCGGACGGGGAGGACAGGGTCTCAGAGATCGTCGACGTGGCCGTGCTCGGCGCGAAGGTGTGGCCGCTCGAGCCGGAGTAGTCGATGGTGCCGTCGAAGGTCGTCGCGTTGAAGGTCTGCGAGTTGCCGGTGATGGTGCCGGTGATCGGGTTCGAGCTGATACCGTCCACTTCGTAACCAGCGGCGGTGTCGGCCGTGATCGTCGCGGGGGACGAGTTGCTCAGGTTCTCGACGCCGATCTGACTGACGAGCTGGGCCGAGCCGCTGACGTTGATGGCGACGAGGGTCCCGAGGGACGGGTCGAAGAGGGGGACGGTCGGTGAGAACGCCTGCGGCCCTTCGTAGGCGCTGGGGGACGTGCCGAAGTTGGTGAGCGTCGGCCCCACGCTGACGGTGGGTTCGACGATTGTTTGCAACGTGCTGAGGAGACAGAGCGACTCCAACCGCTCGATCGACGGGTTCGACTTGTTGCCGATTCCCTTCTCTCTTCCGCGGTTCCCGAAGCTTCGCATAGAATTCAAGATCTTGCTGAGCGAATTGAGAAGGTTCATCAAGGTGGTCCTTCGGCTTGAGCCTCTGCTCCGGCCTGGCGGGTGTTTGGTGTGGCCCCCGTTTGGTAAGTGCCGAATATAAGTCGCCTTCCCGTGGGACCAGGGAGAGGTGGCGAAAAATCAACACGGACGTTTCCTCGATTCCCCAACACGTGCGCGCGGCGTCAACGCGACCGAGCGTGCGCACGAGCGATCAGTGGGGATGCGCCAATGACGAGAGGGCCCGGTCGTCCCCTTGATGGGTCGACCGGGACCGCGGGTGGAATGGGTTGCGCGAGTCTTTGGAGACGTGGTGGTGGGGCCAGGCTGTATTGGTGTCGGGTGCGTGGAACGCACCGGTGCATTTCATGCACCCCACAGGTCAGCGCGCGTCGGGGTTCAGCGTTCGCCGGTGTCGATCCAGCGGGCGATGACGGCCGGGTCGGGCCGGTCGGCGTCGAGACGGAGCGCGAAGCCGGCGTCGTCCCGTGAGTACGCCTTTTCGGGCCAGGCGCGGTCGAACGCCGGGCCGGTCCTGTAGATCCAAAGGGGGGCGGGGGCGCTCAGCGCGGCGGCGACCTTCAAGCCGCCGAACTGGAGCAGCCCGGGGAATTCGGTGGTGTCGGTCGGGGCCGCAGAGCCGTCGCCGTCCGCGGATTCATGGAGGTTCACGACGGTCCGGGCGACTCCGTCCAGGACGGGTCGGGCCAGCAGAACCTGGGGGCCCGAGCGCCCTTCACCGACGAGACTCACTTCGCGCACGTCGGGCTGCGAGCGTGACCACGCGAGCACCGTGGCGAGGTCCTGCAACTGGTCGCAGGGGAGGGCGGGGTTGTAGGCCTCGTAGTGCACGGTGTCGGGCCGGTGGTCGGCGGGGGCCGCGGGGTCTTGCGACTCGCCGACGAACAAGGGGTCGAAGCCGACGACGCTCTGCCCGCGTTCCAGCAGGTTGCGCACCAGCGGGATCGGCCGGCCGTCCTCGGCGACGAGGTGCGCCTTGCCGTGCGGGCTGGCGATCACGGTCAGCCGGCCGGAGGGGTGTGCGGGGATGAGTCGGACGACCGGGATCCGTTCCCCCGTCGCCTTGCGGCCGACGTTGGTGTGGACGATCGTCAGGCCCTCCCGCGACGCCCGGCGCACCTCAACGGATGTCAGTTCCGACGGTCCCGGGTTCACGAGCCCGACGCGCTCTCGCAGGATGGTCAGGAGCAGCGAACGGGCCGCCTGCCAGGGGGCCGCGGCTTCGGCGTTTGCCGAGGGGGCGAGGGAGGCGATTTGCTGCTGGCGGGTTCGTACGAGGTAAGCTTCGAGCTGATCGGGGCGGTTGTAGCCCCAGGGGGCGGGATGCTCGGTGTCGAACGTGTAGATATCCTGGGCCCGCTCGGGCATCTGCGGGCGTTCCTTGGTGCTGGAGGCGTCGTCGATGCCGAGGAGCCACTTGGCCATGAAACCGTAGACGGCGTTGCGGGTGGTCTGGTTGTAGTTGTGGGGGAAGTCGAACACGTCGGCACTGACGCGGTCGGTCGTACCCAGGAGGGCATAGACGCCGCGGATGGCCGGGTAGGCGTTGGTCATCGTCTTGGCCGTCCAGTCGCCGGTGGCTCCTACGAGCTTTAGCGGGCGCGGGGCGGTCAGGGCGGCGAACTCGACGTTGTCGGTCCCGTGGCGCAGGCCGGCGGCGTTCTCGCAGGTGCAGCCGCCCTGGAAGGTGTCGGAGACCATCACGACGGGGGCGGCGACCTTGATGCGGTCGTCCAGCGCCGTGAGCAGGAACGTTTGCGTGCCGCCCCCCGACTCGCCCGTGCAGCCGATGCGCGCGGGGTCGACGTCGGGGAGGCTCGTGAGCCAATCGAGCGCGCGGAGGCTGTCCCAGGTGTGGAGCGTGACGAGGCTCAGGCCCCAACGGTTCAGGCGGTCGTTGAGAAACGCGTGGCCGAAGGGCTCGCCGTCGGCGCGGCCGACCATGTCGTACAGAAAGACGACGCACCCGAGCTTGGCCCAGCGGATACAGCGCTGCTGGACTTCGGGCTCGACGCGGCCGACGGGCCAGTGGCCGTGCGGGCAGAGCATGCCGGGGAGCTTGCCGGTCTTGCCGGTAGGGCGATAGAGATTGCCGCTGAGCGTGAAACCGGGGAACGTCTCGAGCACGACTTTCTCGATCGTGTAGCCGTCGCGCTCGAGCTTGCCGTAGACCTTGGGGTTCAGCGGCGTGCGGGGGAACTCGGGCCAGAGACCGGTCGTGATGTTGAGGTGGGTGCGGACGGCCCGGGCTCGTTCGCGCCAGGCTTCCGCGGAGACCGGCGCCTTGAAGTCGGCACCTTCCCAGTTCGTCCGAACCTTCGTGCGCCGGGGGTCGGCGGGGGGCTCGACCGAGTCGAGCCGGCCGCGGACGACCTCGAGCGCGAGGCCGGGGTCGTAGGAGGGATCGGTCGATAGCGCCACGATGGCCGGAACCGGGGGCGCACCCTTCTTCTCTTTGTCTTTGGTTTTCGGCTGGTCCTTGTCGGTTGCGGGCGCTTCCTTGGGGCGGGCGACGACGAGCTTGAGTGGCGTTTTGGCGGCGACGGGTACGGTGCCGACGGTCTGCCAAGTGGGCGCGGTGGTGTTTCCCTCGTCCTTCGGGGTGAGCGTCACGGTTGCCCCCTCGACGGCGAGCGACCAGCGCTGGCGTTCGGGGGCCCAGACCTTGAGGGTGTACGAACCCTCGCGGGGGAGCGCGACTCCCTGGGCGAGGCGGGGGAGCTCGCTCGCGGTGTAGAGTCGCGTGACGGGATCGTCAGCGCGGGCGGGCGGGGGAACGAGGGTCGCGAGCAGGCCGAGGGTTACCAGGGCGGGGCGGGCTTTGGGCGGGAGGAGGCGGTTGGGCATCGGTCGGAGGCTCCCACGTAGGTCGTGCGCGCGCCCGAACGCGAAAGGCGTGCGCAGGGACCCATCGTACTCGGCCCGGCGGCGTTCTCAAGGCGCTGGCTGGGATGGCCCGTGACAGACGCGCCGGGTGGGACCACGATGGCGAGCGGGGAGCCATAGAGGCGCAAGCGCGGATCTACAACCACGCTACGGGGGGCCTGCCGGGCATCAAGCCGGCTTCGGCCGCGGAGATCGCCCGGCGATACCAGGCGTCGGACCCCGGCCCGGGCGCGAAGTTCTACGCCGAGCGCGATGGCGCTTTGGCCGACTATGCCGTGTTCAACCCGAACGGACGGATCAGCTACCCCTGGTGCCTGCCGGACGCCCCGGACCTGCGTGCCCCGCTGTTGGAGGCGGTGCGCGCAGGACAGTCCGCCCGGGTGCGGCCGAGGCGTGGGCGGCATTGCTTCCGGCTCGGCGCGATGGGGACGGAAAGCGAACGGCATAAACGTGTGAATGGCATGTTTTCCGTTGTCTTCCGCGACGAGGCCGACGGTGCGACCCTTCTGGCCGAGGTCGTTCGGCGCTTTGAACGGGACGGTCTAACCCACGTCGCCGCGCAATCGCGCTCCGACGCGACCAGCTTGACCGCGTTCGACGACCGGTACTTTGAGCGGCAAGGTTCGTTCCCGATCTACGCGCGCCGGCTCGATGCGGGACGGAACGAGGTGGGCCCGAAATCCCCCCTTCGTCTCCGAGAAGGATTTGGGGACGAGTGAGCGATTGTCTTCATAAAAAAATCGCTTGAGCCGGCGCTTTGAGCTTGCTATAAGGAGTTTGTCGTGCGACTTCCGGCACAGGTAAGATGAGAAAAGATCATTTTATCGACGGCGCGCGATCAAGGATTTTCGTCGCAACCGAAGCGCCGGAGATCGCTCAGCCTCAGATCGTAGCGAGCTCTCTCGTACTGTCAGCGGAACGGTGGACCCCCCCACGACGGGTCGGCTGCGCGCCGATCCGGTGGACCTCAACGCTCTTTCGTGGAGAGACCAAATGACGCATCCGCAAGGTTGCTCCCGCCGTCATTGTCGGTTCCGATCAACTCGTCGGGCGTCACGGGCTCGGCTGGTGTTGGAGTGGCTGGAAACGCGAATTGCTCCCGCGACCGGTTCGATCCAAGGCACGCTCTGGAACGACCTCAACGGCGACGGCGCGCGGCAGACTGGTGAGCCGGCGCTCGTCGGGCGGACGGTCTTTCTCGACCAGAACCAGGACGGCGTCCTCGACAACGGGGAGGTTTCGACCACGACGGGGGCCGACGGTTCTTACTCGTTCAGCGGCCTTGTGCCGGGGACGTATTACGTCGCGGAGGTGCTCCCGTCGGGCTGGCAGCAGTCGGCGCCCGGGTCGGTTCGCGAGCAAGCGGTGACCCTGACGGCCGCGAGCTCGCACGTCTTTACGTTTGACAATTTGGCGACCACGGCCGATAAGACGATCGGTCCGTATCACGAGGACGGTTTCACGTTCAACACCTCGGTCCAAGGGCAGCCGTCGGACGTCTTCCGGATCTACGGGAGCACGGACACCGTGCGCTACGCGGGGGCGCCCGCACTGACGTCGGAGTGGGCGCCGGTGACCATCTCGCTCACACCGGACAACGGCGGCCCCTTCACGCTCAGTTCGATCGACCTCTCGACGATCTGGAACAGCATCTATACCCCGACCGTGACGTTTACGGGGACGCGCGCTGACGGTTCGCAGGTCCAGCAGTCGTTCACGCTGAGCAACCAGCTTGGGTTCCAGACGGAGACATTTACGGGATTCACTAACCTCACGTCGGTGACCTGGAAGTCGACGGGCACGTCCGATTACCACCAGTTTCGCAATGTTTCGGTCACGACGTCCGGGACTTCGACCGCGTCGGGCATCGACTTCGGCAGCGTCCAGTCGAGCGTTCCCAAAGCCGTCGCCGACAGCTACACGACGCCCGAGAATACCACGCTGATCGTAAGCGCTCCGGGCATCCTGGGTAATGATACCGACCCGAACGGCCTGGCCCTGACCCCCGTGGTGACTTCGTACTCGAGCCACGGCACGCTCACGGTGAACGAAGACGGCTCGTTCACCTATGTACCGACACACAATTTTTACGGCACCGACTCGTTCAACTATTACGTCACCGATGGCCAGGCCAACAGCACCTACGTCACCGACACGATCACCGTCAGCCACGTCAACCAGCCGCCCTTGGCGGCGAACGACGCCTACACGCTCGTGGAAAACACGTCGCTGACGACCGCCGCGGGCCAGACGTTCGTGACCATGAATAGCCAGCCGGGCGACTATATCGGTGCGGGCAAGTCGTACAACTTTACCCCAAGCGGCAGCACGATCACGGCCCAGGTCCGTAGCGGTGGCGCGTACACGAACACGGTCGAGGTCGACGTCTCGGGCCCGGCGGGCGAGTCGTGGTCGCTTGATTTCGCGGCCCCAAATTATGGGAGGCTTACGCCGGGAAGCTACACCGGCGCGGTGCGCTGGCCGTTCGAGACGGGGACCCAGCCCGGGCTCGACATCGCGGGCGACGGACGCGGGAGCAACACGCTGACCGGCCAGTTCACGGTGCTCCAAGCCGTCTACGATGCGAGCGGCAAGATCGTCGCGTTCGCGGCGACGTTCACGCAGCATAGTGAGGGGGCAACTCCGGCACTGACCGGGGAGGTCGCCTACAACTCCTCCCTCAACCAGCCCGAGGGAGTGCTGTTCAACGACTCGGACCCCGACGGCGATCCGCTCACCGCCCAACTTGTCTCCGGTCCGAGCCATGGAGCGGTCACGCTCAACGCCGACGGCTCGTTCACCTACGCGCCCGTGTCGGGCTACTACGGTCCCGACAGCTTCACCTATCAGGCCAACGACGGCCAACTCAACTCGAACGTTGCGACGGTCAGCCTGACGGTTTACGGGCTCCCCTTGGTGGTCAATCAGGCGTACACCGCGAATGAGAACCAGTCGCTGACCGAGAGCGCAGGGGGGGGCCTGCTGGTCGGCGCTACGGACCCGAACGGCCTGTCGCTCTCGGCCAGCCTCGTCGCCGGGCCGGCCCATGGCGCTGTCGTCGTGAACCCTGACGGCTCGTTCACCTACACGCCCGCGTCGGGCTACTACGGTCCCGACAGCTTCACCTACCAGGCCAACGACGGTCAGGCAGGCTCCAGCCCGGCGACGGTCACATTGACGGTCAACGCACCTCCGGTCGTTTCGAACGTCTCGTACACTGTGGAAGAGGACGGCACCCTGACGACCGCTGCGCCAGGTGTGCTGGCATCCGCGAGCGACCCGGACGGAGACGCGCTGACCGCCGTCTTGGTCGCAAACCCCTCCTCAGGCGCCTTGACGTTCAACGCGGACGGGTCGTTCGTGTACCAACCGGCGGCGGGTTTTTCGGGGACCGACAGTTTTACGTACAAAGCCAACGACGGTGCGGAGGACAGCAACGTCGCCACCGTGACGATTCAGGTGAACCCGCTCGCCGCGACGTCCGTACTGCTGGGGATCGAAGGGCCCTCGTCGATCGACGTCGGTCAGTCCATCAAGCTCGATGCGACTGTCCTCGTGAGTTCGCCCGGCACGGGCACGCCGACGGGCACCGTCACGTTCCTGGACGGCGGCACGGTGATCGGCACGCAGACGCTGGACTCGTCGGGCTTCGCCCAATTCACTGCTTCCGCCCTGGCGGTGGGTGATCACTCGCTGAGCGCGGTCTACAACGGAGACGCGAACGACCAGGGGAGTGCGTCGCAATCGTTCGCTGAGACGGTCAATCCCGACCCGACGGCGGTGTCGCTCTCGTCGTCGGCTCAGGACGTTGTTGTCGGCCAGCCCGTGACCTTCACCGCGGTCGCCTTCCCGCTCGTGAACGTCACGGAGATCCCGACGGGGACGGTGACTTTCAGCGATGGATCGACGGTGCTCGGGACGGCAGCGCTGGACGGTACGGGGCAGGCGACGCTGACAACGTCTTCGCTTACCCTGGGCACGCATGCGATCACGGCCGTCTACAACGGTGACGCAAATGACCTAACGAGCACGTCATCGATGCTATCGCAGGTAATTGTCCTCGATGCGACGACGACGACGCTGACATCCTCTGCATCCCCGGCGCTGGTCGGACAATCGGTGACGTTTGCTGCGGCCGTGGTGGGCTCTCTCCCAGCCGCGGGGACGCCGATGGGAACAGTCACGTTCGCTGATGGCTCGACGGTCTTGGGGACGGTCCCCCTGAGTGACGGCCAGGCCACGCTGACGACGTCCTCACTGGCGCTCGGCAGCCATTCGATCACGGCGACCTACGGTGGTGATGCGGTCCACCAAGCCAGTACGTCCTTAAGCCTGTCCCAGGGGATCAACGTCAACACGACAACGACGGCCATTGTCTCCTCGGGGACGCCGGCACTGGCGGGTCAGGCGGTGACGTTCACGGCGAGCGTGATCGTCGTCGCTCCCGGCGCGGGGACTCCGTCTGGGACGGTGACGTTCATGGACCATGGGACGGTGCTGGGCTCGGCGCCTCTTGCCGCCGCCTCGGCCACCTTCACCACGACGACCCTGCCAGCGGGGAGCCACCTCATTACCGCCGTCTACAACGGCGACGCCAATGACGAGGGCAGCATCTCGCCCGGGTTGGCCCAGACAGTCAACCTGAACGCCACGACGACGGTCGTCACGTCGACGGTTGCTTCCTCGGTTGTGGGACAGTCGGTCACGTTCACGGCCGCCGTGGCTCTGGGCACGCCTTGGGCGGGAGCGTCGACACCCTCGGGGACCGTCTACTTCGATGACGGTTCCAGTCTGCTGGCGGCCGTGTCCCTCGATAATACGGGTCATGCTTCCTTTGTGACGTCGGGTCTTGGCCTGGGCAGTCACAACGTCACGGTCCTTTACGGCGGCGACTCCCTGAACGCGAGTAGCACGTCGGCGGTCCTCTCACAATCGGTGAGTGCCGACACCACGACCACCAGCGTGACGTCGTCGACCAATCCCTCGGTGTTCACGCAATCGGTGACGTTGACTGCTTTCGTGAGCGTCTCCGCGCCGGGGGCCGGCACGCCGTCTGGGACGGTGACGTTCTGGTCAGGAACCAAGGCGCTCAGCACGCAGGGCGTCGATATCACGGGGCACGCGTCGGTCACGATCGCCACGCTTCCCGCGGGAAATGACCCGATCACAGCCGTCTACAGCGGCGATCCGAACGAGCTGGGAAGCAGCTCGGCGGCCTTGTCGCAGGTGGTTAGCCCCGAAGCGACGACCACGACGATCACTTCGTCGCCCAACCCGTCGGTGGTCGGCCAGGCGGTGACCTTCACCGCCAGCGTGGCGCCGGTCGCGCCGTACTTTGGGCTGGCGACGGGGACGGTTACCTTCTACGACGGCTCCAGTCCGATCGGGACAGGGACCTTGAATGGAGGGGTCACCAGCGTCGCGACCTCGGCGCTCGGTGTTGGCAGCCACTCGATCACCGCGTTCTACAGTGGCGACGCTGCGAACCTCGCCAGTACGTCGCCGGCCCAGTCGCAGACGGTCAATCGCGCTGCGACGATGACGACGATCGCGTCTCCGTCTTCCTCGTCGGTCGTGGGGCAGGCGGTGACCTTCACCGCGACGGTTTCCGCGGTGGCGCCGGGCGGAGGGGCGCCTTCGGGAACGGTGACGTTCAAGGATGGGTCGACCGTTCTGGGGACCGCACCGCTGACCGGCGGCATTGCGCACTACACCGCCGCGGGACTGGCGCTGGGCACTCATAGTATTACGGCGGTTTACGGTGGCGACGCGAACGACGTGACGAGCATGTCTTCGCCGTGGACGCAGACCGTCAACAAGGACGCCACAGTCACAGCGGTCACCTCCTCGGCGAACCCGTCCGTCTTGAAGCAGACGGTCACGTTCACGGCGAGTGTGGCGGTCACTGCCCCAGGGAAGGGAACGCCGACCGGGACGGTGACCTTCAAGGACGGAAACACCGTGTTGGGGACCGTCTCGCTCGTCAACGGGGTTGCGGCCTTGACTCGGTCCAACCTCGGCCAAGGCGCGCATTCCATCACGGCGGTTTACAGTGGCGACGCGAACGACCAGGCCAGCACATCGACTCCCTTGAGCCAGTCCGTGCAGGCTGCCACCAGGTCCGCATTGAGATCCTCACAGTCGAGCGCGAGACCTGGTAGCGTCGTGACTTTCACAGCGACGGTCAACGTCGTCTCGCCGGGTACCGGGGTGCCGACAGGCCTGGTGACCTTCTTTGACGGAACGACCGTCCTCGGCACGGCCACGCTGAACAACGGAGTCGCGACCTTCAAGACGTCCACCTTGTCCAGGGGGACGCATTCGATCTACGTCGTTTACGGCGGGGACGCCGGTGACCAGGCGAGCACGTCGGCAGCCCTCACGCAGAGAATCTCTTGAACCAATAAGACTTAGATAGTTTTTTGCTAGGTATATCCGATCTGTAGAACGGGCCAGACTTCGTTGGGTTTGGTCCTTCCTGTGATCCCGGACCGTCGGCGTAACCAGAAAGGACGCAGGGTCGACCTCTTGCCCGGTGCCCGTGCACGGCTTAGATTCTCATGAGCCCTGATGTTCGCTTTCCACCGAGGTCCGCTCATGAGAATTCCGACCCTGATCTGGGCGCTGCTTGCCGGCCTGGCCGCGGCGCCGGCGGTCGCGCAGGACGACGCGATCGTTGTTGGAGCCGCGGAGGTCGACATTACGCCCGGTTACCCGATCCGGCTCAACGGCTACGGCGGCCGGAAGACGGAATCGGAGGGGGTCGCCAGCCGGCTCAAGGCGAGGGCGCTAGCCATCGGAGAGCCGGCAGCCGTGCTGCTGGCCGTCGATAACGTCGGAGTGCCGGCGCGTGTGACCGAAGAGGTGGCCGGCCGACTCAAATCACGGGCCGGGCTGCCGCGCGAGCGGTTCACGGTCTGTTCGTCGCACACCCATTGCGGGCCTTGTCTGAGCAATGGGATTCCATTCATCTTCGGCGCACCGCTGCCGGCCGGCCAGCAAGAGCGCGTGGAGCGCTACACGCGCGAACTCACCGACGCCCTTGAGAAGGTAGCGCTCGCTGCACTCGCCGACCGGAAGCCCGCGCGCCTGAGCTGGGCCCAGGGCACGGCCGTCTTCGCGGCCAACCGGCGGGTGCTGAAGGACGGCCGCTGGACGGGGTTCGGCGTGAACCCGAAGGGTCCGGTCGATCACAGCCTGCCGGTGCTGCGCGCAGTCGGTACGGATGGCAAGCTCCGTGCGGTGCTGGTTAATTACGCGTGCCACTGCACGACGCTTGGCGGCGATTTCAACAAGATCTGCGGCGACTGGGCGGGCTATGCGGCCGAGGACATCGAGCGAGCGCATCCGGGTGCGTTGGCCCTGGTGGTGATCGGCTGTGGTGCGGATGCGAACCCCGAGCCGCGCCGGAACCTCGATGACGCGAAAGCTCATGGCGCTGCCCTGGCGCGTGAGGTCGAGCGCTTGTTGGGCGGAACGATGGTCCCGCTCCCTGGCCGCATCGCGACGGCGTACCGCACGATCGAGCTTCCCTTCGCGACTCCACCCGATCGGGCGCAGCTCACCGCGCGCACCAAGCGGCCGGGCCCCGAGGGGTTCTTCGCACGCACGATGCTCGAGCGGCTCGACCGGGGGGAGGCGCTGCCACGCACCCTGGCGTACCCCGTGCAGACCTGGTGGTTCGGCGACGCACTTGCCATGGTGTTCCTCGGCGGCGAGGTCGTCGTGGATTACGCCCTGCGGCTGAAACAGGAATGTAGCGCTGATCGGCTCTGGGTCGTGGCGTACAGCAACGACGTCCCGTGTTACATCGCGTCGAAGCGGCTGATCGCCGAAGAGGGGTACGAGGTGGATCTATCGATGATCTTCTACGGGCAGCCAACCCGGCTCGCGCTGGAGGCGGAGGACCGGCTCGTCGAGACGGTCCACTCGCTGCTGCCGGAGGCGTTCAAGAAGCCGAAACGTTGATCGGCCCTG
Source organism: Isosphaeraceae bacterium (assembly GCA_031291845.1). Taxonomy (GTDB): domain Bacteria; phylum Planctomycetota; class Planctomycetia; order Isosphaerales; family Isosphaeraceae; genus DAIDJG01. Next base: position 14,649 of record JARLIH010000324.1, on the reverse strand, counting down.
ACGTCCGCTTCGCAGTGTCAACCTGTCGGAAATCCCTTCCGCGTTCTCTTGACGAGTGAATGGTTGACGCGTAAACTAAAAGCATGACGATTCGGCGGGAGGAAAAACCAAGCATGGCGGACGGGCGGTTGCAGAAGGAGCTCAAGAAGCGGCGGCCGTTCGACCTGCCTGAGCAGGAGGCGACACTCAATATCGCCCGCACGGCAGACCGGTTCGGCATCTGCTTCTCACGGCTGTTCCGGGAGTTTGGTCTGACCTCCTCGCAATACAACGTCCTGCGCATCCTGCGGGGCGAGGGGAAGCCGTTGCCCATCCTGGAGGTTGCCGACCGGATGCTGGCCGTCGTCCCCGGTATCACCGGGCTCATCGACCGCCTGGAAGCCCAAGGGTTGGTCGTCCGGGAGCGGTCAACCGAAGACCGACGGATCGTCTTCGTGGCGATCACGCCGAAAGGCATCGACGTGCTTGCCAGGCTCGACGAACCCGAGGCGGCACTCCACAAAAAACTGGTCGGCCACCTGACCGCGACCGAGCTGCGAGAGCTCATCCGGCTCCTCGAAAAGGCCCGCCAGCCACCGAGTGCCGCCGCGGATTAGGCCTTTTTTTGGGCATTTTAGTTGATGTATCAATCATTTTTGTGGCATTAAAGGAGGAGTCCATGATTCGGCTTCGCAGGGCGTCCGAGCGCGGCCACTTTGACCACGGCTGGCTCGACACCTATCACACGTTCTCGTTCTCGCGCTACTACGACCCGCGGCACATGGGATTCCGTGCGCTTCGGGTGATCAATGAGGACCGGGTGCTGCCCGGCCGGGGCTTCGGCACGCACGGGCACGAGGATATGGAAATCGTGACGTACGTGCTCGACGGGGCGCTCGAGCACCGGGACAGCCTGGGCACGGGGAGCACGATTCGCCCGGGTGAGCTGCAGCGGATGACGGCCGGCACGGGCATCACGCACAGCGAGTTCAACCCGTCGACGACCGAACCGGTGCACTTGTACCAGATCTGGCTGCTGCCCGAGCGGCCGGGGCTGGAGCCGTCCTACGAGCAGAAAGCCTTTCCTGAGGCGGAGCGGCACGACCGGTTGCGGCTTGTGGCCTCTCCCGACGGACACGACGGCTCACTGTCGATTCGGCAGGACGCCCGGCTCTACCTCGGGTCGCTCGAACGTGGACGCGAAATTGCCCACGAATTAGCGCCCGGGCGCCACGCATGGGTCCAGGTGTTGCGGGGTGGAGTGGAACTGAGCGGGGTCGCGATGACGGCTGGCGACGGGGCCGCTGTCAGCGACGAGTCGAGCCTGGCGATCCGGGCCGGCGAACTGTCCGAAGTGTTGCTGTTCGAGCTGGCTTGAGCTTCGGAAAGGAGACTGACCATGCCTCGTTTCCTGCAAGGGATCGTGGCCGTTCTGGGCCGGTTGATGCTCTGCACGATCTTCCTGCTGTCGGCGGTGGGGAACAAAATTCCCCACTTCCAGGCTGTCGCCGGATTGATGGGGCACAAGGGCGTGCCGGCCCCACAGTTCATGCTCGTCGGAGCGATCGTCTTCCTGATCGCCGGCAGCCTGTCGGTGATCCTCGGCTACAAGGCACGCTTCGGGGCAGGCTTGCTGCTGGTGTTCCTGGTGCTGGCCACTTACTACTTCCACGACTTCTGGACGGTCAGCGACCCCCAGGCCAAGCAGGAGCAGATGATCCAGTTCATGAAGAACCTGGGCCTGATGGGGGCGATGGTTCTGATCATCGCGAACGGTACCGGGCCGATGAGCCTGGATGAGAGGAATGCCAAGGCGGGGTACGAGACGCTGTCAGGTACAGATATGAGTGATTGATCAGCACTCTATATAGGCAGCGTGAAACGAACCCTACGAGAATGAGAGCGGTGTCGCACTTACCGCAGCGTCGCGAGCGGATGCTCGCTGCGCTCAGCCAGCGGTAGCGGGACCTGGCCGCGCCGGGCGTGGGATGCGTAGCACGCCAGGACCATTTCGAGGGCCGCGCGGCCGTCGTAAACGCTGACCTTCGGCTGTGTGTCGGTTTCCACCGCGCGAACCAGGTCGGCCACGATCAGGCGATTCGCCTCGACCAGGCTGTTCCCTTTCAGCGTCTCGGGCTTGCCGGGGCCGGCGCTGCTGATCTCGACCCACTTCGTCCCCTTCGCCGCGCCGCTCCAGGTGGGGTCGGACAGGAGGTAGGCCGGAGGGACCCACCCGGTTCCCAGCTCGATTCGCCCGGCCGAGCCGAGGACCTGGAGTCCGAAGCGTTGGCCGGGCTGCTTCGGCCGTGAGGTGGCGAAGTGCGCAACGGGCGTGCTCTTCTCGAACCCGTAAACCGCGTCGATCCGATCGCCCGCGAGCAGGCCCAGGCCTTCGGCTCCCTTACGGACCTCGGCGCGGCCAACGGGTTTGCCTGCGTCCGTGACGCGTGCGAAACACCAGGAGGGCTCCCCCAGCAGTCCGCGGTACAGGTCCATCAGGTGCGAGCCGAGGACGATCAAGTCCTCGCCGCCCCCGCGATGGTCCTCCTTGCCGCGGCCGCGCAGTTCCAGGACCTCGCCGATGGCGCCGTCGGCGATCAACTCCTTCACTCGCTCGTACCGCGGGCTGAAGCGGGTCTGGAACGCGACGGCGAGCTTCGCGTGGGAGCGTTCGCAGGCCGCAACGATGGCATCGGCGTCGGCCAACGTCGGGGCCAGCGGCTTCTCGCTGAAGACGTGAATGCCGCGCTCCACGCAGCCGAGGATCATCTCGCGGTGGCAGTCGATCCAGCGCGGGGCGACCACGACGAACTGGGGCTTCTCGCGGTCGAGCATCTCCCGGTAGTCGCCATATCCCTTCTCAAGGTGCAACCGGCGCGCGGCTGCGGCGAGCCCCTTGGGATCTTCGTCGGCGACGGCGACCAGCGTCAATTTCGGCTGATCGAGCAGAGCGAGGTCCAGGCCGTGGCCGTAGTCGCCTCGGCCCGTCCGTCCAATCACCGCCGCGCGATATGGAGACTTGAACATGGCTTTGCTCCCGTGGACGAATCGAGTGGGCGGCCGCGTTACCCGCAATCGGCTCGTCCTCTGCGCGGACCGGGGGCGGTCGCCTACGATTCGTCGGGATTGCGATCATACGACGTCCCGTGGCGGGGTACAACATTCACGGCGACCGCCACGGAATGGTGGCCGCCGCCGAGAATCACCCCCTTGATCGGGCTCACGTCGTCGTAGTCGCGGCCCCATGCCAGGACGATGTGTTTGTCGTCGGGGAGTAAGTTGTTCGTGGGGTCGACCTCGATCCAGCCGTGCTGCGGGAGGTACACCGCGATCCAGGCGTGCGAAGCATCCGCGCCGATCAGGCGGGGACGGCCCGGGGGCGGGCTCGTGAGCAGGTAACCGCTGACATAACGCGCGGCGAGGCCGAGCGAACGGAGGCACCCGATCTCGAGGTGCGCGAAGTCCTGGCAGACACCCCTGCGCAGCTCCAAGACCTCGCTCAACGGGGTCGCGGTCGTCGTGGCGTTGGGGTCGTAGCGGAACTCGGTGTGGATACGGTTGGTCAGGTCGAGCACCGAGTCGAGCAGCGGTCGCCCCGGCGCGAACGAAGGAGCCGCGTAATCGGCCAGCTCGGGCGTGCAGCGCACCGAGGGGGAGTCGAACGCGAACTCGTAGGCATCGAGCATCTCCGGACTCCGTTCGGAGCGCAGCACGTCGCGGGCTGTATCCCACGGCATCGTGTGCTCGGCGGCTGGGGGCGGCTCGGGGTGGACGTTGACCTCGTTGACCGCGCGAAGATGCAGCCGGCGGTGCGGTTCCTGCACGGTCATGAACGTCATGAGGTTGCCGAAATAGTCGGTCTGGGCCGCCGAAACCGCGGGGGAGACGCTCACCTGGAGGTCGTGACGCAGTCGCGTCTGACGGGCGTACGAACGCGCAGCGAGGTGAACGATGTTGTGGCTCATCGAAACGGTGCTGGAATATGCGTAGCTTGTCTCGTGAGTGACGTGGTAGATCATCGCACAGCGCATCCGTGAGGTTCATGATTCGTCGGGCCGACCCTACGAAGTAGTCGCGAACTGGCGCGAGACCTGAAGGTGCGACAAATAGTGGCGAGTCAACGAATCGGCTAGGACGGGGAGGTCGGCTTCAAGCCGGGCGAGCAGGTCGTCGAGCCCCGTGCGGCGACCGTCGGCGTCGGCGCGGGCGAGCCGGTCGATGTCCGCGACGCGGACGCGCGTGAGCGCCCCGAGCATCAGCCGCTGCTCGGGGCTACGGCCCGGGGAGGTGTCGACGCGCGGGAGATCGTCGATTGCGGCGGTCAGCGCGACGAGCTGATAGGCGAGCGAGCGCGGGTTGTCTTCGTCCGCCAGCAACAGGTCGAGCACGGGGGCCGTCTGAAGGCTGCTCATGTACCGCCGGCGGTAGGTCATCGCGCTGTCGGCGATTTCCAGGAGCGCTTCGAGGAGCGGGCCCTCCGTCCCACTGACGGACACCAAGGCCCCGCGCAGGAGCCCGAGCATGTGGAACGTGCGTTCGATGCGGCGCCCCATGTCGAGGAAGCGCCAGCCCTGGCCCCGGGTCATGCTTTCGGCGACGAGGCCGCCGAACGCGGCCAGGGCGACGACCCGGCGGTCGAGCAGGTCGAGGATCTCGCCCAGCGGCGGCCGGGCGTCGGGCTCGCGGCTCGTGCCCGGCCGGGCCGGCAGGTCGAGCCCGCCGATAATTCGCCACATGTCGGTCGAGATCCGGTCGCGCACCTTGCCGGCGACGCGGTGCAGGGCGTTGATCGTCTCGGCCAGGCTCCCCGCGCGCTCGGGATCGAAGACGAGCACGCGGAGCTCGTCTTCCGGCGCGGCGAGCCGCTGCTCGGCTCCCGAGCCGAGGAAGCCGGGACGTGTCTTCGTCTGGAGCGTGAGCGCCCGCAAGAGCGCGGGCAGCTCAGGCACCTCGGCCAGGCCCGACTTCTCCGTCAGGCGCACGAGAATCCCGCGCAAGAGCCGCACGATCCCTTCGGCTCGCTCGACGTAGCGGCCGAGCCAGAACAGGTCGTCGGCCACGCGGCTGGGGAGGTCGCCGCCGCCCCGGCTCAACTCGACCGGCTGGACCGTGGACGGCAGCAGGCTGAAATTGCTGACCGGGCCCGCGGACAGCACCCATGTGTCCTTGCTGCCGCCCCCTTTCTGCATCGAGACGACCAGCGTGTCGCCCGATGCCGCGATGCGCGTTAACCCGCCGGGCATCACGGCGTACGACGTATCGGTCGCCGCCAGAAACGCGCGGATGACAAGGTGCCGAGGGCGCAGACGGCCCCCCTCCAGAACGGGGGCCGTGGACAGCGTGATCTGCTGCTGGCCGACGTACTCGAGCGGGCGCGCGCGAATCTTTTCGGAAAGTCGGTGCAACTCGTCAGCGCTCAACTCTTCGCCGAAGATGGGGTCAAAACGGGCAAAGGGGAACGCCGGCTTGATGACCATGTGCGGCAGGTTCGCCAGCACATGATCCCGGGCGCCGGGGTCGCCGCACCACCAGGTCGTGGCGGAAGGAATCAGGAGCTCTTCGCCCAGCAGCCGGCGGCAGAGTGCCGGCAGGTAGGGGAGGAAGCCGGGCGACTCGACCAGGCCGCTGCCGAGCGTGTTGGCCACGGCGACGTTCCCCGCCCGCACAGCCTGCACGAGCCCGGGCACCCCCAGGAACGAGTCGCCCCGCAGCTCGAGCGGGTCGCAGTACTCGTCGTCCAGACGGCGGAGGATCACGTCCACCGGCTGCAATCCGCCAAGGAGCTTCAGGTAGACCCGGCTGTCGCGGACGGTGAGGTCGCCCCCCTCGACGAGCGTGTAGCCCAGGTAGCGCGCGAGGTATGCGTGCTCGAAGTAGGTCTCGTTGTAGGGTCCGGGAGTCAGGAGCACGATGCGCGGGTTGTCGCGGTTGCGCGGAGCGATCGAGCGCAGGGTTTCGCGCACCGTTCGGAAGAAGAGAGCCAGACGCTGGACGCGGCAGTCGCGGAACGCTTCGGGAAGCAGCCGCGAGAGCACGATCCGGTTCTCGAGCGCGTACCCCGCGCCCGAGGGAGCCTGCGTGCGGTCGTTCAGGACGAAGATCGAGCCGTCGGGCGCCCGCCCCAAATCAACGGCGTACAGGTGCAACCGTCGGTCACCAGGCACCTGCAGGCCGTGGCAGGGGCGGAGGAAGCCGCGGTGGCCGAAAACCAGCTCCGGCGGCAGCACCCCTTCCTTGAGCATCACCTGCTGGCCGTAAATGTCGGCCAGGATCGCGTCGAGCAGCCGGGCGCGCTGGACCAGCCCCGTCTCGAGCGACTGGGCGTCGTCCGCGGCGATCAACAGCGGTATGGGGTCCAGCTCCCAGGGCCGGTCCAGACCCCGAGGGTCGCCGTAGACGTTGTACGTGATCCCGTTCTCGCGGATCAGGTGCTTGACCTCTTCCCAGCGACGGTGCATCTCGGGGAGGCCGATTGCATTGATCTGCTGGAAGAACCCGCGCCAGTACGGCCGCAGGCCGCCGTCGGCGTCGAGCGTCTCGTCAAACGAGCCGATGTCGTGCTCGTAGTCGAGCCCCGCGCGGCTGCTGGCGGGCCGCGGATCGTGCTGAGGAGCGGGCGGGGCGATTCCGGTCATGAGTTGGCCAACACGTGCGGTCTCGCGGGGATGTCGATCATGCCACCCGACCGTTGGGTTAGAAGGACCATCCCCACGATGATACCTTATCCTTGCTTTCGGACGGAATTCAGAGAAGGTTTGAAGGAAAACGTCAACGCGTCAAAGTCCGAGCCCCCAAGGCCGCGAAGGCCGCCGAAGGTCCAGCGTCAGCGGCGCGTCGGGATCGCGCAACTCTTCTGCCGCGACCAGTTTGCCCGGCGTGTGACCGAAAGGGGTGAAGCGGGACGTCCGGCGGCTCTCCGCCTCGTAGGCGTTAATCGGAAAACGCTCGTACGACAGTCCACCGGGGTGCGCTACGTGATACATGAACCCGCCCAACGAACGGCCGAGCCACGTGTCCACCACGTCGAACGTCAACGGCGCGTGCACGCCGATCGTGGGATGCAGGCATGCCGGCGGCTGCCAGGCCCGGTAGCGCACTCCGGCGACGTACTCGCCGTTCGTTCCCGTCGGGTGCAGCGGCAGCCGGCGGCCGTTGCACGCCACGACGTGCCGGTCGTCGGTCATTCCTCGCACCTTGACCTGGAGCCGCTCGACCGACGAGTCGACAAACCGCGCCGCCGCGCCTCCCGCCGGCTCTTCGCCCAGCACGTGCCACGGCTCGATCGCCTGTCGCAGCTCCACGTCGACCCCGCGCTGGCGGTAGTGGCCGTACGCCGGGTAACGGAACTCGAAATGGGGCGCGAACCAGTCCCCTTGCAGGGGTAAGCCGGCCCGCTGAAGCTCTTCGATGACGTCCTGAAAATCCTGATCGACGAAGTGCGGGAGCAGGAACTTGTCGTGCAGCTCAGTCCCCCAGCGCACCAGCCTCGCGTTGTAGGGCGCCTCCCAGAACCGCGCGATGAGGGCGCGGATCAAGAGCTGCTGCACGAGGCTCATCCGCGGGTGCGGGGGCATCTCGAACGCCCGCATCTCCACCAGGCCGCGCCGGCCGCTGCTGGTGTCGGGTGAGTAGAGCTTGTCGATGCAGAACTCGGCACGGTGCGTGTTGCCCGTGACGTCGACCAACAGGTTCCGGAACACGCGGTCGACCAACCACGGTGGGCAGCCGCCGTGGTCGGGTATCTGGCGGAAGGCGACCTCCATCTCGTACAGGCTGTCGTTCCGCGCCTCGTCGATACGAGGGGCCTGGCTGGTCGGCCCCACAAACAGGCCCGAGAACAGGTACGACAGCGACGGATGGTTGTGCCAGTAGGCCACCAGGCTGCGCAGCAGGTCGGGGCGCCGCAGGACTGGGCTGTCGGCGGGCGTGGGGCCGCCCAGCACGATGTGGTTTCCGCCCCCCGTGCCGACGTGGCGGCCGTCGATCATGAACTTTTCGGTGCTCAGACGCGTCTGGTGCGCTTCCTCGTACAGGACCGACGTGGCCTGGGCCAGCTCCTCCCAGTTGTGCGCGGGGTGCAGGTTCACCTCGATCACGCCCGGGTCGGGGGTGACGCTCAGGTGGTGCAAGCGGTGGTCGCTCGGCGGCGTGTATCCTTCGATCACGATCGGAAGGCCGAGCTGGCTCGCCGTTGCTTCGAGTTTGGCAACAAGCTCCAGGTAGTCTTCCAGGTAAACGAGCGGTGGCATGAAGATGTGCAGACGTCCGTCGCGCGGCTCGACGCACAGCGCAGTGCGCACGATTCCCGGCGCAGACCGGTCCGTGACGACCTCGCCGTGCCCTTCGCCTGGTCCGAGCGGAGTACGGTCGCGCGATTGCCGGATCAGCTCGGTACGCGCGGGGAGCGGCGCGCGCGGGGCAAAGGGGTCGAGGTCGTGCGCTGCCTCGATGTCGCCAGGGACCGCCCAGGGGAGCGAGTCGAGTGGGAGCCGGAGGCCCATCGGCGAGTCGCCGGGGAGCAGAAACAGGTGCTCGCGCCGCAGGAACCACGGGCCGGTGACCCAGCGCGACCCGTCGCCGTCGTGTTCCTTGCGCAGCGGGAGCGCGTAGCCGACGACGCGTCCCAGCCCATCCTCAAAGATCCGCGCGAGCCGCTTGCGCTCGAGGGGATCTTCGAGCTTGTTGCGCAGTGGATCGACGTTGGAGGGGAGCCGCCGCTCGCGCCAGAGGTAGTACCAGGCGTCTTCGTAGCCGGGCTCACAATGGGCGGCGTCGACCCCGAGGCGGTCGGACAGCTCGAACGCGAACTGGTGGGCATCGCCCGGGCCATGCTGGTAGTTGCGCGACTCGTCGGCGTAGAGCGACGGGTCTTCCCAGATCGGTACCCCGTCGCGTCGCCAGTAGCACCCGAGCGCCCAGCGGGGCAACGGCTCGCCCGGGTACCACTTCCCCTGCCCGTGGTGGAGGAGTGCTCCGGGCGCGAAGCGGTCGCGCAGGCGCGTCAAAAGCTGACCGGCCAGGCGCCGCTTGTTCGGGCCGAGCGCGGCGGTGTTCCATTCGTCGCCGTCGCGGTCGTCGACCGAGACGAACGTCGGCTCGCCCCCCATCGTCAGCCGCACGTCGGCCGCATGCAGCCGCGCGTCGATCGCGCGGCCGAGCGCGTCGATCGCTTCCCACTGCGCCTCCGTGTACGGCTTGGTGACGCGCGGGTCCTCATGGCAACGGGTCACGGCCATCGACACGTGGAACTCGGGCTCGCCGTGATCCGGGCCCTCGGCCCACGCAAACGACCCCGTGATCGGCGCAGCGCTCTGGGGATCGGCCGTGCAGGCGAGCGGGATATGTCCCTCGCCCGCGAGCAGACCGGAGGTCGCGTCGAGTCCGACCCACCCCGCGCCCGGGATATAGGCCTCCGCCCACGCGTGCAGGTCCGTGAAGTCCTGCTCGGGACCCGAGGGCCCGTCGAGCGACTTCACGTCGGGCGCCAACTGGATCAAGTAGCCCGAGACGAACCGCGCGGCGATCCCCAGGTGCCGCATCGCCTGGACCGAGAGCCAGGCCGAGTCGCGGCACGACCCGCTCCCCAGCGTGAGCGTCTCTTCACACGTCTGAACGCCTGGCTCCATCCGGATCAAGTAGCGCACGAGCTCGTGCACGCGGCGGTTGATCTCGACCAGGTAATCGGTCGTACGGATCTTCTCGATCCGCAGCGCTTCCACGAGCTGCCGCAGCTTGGGTCCCGGGGGGAGCGTCTCCAGGTAGGGAACCAGTTCCTTGGCGATCACCGGCTCGTAGGCGAACGGGTACTCCTCCGCGCTCGCTTCGACGAAGAAGTCGAACGGGTTGATGACCGTCATGTCCGCCACGAGGTCCACTTCGACCGTGAACTCCTTCGTCGGCTTCGGAAACACCAGCCGGCCCAGGTAATTGCTATAGGGATCCTGCTGCCAGTTGAGGAAGTGCTCTTTGGGGCTGACCTTGAGTGAATAGCTCAGGATCGGCGTGCGTGCGTGAGGCGCGGGGCGAAGCCGGACGACCTGCGGCGACAGGTTCACGAGCCGGTCGTAGCAGTAACTCGTCTTATGATTCAAGGCGACGCGGATGCCCATCAGGTCTCCCGTGCGAGGAGGCGAACGCTTGTTGTTGTTCTCACGTCTGTGTCGAAACAAGGAACGTGGTATCAGTCGAAGGGAATTCTCTTGTCTCGTCCCCCGCGCGGGCTGGTGGACTGACTTCGGTGCAGCCCCGGCGGATCACTGTAGTGCGAACCTCTCCCGAGGGGAGAGGTGATGAAAACGCGCTCTCACCCGCGCGAGAAGACGTGTCGGCCCGTGAGCCTCTTGGGGGAAGGAGGAAGGCGTGCGCTGCCTCGGCATCGGTTTATCTCGCCCGTCGATCCTCACAGCGCCGCCGCTTGCGCGGGCTCGTTCGCCACGCCTTCCGAGGCGATCCAGTTCTCGACGCTCACGTCGAAGTAGGTCCGGTGGATCGAGGCGCCGATCTCGTGAATGCTGTCGATCACGCGCGTCAGCTCCTCGTGCAGGCCCGCCTTGACGAAGTCGTCGACCTTCACGAGGTTCAGCCACCGCACCAGGGAATTCATGAGTTGCTCGACCTCGTTGCCCGGTTGGCCCACGGGGCGGCCCGAGATGGCGTGCGCGGCACGCTGGCAACGCGACAGGCAGAACCGCACCGAGCGCGGAAAGATCGGGTCGAAGACGAGGAAATCGGACACCGAGAGCCCGAGGTCGCCCCACAGGCGCTTCTTGTGGAACGGTTCATAGCCCGAGCAGCTCGTCAGGATCGCCATCCAGTGCGCGACGTCGACGGGAGTGCCCACGTGTTCAGGTGTGGGAAGCAGGATGTGGTACTTCACATCCAGGATGCGCGCGGTCTGAGAGGCCCGTTCCAGGTACTTGCCCAGGAGGCCGAACTCCCACGCCTCGCCGTGCGACATCGTCCCCTCGGCGATGCCGAAGACGAGCTGATTGATCCGCTTGATCCGGTTGTAGAAGTCGGTCCGGCTTCGCTCGTAGAGCTCGCGCGCGGCCAGGCTCTTCATCCAAAGATGATAGAAATTAAGTCTTTCCCACATGTCAGCGCTGATCACCTCGCGAATGATCCGCGCGTTTTCGCGCGCGGCGGCCAGCGACGAGACGATGCTGCTCGGGTTGTCGGCGTCCCACGTCAGGTAGTTCTGGACCGACTCGCTGTCGGGCTGGCCGGGCATGTCGTGGATGCCGCTGATGATGAGGAGCGGCTTCCACTGTTGCTCGAGCGGGACGGCGAAGTCGAGGAGGAGCGTTTCGTTGACCTCGAGCACGCGTGCCGTGTTCTCGGCCCGCTCGAGGTAGCGGCTCATCCAGAAGCAGTGTTCGGCGACGCGCGAGATCATGCGCCGTTCTCCAGCACCCAGGTATCCTTGCTGCCGCCCCCTTGGCTCGAATTGACGACGAGCGACCCCTTGACGAGCGCTGTGCGGGTCAAACCGCCCGGGAGCACCCAGTTCGACGTACCGCTGACGATGTAGGGCCGGAGGTCGACGTGGCGCGGGGCCATGCCCTCGTCGGTCCAGGTCGGGCACGTCGACAGCGTCACGACCGGCTGCGCGACGTAGTTGCGGGGGTTCGCGCGGATCTTCTCGGCGAACTCGGCACGCTGGGCCTTGGTCGACGAGGGACCCATCAGCATGCCGTACCCCCCCGACTCGTTGACCGCCTTGACCACCAGCTCATCCAGGTGTCCGAGCACGTAGGCCCGGTCCGCCGGGCGGTCGCAAATGTAGGTCGGAACGTTCTTGATCAGCGGTTCCTCGCCCAGGTAGAAGCGGATCATCTCCTCGACGAACGGGTAGACCGCCTTGTCGTCCGCGACGCCCGTGCCGACGGCGTTCGCGAGCGTCACGTTCCCGGCCCGGTACGCGCGCATCAGGCCGGGGACGCCGAGCAAGCTGTCAGGCCGGAACGCTTCGGGGTCGAGGAAGTCGTCGTCGAGCCGGCGGTAGACCACATCGACGCGCTGAGGGCCGCGGGTGGTCTTGAGGAACAAACGGTCGTCGTGCACGAACAGGTCTTGTCCCAGGACCAGCTCGATCCCCATGTGGCGCGCGAGGAAGCTGTGCTCGAAGTAGGCCGAGTTGTACGGGCCGGGCGAGAGGAGGACGACACAGGGTGAGTCGCCCGCGTTCGGAGGCGCGACCGAGCTGAGCGCTTCGCGGAGGCGCTGGGGGTAGTCTTCGACCCGGCGCACGCGGAAATGCTGGAACAAACGCGGGAAGACCTTCTTCATCACCACCCGGTTCTCGAGCACGTAGCTCACGCCCGAGGGGGTGCGGCCGTTATCTTCCAGGACGCGGAACTCCCCATGCTCGTCCCGGATCAGGTCGGTGCCCACCACGTGCAAGTACTGCTTGCCCGGCGGCTCGAAACCGACCATCTCGGGCCGGTACGCCTTCGACCGCACGACCAGCTCTTCCGGCACGACCCCTTCGCGGAAGACGCGGCCTTCATGATAGACGTCGTGGATGAACAGGTTCAGCGTGCGGATGCGCTGAACGAGGCCGGCCTCCAGCCTCTTCCACTCGTGGGCGGCGACGGGGCGCGGGATGAGGTCGAACGGAAAGATCTTCTCCACGCCCCGGCGGTCGGCGTAGACCGAGAAGGTGATGCCCTGGTTGACGAACACGAGGTCGGCGTCGCCGCGGAGCCGCTGGAACTCGGCGGGCGACAGTTGCCCGAGCCGCTCCACGAGTGCCGCGCAGTGGTCGTGGGCCCCGCCTCCGGCCGCGAACAGCTCGTCCCACGCGGTGGGGTGCGGGACGAAGCCGTCGAAGAGACGGGCACCGGCGTCAGCGTGGTTTTGGGTCTGCGTTTGCACCTGCGCCTGCTCCGTCCCCATGGTTTGAGTCAGCATGGTCGCTTCTCTCGTGCGAAGAGAGCCTCCGTTCGTGCCGATCGAGGACCGATTTGCGTGGGCTCGATACTCTTAATCATGTCATCAGAACAAGCTGTTAGCTCCCCGTCGCGACGGCGGGTGGCCGCGGGCGCTCACGGGCCTTCAACTGGCTCGGGCGGCCCGTGAGGTACTGATCGATGGAACGCGCCGACTCGCGCCCCTCGGCGATCGCCCAGACGACCAGCGACTGCCCGCGCCGACAGTCGCCTGCGGCGAAAATACCGGGGACCGACGTCATGTACTGGCCATCGCAGCTCACCGCACCGTTCTCGTTCAGCGCCAGGCCGAGCCGGCGCGGCAGCTCGGGCTCGGGGCCGGTGAAGCCGACGGCCATCAGCACGAGCTCGCACGGGAACGAGAGCTCGCTCCCGTGGATCTCCTCGAACTGCCGCTCGCCCGCCTCGTCGAAGTACTGCTGGACGCGGACGGCGCGGAGCTGGCGGACGTGCCCGCGCTCATCGCCGACGAACTGCACGGTCTTGATCTGCCAGTCGCGCCGGCCCCCTTCCTCGTGCGCGGGGGTGACGCGGAGGATCTTGGGCCAGAGGGGCCACGGCGTATCGGGGTTCTCGCTCTCCGGCGGGCGCGGGTTGTAATCGAGCTGGAGCACCGAGCGTGCCTGCTGGCGGTGGCACGTGCCCAGGCAATCGGCCGCGGTGTCGCCGCCGCCGATGATGATCACGTTCTTGCCCGTGGCGAGGACGGCCTCGCCGTTGAACGACTCGCCGAACCCGCGCCGGTTTTGCTGGACCAGAAACGGCATCGCGAGCTCAACCCCCTTGAGATGGCGGCCGGGGATGTCGAGGTCTCGGGGCCGGGTGGCACCGACGGTCAAAAGCAGCGCGTCGTGCCGCGTGCGAAGCTCGTCGGGGTCGATGTTGCGCCCGACGTCGGCGTTGGTGACGAAGGAGACGCCTTCGGCCTCCATCTGGGTCAGCCGCCGTTCGACGTGGTACTTCGCCATCTTGAAGTCGGGAATGCCGTACGTCAACAGCCCGCCGAGCCGATCGTCGCGCTCGTAAACCGTGACCGCATGCCCCGCCCGGCGCAGTTGCTGCGCGGCCGCCAGGCCCGCCGGGCCGCTGCCAATGATCCCGACCGAGCGCCCCGACTCCTGCGCCGGCGGCCGCGGCTCGACCCAGCCTTCCTCCCAGCCCTTTTCGATGATCGCGAGCTCGATGTTCTTGATCGTGACCGGTGAGCCCGTCGGCGCCAGCACGCACGAAGCCTCGCACGGGGCAGGGCAGGTCTTACCCGTGAACTCCGGGAAGTTGTTCGTGCTGTGCAGCGACTTCAGGGCCTCGCGCCAGCGATCGCGGTGCAGCAGGTCGTTCCAGTCCGGGATCAGGTTCCCCAGCGGACAGCCCGCGTTGCAGAACGGCACCCCGCAATCCATGCAGCGCGACGCCTGCGACCGGATGCTCTCGACGGGCATCGGCTGGTACAGCTCTTTATAGTCCTTGATCCGCTGATGGACCGGACGCGGCGTGGGCGTCTGCCGCTCGACGTTCAGAAAACCACGGGGGTCGGCCATCATGCGCCTCCGCTTGTAAGCGCGGCCGTCGTTGATTGGACGCGTTGTGATGTCGGGAGTGCGCAGGACGATCGCGCATTGATTCCAAGGTCGTTCGCAGCGCGACCCCCCCCGGGGGGGGGCGGCGGGGGCGCGGGGGGGGGGGGGGGTGGGCGCCGCCCCGCAGCCGGCGGGGGCGGGGG
>JARLIH010000323.1 GCA_031291845.1 Isosphaeraceae bacterium | reverse complement strand
CGAAGCCGCCGCCGCCGGCGCCGCCAAAACCGCCGCCGCCGAACTGGCCGGTCGCGCCCGAAGCCACCAGCCCCGGAGGCAAGACCACGCGGAGCGACCGCGGCGAAACGTTCTCCACCGAGAGCACCATCTTGCCGTTGCTCGAACCTTCGGCAGCGACCTTCAGCGTCCCAGCGCGGAGCCCCTCAAACAACGAGACCGCAGAGACTGTCTCGTCGGCGGGCGGCCTCTCGGCCGCGACCGCCAGTCCCGAGTGCCCCAGACCATACAGCAAGCCCGAAAGCCAGAGTGCGCGTCGGACCAAATCACTCGCAGTGCTCATCATGCGTCCTCCTGAAAAGGTATTCCGGGAATGGATCGCTTCCACCCCCGCTCGTGTGGTAACGACGGCTGCAACATCGGGGTAGCATTCCCGAGCCGGGGCCCCCCCTCCGAGGTCATTGGAAGCCGCCGAAGCCGCCGCCGCCCTGGCCGCCGAAGCCGCCGCCGCCGAAACCGCCGCCGCCACCAAGTCCGCCGCCGCCAAGCCCACCGCCCCCCAGTCCACCCCGGCCTCCGCCACCACCGCCGCCGAGCAGCGACAACGGGATGATCGCGAGGTCCGCGACCGGATAAACCCGGATATCCGTCGGCTGGTCCTGAGACGACTCCGATGTGACGGTCAGCAGTCCATCCTTCACCGTGTAGGTAAGCCCCAACTGCTTGAGCAACAACCGGAGCGTGGTCTTCAAGGGGACGCCTTCCAGGTCCAACTGGATCGGCGATTGCAGCGCCTTCTCCGCCTCTTGCAGCCCAACGGGATCCACGTAGATGGGAATTCCCGCGTCGTTCGGGCCCTGAGTGGCGCTCCGGATATACTTGAGCACGTCTTCCAGCGGCGTTTCGTTGGCGAACGACATCGACACCGGCTCGTCCAGCTTCGCCAGGATGCCCTTGGTCTTCGGGTCGCGGTCCAGGAGGTCCACCGCCCGGCCGTACCGCTTGATCCGGCGTTCGGACAGGGAGCGCCATCCCTCCGCGTCCGGGTATTCGATCGTCAGCGTGTCCGGGAACGGGATCGCGCCACGGTCGACGTCTTGAAGCGAGAGCATGAACCGATACTCCTTGATCTGCTCGAACGCCAGCGCCTGCGCGAGGAACCCGGTGGTTTGCGCCAGGAACATACCGGCGCGGGGGGCCGGGCTCTGCGGCGCGAGCGCCCGCGCTTTCTGGGCCAGCAGCCGGGCGTCACCGAAGGGTGCGGTGCTGGCGACGATGTCGCCCACGCCGCCGTTGTAGAGGGCGTTGTACTGCCCTTGCGCGATCAGGCTGTCGAACTGGGCCATCAACGTCTGCACGGTCTCCTCGTTGCGGGCCGCGAGGTCCACCGCGCGAAGCTGGTTCTCGCTGGCGACGTCGCGCCTCAGGGCTTCGGCCCTTTCGGCGTCGATGCGTTCCTCGGCGCGCACGGTCGAGAGGACCTGCGCCTGGATGCGCCGGTCGAGCGCGTCGAGCGTCGCCTGAGGCACGTCTGGCGTGCTGCGGACCAGCGACAGCGCAAGGCGGAGCGAGTTGAGCGCGGTGGCGGGTTCGCCCGAAGCCACCTCGTCGTGGGCGCGCCTCAGTCGTTGCTCGACGTCCGTCACAAATTGCTGGCGACGGACCTCGGCGCGCTGTTGTTCGGCTTCGATCGTCGCCGGGCCCTCGGGCCGAACCGTGGCTCGCGCCGAGGCCGCGATGCTACGCTCCAGGTCGCGCTGCGCATCGGCGTTGCTCGGGTCGACGTCGAGTGCCCTGCGCAGGAAACGTTCCGCCTGCACGGGTTGCCCCTGCGCCAGGGCCTGGCGACCCAGCTCGACGAGCTGTCCCGACCGAGGGCGCTCGGCGTGGGCCGGTCGTGGGCAGAAGGCAAAGCTGCCGACCAAACCCACCGCCGCATACCGCAAAACCATCTGAGACTGTCGCACAGCCACACTCCTTCGGACTCTTGTGCCATCACTCTTGAAACTGCGAGAATTTATCTATTTCGCCTCAATGTGCAGAGGATAGCGCGCACCCTTCCCCTGCCGTCCGGCACGAAGTGCGCGACGGGGTCGACGGCAAGCGCGGCCCGGCCCGCGAGAGGCGGGACAGCGCGAACTCTCGAACTATTGCTCCGGTCCGGACCGGGCCGGCGCGGGTCGTTCAACCCGTGCTCGTTAGGGAATTGGTCGACGATTGGCTACGTTCATGACGGCACCGACCGTCGCTTTAGCCGGATTCGCGCATCCGTTCGCTCAGGGCCGACTCGATCCTCTCACGCAAGAGCGCGGGCAGAAACGCCCCCGCGAGCTTGTCACGAGTCGCGCTGCGCGACCGGAGGAGGCGAAAGGCCTCACGGAGGGCCCGCACCTGGCGCCGAAACGCGCGGCAACCCGGACAGACCAGCATGTGCAATCCGACCGAGGCGCGCTCGGCGTGCGAGAGGTCCCGTTCGAGCCCGTTCGATACGGTCAGGCTCACCCGCTCGCAAGAAGGCCACAGCATGTTCATCAGGTTCGACGCGTTTTTCATTGTCATTATTCGATAGATTCAGGCAGTCAGCCCTTCGGCGGGCGTCACGCGGGGTCCGGCCGCCACGGCCTGGGCGGGAGCGAACCAGTGAGCATCGAGGCAGTCGCGGAGCAGCAGCCGCGCACGGTAGAGGCGCGTGGCGAGGTTGGCGGGCGTGATCTGCGCGCGCTCGCAGATTTGCTCGCGGGTCACCCCTTCGAGCTCATGGTCGAGGAACGCATCGGCCAGGTGGGCCGGCAAGCGCGTCAGACAACTGCCGAGCACGTCCCAGAACTCGCGCCGTTCGTACTCGGCCAGGGGGTCGCTCGGCCAGTCTTTCGGGGGCCGCTTCCAGTGCCCCCACCGGTCGAACGGCCCGTCGGCCGCTCCCTCGAGCGACTCGCCCGCGCCCAGCGTGCGTTCTCGCTTCGAGCGCCGGGCGAAGTCGGCGACCTTGTGCTTCAGAATCGCAATGAGCCACGTCCGCTCCGACGATCGCCCCGAGAACGACCCGCGAGCACGAAGCGCGTCGAGGAACGTCTCTTGCACAAGCTCCGCCGCGGCCTCCGGATTCCTGACCCGTGCATAGGCGTAACGGTACAGGCCATCACCGTGCCGTTCGACCCACCGCGCGGGTTCGAGTTTCAAGTTCTCCGTCATCGCAAACCACCCGCAGGCAATGCCACTTCATGTTCACTTAATTGGCCGCCTCAGGGAAGACGTCCGCGCGGCGGTGTTTATTCGGCCCGGCAGGGCAAGGCATTCAGGCGGGTCAGCGACTGCCGCGGGCCGGTGTCCACGGCATGGCGTCGGCCTGGTACACCTTGCCGCTCGCCTGATCCTGGACAAACGCGGCGACGCGACAGCGCGAGGTATCCGCCTTCTCGGCAAGCTCCAGGGGGAAATCCAGCGTTTTCGAGTGCGCGGCGTCGAGCCGGGTAACCTGGTGTTGAAACGTCCGCACGACGGCGTGTTCAACCAGCGTCTTGCCCGCGTTCTCGCCCGATTGGACGCGGGTCTTGATCGGGTCCTCGACCAGCGCGACCGCGACCAGCAGCGCGCGGTCCACGGCCGTCGGCCCCTTCGCGGCCAGCTCGACCGAGAATCGGCGCGCCGCGCCCGCTCCCTCGGAGGTGAGCCGGAGCGAGACCCCCGGCGGCTCCGCCAGCGCCTTCTTGATCGCGGCGAGGGCCTTCGGCCGGTCCGAGCCGAGCATCGGGTATGTCCCGTCCACCATCATCAGGGGCGTGAAGTACAAGTCGTTGCGCTTCTGCACCCCGTTGTATTCCAACTGGCGCCGGCTGAACGCCGGGTCGGAGTAAGGGTCTTTCCACGGGTCGTTGAAATAGTCGACGTGGAAGTTAATCGTGACGACGCGGTCGGGCCCATACCCCAGCGAGGCGAGCTTCCCGACGAGCTCCGACGCGGGCGGACAGGAGTTGCAGCCCTGCGAGGTATAGAGCTCGACGAGCACTTTTTTCTTGCCCGCCGCCGTCTCCGGCTCTTCGCGCGCGACCGCCACGGCGGCAAGTACCGACAACAGCGCGAGCAGCGCGCAGCGGTTTCGCATGATGACTCTCGCTTCCGGGCTGCCGTGCCATAGCATGCTCACGATGAGACGACCGACCCACCGTTTTCCTGGGAGAACCAATCCAGGCGCGGGGCCCGAAAGCCGCGCCTCGAGCGATTTAGTCGTTGGGACGGCTCATCCATGACAGGCTCGCTGGAAGAATTCGCTGCTTTTCGCGGATTTGGCCCCCCAACGACAGAAGCCGGCCGCTTGGTCCCAAGCGCCGGCACGGGCTGCCTGGGGGGTGCGGCTCAATAGGGCATTCCGGCACGCCGGGCTTCTCCCAGGGCGTGGGCGTACCACTCCAGCTCGTCGAAGAACCGTGCAGCCCGGGCCGGAAAGGCGTTGTCGCGAGGATGGCCGTCGTCGTCAAAGGCGTCCTGGACCCGCGGAACCGGCAGGAGCGACGGAATGCTCGGGGTTCCCAGCTCGCAGAGCATCGCGCGCAGTTGCATTGCCGCGCGGACGCCGCCGAACGCGCCCGCCGAGTAGCAGACAATCGCCGACGGCCGCCAGAAGTACTCTTCCAGGTAGTGGTCGAGCATGTTCGAGAGGGCCGGCGGAATACTGTGGTTGTACTCCCCGCTGACGACCACAAACGCGTCGGCGCTGCGGATCTTCGTCGCGAGGCGTTCCAGGTTCTCGGGCGCTTCCCCTTTCGGGTACTCCTTGTACATCCGGTCGAGCAACGGAAGCTGTTCCTGGAGCGCGTCGATCAGTTCGGCACGGTGGCCGCGCTCGCGGAGGCAATTCATGACGAACCGGGCCGCCTTGATCCCTTGCCGGGCGTGGCGCACCGACCCGTAAAACACCAGCACGTCGAGCGGCATCGCGCTGCCTCCCACAGATGAAGCGCCTGAGGCCACTCCCAGCGAATCGGAAATGTCGGACGGAGCTCCCACCGAACTCGCGCAGTGGCCTCAGTGCCCAGCGTACCAGTCATAGCCGCGCTCTGCCCAGTAGTCGGCGGGGCGCTCATCCGTAAAGCGGATCGTGCCGATTCGCTTGAGGCTCTTGATCCCGTACTTGACGGGGATCACCAACCGGAGAGGAGCGCCATGCGTCGGAGTGAGAGGCCGGCCGTTCATTGCGTAGCAGAGGAGCGTCTGCGGGTGTAGGACGCTGGCCATGTCCAGCCCGACATAGTAGTCGGCGTCCGGAGTTTCCACGGCGGCGTAGTCGAGCAGTCTCCCGCCACCGGCTCGGCGCACGGCGAGTCCCGTTCCGCGGGCGACGTCCGCGAGGCGGGCGCCGGTCCAGTGAACGACCTCGCTCCACCCCTCGACGCACCGCAGCTCGGTCGTCATCGCGATGCGCGGGAATGCCCGAACCTCCCCGAGCGTCAAGGCCCGGGGCGCACCCGTCGGCCCGACAACGCGGAGCCGCCAGGCGTCCGCGTCGAGCGGACCTTCGAGACCGATCACCCCATTCACGCGCGGCTCCCGCGCCCGGCCCAGTGGGAAAGAGGGGGACAGCCGGGACCCGCGGAACGCCCCCCGCGCCAGTCGTTCGTTGGCCTCGAGAACGCGTCGGAAAGGCCAGGGGAGACCCCCGTCGTCGCTTCGCGTCATGAGCCAGCGCCAGCCTGCCAACCCGGCCAGAGCCAGAGCCCCCGCGCTCGCAAACCCGCGCCGGGATGCCCGGCGCAGCCGGCGCTCCGGTCCGTCATCAAGCACGGGCGACGGCTTCCCGTTCCCCGACCCGCTCATAAGGCGCCTCCTCGTCCGACGCGAGCTCGACTCCGATGACCATCGCCCGAAAGTTGTTCCACCCAGCGCGGACCACCTGCGCCAGGTGAACGACGAAGAACAGCACGTAGCCGATCGCCAGCGCGAAGTGCCCCAGCCGCGCGGCCTCGTACCCGCCCAGCAACGCCGTGATCCACGCAAGCTGCACCGGCTTGTAGATCGCCAGGCCGGTCACCAGCGAAGCCGCCCCCATCGCGACCACCCCCGTGTAGGCCAGCCGCTGGGCGCCGTTGAACTTGCGCCTCGGGAGCGGCTCTCGCCGCAGCCCGAGGTCGTGCCGGACGACCTGCCACGCCTCAGCCAGGGTGTGACGGTTGGGAAGGAGGTAACGCCACTTGCCGCTCGCCAGCGTGTACGCCACGTAGAGCGCGCCGTTGAGCGCGAAGAGCCACATGAACGTGAAGTGCCACGCCATCCCTTCGGCCAGCCGGTGGTCCAGGCGTAGCCACCGGTAGAAGAGGTCCGGGAAGAACCTGATGAGCGTCCGGCCCCCGAGCCGCACTTGATAGACGTCGTTCGCCCAGTAGATCAGCAGCCCGCTCCAGATCATCACGAACAGGATCGGCGCATTGACCCAGTGGAACACGCGAGTGGCCAGCGAATGCTTGCGTTCGAGGCGTGTCACCGCATTGGCCCTCCTCGGCCCCCCCCACGCGGGGCGATCGCGAGACCGCTCGGCCGTGGGGTTCGTCAGGAACCGTTATTTCGACCCCTCCATTTTGCCTTTGTCCATCGGGCCGTCCATCTTACCCTTGTCCATCGCGCCGCCGTCCATCTTACCCTTGTCCATCGCGCCGCCGTCCATCTTGCCCTTGTCCATCGCGCCGTCCATCCCGCCTCCGCTCGTCGGGCTCGACGGCATTTTCCCGCCGTCCCCCTCGGCCGGGGAGCACCCGGAGAGTGACCACGTGGAAACCAGCAGCGACGCGGCGAGCATTACCTTCCGAAGTCGTGAGCTCATGCGATTTCTCCCCCTCTCGGACCAAACGCCTCCCGGCCCGTGCGCGCGGATGCCCGCGGCCATCCACGTCCGGTGAGGCCTCACTCGTGACACGGCGTTCCGCTTTTACAAGCGATCGAGGTGCCGGTCCGTGCGACGATTCCGCAACGCCGGTTGTAAGTGCTTCAGCAGCTACGAAATGAATTTCTCAAAACACAACAATGCGAGCACGGCATGCCGGCGATCCGGCGCAGCGGGGCCACGACGCATCGTGGGCGCCTACGAATTCTCGTGGGTGGGGCGTGCGAGGCCGAGCTTCTTGAGCCGGCTGCGCAGCGTGTTCGGGTGCAGGCCGAGCCGGACCGCCGCGCCGCGCGGGCCCTCGATCACCCAGCCCGTCTGGCTCAGCACGGCGAGGATGTGGTTCTTCTCAACCGCCTCGAGCGCCAGCGGCGAAGCGTTCGGCAGCCCCGTCGCCGCATGCCCCGGCACATCGGGATCGATCTCCAGCGTGGCTGACGTCGCAAGGATGACCGCTCGCTCGAGCACGTTCTCGAGTTCCCGGATGTTCCCGGGCCACGAATACGCGACGAGGCGCCGGAGGGTCTCGGGGCCGGTTCCCTCGATCCGTTTGCCGAGCTTCGCGGCGAAGCGCGCGACGAAGACGCGGACGAGCAGCGCGATGTCCTCGGTGCGCTCGCGCAGCGGCGGCAGCGCGATCGGAATGACGCAAAGACGGTAGTACAGGTCCTCGCGAAACGCTTTCGCGCGGACGGCCTGGAGCAGGTCGCGGTTGGTCGCGGCGATGATGCGAATGTCCGCTTTCACGGGGGACACCCCTCCGACGCGGTCGAACTCGTGCTCCTGGAGGACGCGGAGGAGCTTCGCCTGGGCCTCGAGGGGGAGATCGCCGATCTCGTCGAGGAACAACGTGCCCCCTTCCGCCAGTTCGAATCGGCCGAGCCGGCGGGAGAAGGCACCGGTGAAGGCCCCTTTCTCGTGCCCGAAGAGCTCGCTCTCGACGAGGCCCGCGGGGAGCGCTGCACAGTTGACCTTGATGAGCGGCTTCCCCGCGCGTCGGCTGCGCGAGTGGATGGCGCGGGCGATGAGCTCCTTGCCCGTGCCCGTCTCCCCCGTGATCAGGACCGTAGCATCGGTCGGAGCCACTCGCGCGACCTTGTCGAACACGCCCTGGAGCGCGGGGCTGCGCCCGACGATCTCCTCGAAGTTGTGGACCGACTTGATCTCTTCCTGAAGGTACAGGTTCTGCTGTTGCAGCCGGGCACGTTCCATCTCGGCGAGTACGCGGTCCGTGACGTCGACCCAGATCGAGTGCGCGGCCTGAATCGTGCCGCCGGCGTCGCGAGTCGGGCGCATCCACACGCTGACCCACAGAGGACTGCCATCCGGTCGGCGCAGCTCGAGCTCCAGTCCCGCGAGATCCTCCCCCTGAAAACAGCGGCCGAACGCTGTTTCCGCCCGCACCCGGCCCGCGGGCGACTCCGCGAACAGGTCGAGCACCGGCGCGCCGACGAGCGCGGCGGCTTCCCGTCCGAGCACCTGCGCCGTGCGGCGGTTGACGCTCAACAGCCGAAAGTCGCGCCCGAGCGAAACGTAAACGTTGGGCGCTTCCTCATACAGCTCACGATACCGGCGCTCGCTCTCGGCCCGCAGCCGCTCGACCCGTAGCCGCTCGAGCTCGGCGGCCGCACGGGCCGCGAAGATCCGGAACACGAACAGCAGCCGTGGCCTCGCCGCCATCGGCCGATCGTCGCAGACGGCGAGGTGGCCAAGCACTTCGCCGGCCGCGTCGAGCAGGGGGACGCCCAGGTAGCTCTCGATTCCGAACTCGACAAGATACCGGTCGTGCGGAAACTTCGCGCGCACGGCATTCGGGTGGTGGCAAAGGCTGCCGCGCAACACGTCCTCGCACGGGGTTCCCTCGAGGTCGTACTCCACCCCCGGGAGCGCCGCCCCCTTGCCCCAGTGCGCCAGGGTTCGCACGCGCGTCCTTGCGCCGGCGAACTCGGCCACGAACGCGTACCCGACGTCGACGGCGTCCGCCAGGTGCCCGACGAGCGACTGAAAGAACGCCTCCCCCGTCCCGCGTGCCGTCCCCGCGACGATCGCGCGAAGGGCCGAGAACTCGTCGTCGTTTTGCGGGCCCGGTGCGCTCGTCACAGGACGGACGGCCGCTCCCTCGGTCGTCGCGTCCGATTCCTTGTCCATGAACGTGGCCAACCGTGGGCTTTTGCTCTTACCACATGTCAAACACGACGTCGTCGTGCTAGTTTAGCCTGGAGCATCGCGCGAAGACAAACCGTTGCCCACAGCGCGGCGCACGTTGAGGTCATCGATGAACATGTCCACGGGAACGTCGGCATCACCGAGCCCGCCGGTCGCGATGCAATGCATGGAGATCCGCGGCGGCAGCCAGGCGGTCGAAGAATCCGTCGCGGTCCCCGGTCTCGACCTCTGGGTCTCGAGCCACCCGCACGAGGGCGACTCCCACGGCGGCGACGTGCATTATATCTCGCTCTGCGGCGGCGGCGTGATTACGCGGTTGATCATCGCCGACGTCTCCGGCCACGGCGAGCGCGTTGCCGAGTTCTCCAGCTCGCTCCGGAACCTGATGCGGAAAAACATCAACATCAAGAAGCAGACCGGCCTGGTCCGCAGCTTGAACCGGCAGTTCGCGGCGATGGCCCAGTTACGGCGGTTCGCCACGGCGGTCGTGGCCACCTACCTGGCGACGCGCCGGCAGTTGACGGTCTGCAACGCGGGCCATCCGCGCCCGTTCTGGTACCGCGCGTCGACCGGACGCTGGGAGGTCCTGGAGCGAAGGACCGAGCAGGCGGGCGACCTGCCACTGGGGATCGACGACGAAGCGCGCTACCACCAGTTCACGCTCGAGCTCGGTCCGGGAGACGCCGTGCTGTTCTACACCGACGCCTTGACCGAGGCCGCGGATGCGTCGGGCCGGCTCCTCGGTGAGGAGGGCCTGCTGACCTTGGCGCAAAACCTCGCGGCCGCCGCGCCGCGGGAGTTCGGCCGCGCCTTGCTCTCGGCCGTGGAGCGCCATCGCGAGGGCCGCCCACCGGACGACGACACCACCCTGCTGGTGCTCCACCACAACGCGGGGGGACCCAAGCGGCTCTCGCTGCGCGAGAAGGTTGACGTCTACGCGAAGGTGTTCGGGGTCAAGAGCTACTGAGCGCCGATCGCGCGGCTACGAACCGAACGCGAGGTCGTGCACGAGCGTGGCGCCGTTCGGCGAGCCGAGCCCGGTCGCCGCGGTACCGCGGCGTCCCCCCGCGACGGCGTGAAAGGCGCTGGGCGGGAGCTTGTACAGCGCCGGGAGCGTCTGGGTTGCCCCGTCCAAACTGTCCAGGCCGGCGAGGCTTCTCCCCTGATCGGCGACGGCGATGATGGCGCCCCAGGCGGGCGCGCCGAGGCTCGTCCCACCCAGGACCTGCCAGGAACCGAGACCGTTGGAGGGCGTAGTCGCATAGACGGCCACCCCCGTTTCGGGGTTGCCGTCGAACATGACGTCGGGAGTGCTGCGTTTGCCTTTGACTTGCAGCGCCGACTGGTACGCCGGCCTGGGTTCGATCTGGCTGACGCCGCTGCTGCTGTCGTGCCAGAGGGTCTCGCCCACGTAGTTGCCCGCCGCGTCCGTGCTGAGCGTGGTGCCGCCGACGGACAGCACGTTGGGCGACGAAGCCGGCCACTGCGCGCCGCCGCGGGCGCCCGCGTCACCGCTTGAAACGACGAACGTGACGCCGTTATGGCCCGCGGGCGTCGTGAACGAGCGGTCGTACGTCTTCTCGTTGCGCAGCTCGCCTCCGCCCCAGCTCATCGAGACGACCGAGACACCCGGCAGTCGCCGCGCCACGTTCACGGCGACGACCAGGTTCGGCGTGCTGTCCGAGCGCGCTTCGACCACCACGATCTTGGCCCCCGGCGCCAGCGCGTGAGCCCACTCCACGTCCATCGCCTCCTCACCCGCCCAATTGTCATTGGTCTTCGACCCGGCCAGGTCGTCCTGGGTGAGCGACGGGTCGGGAAGTCCAAACGCCTGGTCAAAGGTGCGCAGGTCCGACGCGAGGCCCGGATCGTGGTACGGGTCGACGATGGCGATCGTCTGCCCCGTGCCATCCCCCTGGACCGTCTGCCCGCTCACGTTGAAAACGACTGCGTCGAGGCCGTACGCGCGCTTCAACTGTGCGGGCGTGAGCCCGCCGGCCGTCGTGGGCAAGGCCGAAAGCAAGCAGCGGTCGTCCAGGCAATCCACGGTCGGTCGTAAGACGCGTCGGCGGCTGCGCAGCATGACCAAGCGCTCCGGAATGAGCTCCTTCGCCCATCCATGAGCGAGCTTGGGGGGAGGTTCCTTGAGTTTAGCTCAATCCCGCGGCAATGCAGACCGTTTTTCCGCGTGAGCACATGACCGGATGACGATTGTAGGCATTTTGCCGATGGCCCGTGCTGTCCCGAGCCGCGTTCCTGTACGGTGCATGAAATGCACCGCTGAGTTTCATGCACCCTACTCAACGTTTGGCTAGCACGCCGCGCACTCGGCGACCTTGCAATGACCATGAGCCGCGGACCTAAGGAATTGACACGACGCGTCGATCCATCGCGCTACAGCAGCGTCCCCTTCAGAACGAGCACGGCGATGGTGAAATAGATGATCAGTCCCGTGACGTCCACGAGCGTCGCCACGAAGGGTGCGGAGGAGGTCGCCGGGTCGAAGTGGAGCCGCTTCAGGAGGAACGGCAACATCGCCCCCGATAGGGTCCCCCAGGTCACGATGCCGACGAGCGAGAGGGCCACGGTCAGACCGACGAGCGGCCAGTGCACGCCGTACAGGTTCGAAAACGCGCTCCAGATCGCGATCCGCAGGAACCCGATCGTCCCCAGGATCGCTCCCAGCATCAGCCCCGAGGCCAGCTCCCGGCGCAGCACTTTCCACCAATCGCGGAGCGTCACCTCGCCGAGCGCCAGCGCTCGGATGATGAGCGTCGCCGCCTGCGACCCCGAGTTCCCCCCGCTCGAGATGATGAGCGGCACGAACAACGCCAGCACGACCGCCCGGGCGATCTCTTTCTCGAAATGGCCCATCGCCGTCGCCGTGAACAGTTCCCCGACGAACAGGATGACCAGCCAGCTCGCCCGCTTCCGCACGAGCGACCAGAACGACGTCGCCACGTACGACTCGTCGAGCGCTTCCAGCCCGCCGAACTGCTGGAGGTCGCGCGTCGCTTCCTCCATCGCCACGTCCATCACGTCGTCGACCGTCACGATCCCCACCAGAACCCCCCGCGCGTCGACCACAGGCAGCGCGGTGCGGTCGTACTTGCGGAACGCGGCGACGGCTTCCTCCCGGCTGTCCGAGACCGTCAGCGCGACGAACTGGTTGTCCATGATGTCCTGGACGTACGCGTGCAGCGGCGCCAGCAGGACGTTGCGGATCCGCACGTCGTCGACCAGCTTGTGCGCATCGTCCACGACGTAGAGGACATTCAGCGTCTCGCTGTTCTTGCCGTGCGTCCGCACGTAGTCGAGAACGTGCTTGATGGTCCAGTCCTTCCGGACCGCGACGAAGTCGGGCGTCATCAGCCGCCCGATGCTGTCCCGTCCGTAGCTGAGCAGCGACCGCGCGACGTCTTGCTCGTGCGGCGAGAGCAGCGCCACCAGCCGGTCGGCCGCGGCGCCGGGCAGCTCCTGGAGCAGCGCGGTGCGGTCGTCGGGGGCCATGCGGTTGAGCAGGTGGGACGCCTCGTCTTCGGACAGGGCGCGGAGGAGGCGGAGCTGGGTCGGGAGGTCGAGGTACTCGAAGGTCTCCGCCGCCAGGTCGGTCGTGAGCGTTCGGAAGACATGGACGCGCTCGTCGTTATCCAGCTCGGCGACGAGCGCGGCCAGGTCGGCGGGGAGCCAACGGTTCAGGACCTCGCCGACCGTGGCGTGGTCGCCGAGCTCGATGAGCTCGCGGATCTCGGGGAGAACGAGCTTGCCGGGTGCGTGGATCATGGTCCCCCCCATCCACCCCTCGGCGAGTCACGCTCACTCGGAACGCGGCCTGGGGCGGACCAAAAACGAAGTCGACCCAGTGTAGCGGAACCCGTCGTGCCTGCCCAATTCCCGAGCGCGCCCCCACAAACCTGTGCCGGAACGGGTGCTTGATCGCGGCCGCGCCGGCGGGTAGAACGGACGCATCGGCCGCCACGACGGCGGCGTCACACGGACCATCTCTCCACGACCATGCTGGCGCACACTTGAGACGTTTCCTACCGTCCTCCGCCCGCTTCGCGGCGGGTCTGGCCTGGCTCCCGGTGATCGCCCTGAGCCTCGGGCATGGATTGGCCATCTGGATCGGCCTGGGGGGATGGCAGGGTTTGACCGACGGCTGGCCTCTCACCCAGAACGACCATCCGCAGCACTTCCACAACGCCGTGATCGCCCGCCCGCTGTTCCGGGTCACGGGCACGAACGCCGGCTACGACCCAGCCTTCATGGCGGGCTACGCGAAGAGCATCCTCTCCGACTCTTCGTCGACCGCGTCGGACATCTTCGTGGGTCTTTTCGGGTTGGGCGATCCGGTTCTTGCCTACAAGCTCTACATCCTGATCGCCGGCGCCGCGGTCCCGTGGCTGGTGGCCGGGGCCGGCCTCCTTTGGCGCCTTGGCCCGGGCGCGATCGGGCTCGCTGTGTTCTTTTACACGGCGACCATCTGGAGCGTTCCCCTGATCGGGTACCTGGAGCTCGGGATGGTGGCGTTCTTCCTGGCCATCCCCCTGGGGCTATTCACAACGGCGCTCGTGGTTCGCTTTGTCGAGCAGGGAGGCTTCGGGCGCTGGTGCGCCGCGGCGGCGGGCTCGGCAGCGCTGGTGCTGGTTCACATCACGGCGCCGCTGGTCGCAGCACCCGCGGCGGCCCTGGCGTACCTGGCCGCGGTGCGGGCAAGGCGGCGCGGCGGCGGAGCGTGGCCGCGTAGCCGGCATGCCGGCGTGTGGATGGTCCCGGTTCTGGTATTCGCGGTCGGGGCGTTCTGGTGGCTCCCCGGCCTCTGGCTCGCCGCCACGAAAGGCGCGTCCGACATCGCCTTCGTGCACCCCGAGCCGATGCTGGGGCGTCTCTGGTTCGTGGTGATCGGCGAGGCTCCCATCATGGTTCTGCTGTGGGGCGGAGGACTCCTCGGCCTCGTCGCGCTCGCGAGCCGGCGGCCGGTCGCGGCGGTCGCGCTGGGGACCTATATGGCGGCTGGTTTTTTCTGGGGCTACCTCGCCGGTCCCTTCCGAGCGTTCGACCTGCTCCAACCAGGCCGGCAAACCTACGCGTTTTACACGGGAGCCGCGCTCGCGACGGGAATCGGAATCGCCGAGGCCGGCACGCGGCTGCGCCGGGTGAGTCCAGACCGGCTCGACCTTTGGGCCGCGCTGGCGTTGGCGCTCTTCGTCCTGCGGGCCGTTGGACCCGGGGCGGGCGGCGTGCTCGGAGAAAAACTGAAGGGGCCCGAACCGTTCCTCGCGAGCCGCCCGACGTCGCAACTGAAATGGATCGTCGAGAACGTCAAACAGTATATGCCTCCCGGCTCGCGGCTGTTGTACGAAGAGGGAGGGATGGCGACGCCGGAAGTCCCCGATCCTTTCCAGGGAAAGCGGTACAGCGGCGTCTTGCCCCACCTCGCGCATGTGGAGGTGCTGGGCGGCCCGTTCCTGCATGTCACGCAGCAGACCAACTTCACGCAGTTCGGCGAAGGACGGCTCTTCGGGAAGGCCAGGTGGGACCGCGCCCATTTCGAACGTTACGCGCGACTCTACCGGCCGAGCGCGATCGCCTGCTGGAGTCCGTACGCGCGCGGTTTCTGCCGCAGTCATCCCGACCTCATCGATGTCCTCGAAGACAATGGTTTTTTTCTGCTTGGCAAGGTCAAGGGATACGCAGGGGCCGCGATCGAGGGCGCAGCGCAGGTTGAGGCCGTCCCGGGCCGGCTCCGCGTACGGGGGCTGGTCCCCGGTCCCGACGGGTCCGTGACATTGCGGTATCACGCCGTGCCTTGTCTCAGGACGGTACCCCCGGTCCCATGGGAGCCGGTCTTCCTCGAAGAGGACCCCGTGCCGTTTATCAAGCTTCGCGCACCGGCGGACGCCGTGAGCGTTGAGATCCATTTTCCACCCCCCGAACCGGATCGTGCGACCCGAGCGCCGCACTGAGCGGGCAGGGGCCTCCGCCGGCCGGGTGATCTTGATGCGCCGGGCGGAATGCCTTACGCTGATCGGGCTCCTTTTTCGCGCTCCGCGCGTCCAGCGCGGCGACGGGTTCGGGCGGTCGGCGGGCATAAGAACTCTGGCGCGGCCCCCTCGCGTAGGGGTTGGGTCGGCCTGGGAGGCGGCAGGAACTCAGATGTACGTACCGAAGCAGCTCTTCTTCACCAAAGGGGTGGGCACCCACCGCGAAAAACTGACCAGCTTCGAGCTGGCGTTGCGCGACGCCCGGATCGCCTGCTACAACCTCGTCCGCGTCTCCAGCATCTTCCCGCCCCAGTGCGAAGAGGTCGACATCGACGAAGGCCTGACGAAGCTCCAGCCGGGGCAGATCGTGCACGTCGTCATGAGCGAAAGCGCCACGGCCGAGCCCAACCGCTTGATCGCCGCCAGCGTCGGCGTCGCGAAGCCGCGCGACCGCAACACCTTCGGCTACCTGTCCGAACACCACGCCTACGGCCAGACCGCCAAGGTCGCCGCCGACTACGCCGAGGACCTCGCCGCCGAGATGCTCGCGACCGTGCTGGGCGTCGAGTTCAACCCCGACAGCTCGTGGGACGAGAAACGCGAGATCTGGCGCATCGCCGACGTGATCTACGAGACCAAGGAAGTGACCCAGACGGCTGTCGGCGACCGCGAAGGCCGCTGGACGACCGTCGTCGCCGCGGCGATCCTGCTCCCCTGACCCCACCCGGTTCCGCGCGGGGCCCCGGCGCCGTATGATCGACCCCGGAAGACCAAACCCGCGCGACGGGACGGTTCCGGGGGATCGCGACGATGTCCGAGTTGCCCGAGCTGATCCGGCAGTACGCCGCGCTCCTCGACGAGGAGTCGCGCCTCACCCAGCGCAAGGAACGCCTCCGGGCGGAGATCCTCGCCGAGATGGACCGGCACGACGTCCGGGACGCCCGCTACGCACACGGCAGCGCCCAGCGCGTGACGCGCTTCAAGCTGCTGCCCAGACGCGACGAGGTCCTCGCCGTGCTCGGCGCAGAGGACCTCTTCGAGTTCGCCAAGTTCTCGGCCGAGCGCGTCAAGGACGTGCTCGTGCCCCGCTACGGACGCGAGCGGCTGTTGCCCTTGTTCGATATCGAGAAGTCCGAATCATTGATCGTCAAGCGGCCGCCGGGGCAGACGGCGCACGGCAGCGAGCCGGTCGAGTGATTCCATCCGTTTGAGTCGACGATCCGCTGTTCGCGACCGAAAGACTTCCCATCCCCCGGGAGACCGAAGCGCCATGAGTTACCTGCAACGCGTCAGCCAGCACCGGATCGCGCCGCCGGCCCTGAACGGTGGTGAGACCGCCGCCGACCTGATCGACACAGCCTTCCTCAGCTACAACGCCGGACGGCTGCGCGAGGTGTGCCAGGTCTTCACGCGCAAGCTGCTCGAGCCCGACTGCACCGTCGGGCTGACGATCTCGGGCGCGCTCACACCCGCGGGCCTCGGCATGAGCTGCCTGATCCCCCTGCTGCGCGCGGGGTTCGTCGACTGGGTCGTCTCCACCGGCGCCAACCTTTACCACGACACCCACTTCGCGCTCGGCCTGCCGCTCCACCAGAGCCGGCCGAACCTCGACGACTTCGCGCTCCGCGAAAACGATATCATTCGCATTTATGATATCGTGTTCGACTACTCGACGCTGCTCGATACCGACGCCTTCTATCGCGAGCTGATCCAGAGCGAGGCCTTCGCCCGGTCGATGGGCACCGCCGAGTTCCACTACGAGGTCGGCCGCTACCTGCACGCCCGCGCAACCACGCTCGGGCAACCGTCCAACAGCCTGCTCGCGGCCGCGTTCGAAACGGGCGTGCCGATCTACACGTCCAGCCCCGGCGACAGCTCCATCGGCATGAACCTCGCCGCGCTCGCCCTCCAGGAAGGGAACCTGAAAATCGATCCCCTGCGCGACGTGAACGAGACCGCCGCCATCGTCTATCAGGCCAAGCGCGCGGGGGGCAAGTCGGGGGTGTTGATCCTCGGCGGGGGGAGCCCCAAGAACTTCATCCTCCAGACCGAGCCCCAGATCCAGGAAGTGCTCGGTCTCGAGGAGAGCGGCCACGACTACTTCCTCCAGGTCACCGATGCCCGCCCCGACACCGGCGGCCTCTCGGGCGCGACCGCCAGCGAGGCTATGACCTGGGGCAAGGTCGACCCCGACCGGCTCCCCGATTCGGTCACCTGCTACACCGACAGCACGATCGCGCTCCCCTTGCTCACCGCCTACGCGCTCGCACGCCACGCCCCTCGCCCCTTGAAGCGCCTGTACGACCAGCGCGAGGCGGGTTACGATGCGCTTCGCGGCGAGTACCTCAAGCGCCAGGCCGAAGGGGCCAAGCCCGACCTCTCGGCGCGGAAGCGATCCCAGGCGTAACGCCCGTCTCTCTTGACCCCGCGGAGCCGCAATTCACGTAGGGTGCGTGAAACGCATAGGTGCGTTTCACACACCCGACAAGTCATCGGCTCACGTCGACGCCACGCCATGTCCCGCACCACCCAGGTTATCACCGTCGACCCGAACCGGCCCGACCCGGACGCGATCGAGTACGCCGCGGAACTCTTGCGACGAGGCAAGCTCGTCGCGTTCGCGACCGAGACCGTCTACGGCCTCGGGGCCGATGCCACGAATCCGGAGGCCGTCGCGCGCATCTTCGAGGCGAAAGGGCGACCCTCGTTCAACCCGCTGATCGTCCATGCGGATTCCACCGCCATGGCCCGGTCGTGCGTCGCCGAGTGGCCGGAGATCGCCGAGACGCTCGCACTCCACTTCTGGCCCGGACCCTTGACTCTGGTCCTGCCGCGCTCGGCGATCATCCCCGACATCGTGACCGCCGGACAGGCGACCGTCGGCGTGCGCATCCCCAGACCCCTGGTCGCGCGGGACTTGATCGAGCGGACCAGCCGGCCGATCGCCGCGCCCAGCGCGAACCGCTCGACCGGAATCTCGCCCACGCTGGCGAGCCACGTGCTCGAGGACCTCGACGGGCGCATCGACCTGATCCTCAACAGCGGACAGACGGACGTGGGCCTGGAGTCGACGGTCGTCGACCTGACCACGCGCCAGCCGCACATCCTCCGTCCCGGCCCGATCACCGCGAACGACCTCGAGCGGCTGGTGGGACCGTTGCGGGTCCACGAGGTCGCGCCCTCGAGCGCGAATCCCTCCGCCCCGATGACGAGCCCCGGCCAGTCGGCGGTGCACTACGCACCCCGCACCCGCACCGTCCGCGTGGACGATCCCGACGACCTCGCACGATTTACCTGGCCCGAGAGCGCAGCGCTCGTCGTGCTCGGCACACCTCATCTCCCTTCGCTCCCCGGCAGTCTGACACAACGGTTCCACCTGGCCGACCCCGAGACCGCGGCGCACGACCTCTACGTCGTGCTGCACCAGTGCGACACCTCGGCCACAAGCCTCATCGTCATCCTCCCGCCCCCCGACTCCCCCGAGTGGCACACGATCCGCGACCGCATCTGGCGCGCGTCTCGACCGTGGAACGATCCGTCGTCGGGCGCATGAAATGCACCCGACTCGAAGCAACTGGGTGGCACGCCCAGAGTCTTCGATGGGCGTGGCGCACTCATCGGGCGGCTCGCCACGCCCATCGAATATGCTCGACGTGCCGCCCGAAGCCGACCCCACCAGTCGTCCCTCAATGCACCCTACTCGAAGAGCCGTCGCTGCGGGTCGAGCAGGTTGATCTCGGGCATCGGCTCCGGCATGCCGAGGTGACGGTACGCCTCGACCGTCGCGCGCCGGCCCCGAGGGGTGCGGACGATGAAATGCCGGCGCAGCAGGTACGGCTCGACCTCGTCCGTGAGCGTGTCCACCGCGACGTTCATCGTCGCCGACAGCGCCTCGGCCCCCGTCGGGCCGCCGCGGAAGACCTTGATGAGCGTCTCGAGGTAGCGCCGGTCTTGCTTGTCCATCCCCTCCTCGTCCACCTCCTGCATGGCGAGCGCATCGCGTGCGACGGGAAGCGTGATCTGCCCGTCGGACCGGGCGGTGGCGAAGTCGCGCACCCAGCGGAGGCGGGCGTTCGCCAGGCGCGGCGTGCCCCGGCTGCGCCTTGCGAGTTCCCACGCGGCGTCCTCAGTGATCGTCGTCCGGAGCTTCACGGAGTTGATCGTGATGATGCGCGACAGATCCTCGACGTCGTAGAACTCCAGGTGCTCGTGCATGTGGAACCGGTCGCGCAAGGGGCCCGATAGCATGCCGCTCCGCGTCGTCGCCCCAATGATCGTGAAGCGCTTCAGCGGGAGGTTAATCGTCCGCGCATTCATCCCCTCGCCGAGCACGATGTCGACGCGGAAGTCCTCCATCACGGGATAGATGAACTCCTCGACCGTCGCGGGGAGCCGGTGGATCTCGTCGATGAAGAGGATCGAGCCCTCTACCGCGTTCGTCAGGTACGGCATCACGTCGGCGTTCTTGGAGAGCGCGGGGCCGCTGGTCATGTTCAGCTCGACGCCCAGCTCGTTATGCAGCACGGTCGCGAACGTCGTCTTGCCCAGGCCCGGCGGGCCGTCGAACAGGATGTGCGGCAGCGGCTCGCCCCGCTTGCGCGACGCCGACAGCGCGATCTCCAGGCGCTCGGCGACGCTCCGCTGGCCGATCACCTCGGCGAGACTTTGGGGACGCAGCTTCTCGTCCACGGGGTCGATCTTCCGCCCCTCCTGGCGCCCTCGCGGTTCCCCAGGGTCGACTCCGGGCTCTCCTTTGATGATCGGCTCTCGCATGGCTGTCGCCCTCCGTCCCTCGACCTCAACGGTTCTGCTGATAGATCGCATCGATCATGTCGGCGACGGTTCTGAACTTTTTCTTGCCGGCGAGCACGCGGTCGATCGCCTGGCGGGCCTGGCTCTCCGTATGTCCGACCGAGAGCAAGGCGGCAAACGTGTCGCGAATCACGTCGGGCTCCGCGTTCTCCGGCGCTCCGTTGGTCTCCACCGCGACGCCCTCGACCGGAGCCTCGGCGCCGACGATGAGCGCAAACTTTCCCACCTTCCGACGCAGCTTCGCGACGATCCGCTCGGCCGTCGCCTCACCGATGCCCGGGTAGGTCGCCAGCATCTTCACGTCCTGGTCCTGGATCGTCCGTGCAAACTCCCGGACCGGACGAACCATCGCACGGAGTGCCTTGCGCACGCCCACACCATCGACCGAGCAAAAGATCTCGAAGAACTCGCGGTCGATCGCCGACAGGAACCCCACGAGGCGAGGCGTCATCCGCCCCCCCATCGCGTTCCCTTCAATATAGAAGATCGTGTGCAGCGCCACCGGCTCGCCCACGCGCGTCTGAAGCTGGCGCCGCGTGTACTCGGGGATGAGCACTTCGAGCTCCATCGGCTCGACGGCGAGCGTCAGTTCTTCCTCGCCCACCGTACGCAAGAGACCGCGTATGTGCGTGATCACCCCGTGCGCCCCCCTTTCCGATCGAAGCCCCAAAGGGGTGTGATGAGAGAGCCTGGGGCAACGCCCCAGGAAGGATGAAGGCTAGCTTACTCGTTCTCCCTTTCTCCCGGCGCTTGCGCCCGGCCCCACCGGGGCGGCGGGAGCGCCCGGTGTTAGGCGTCTTATCGCCCACCACACACAGAAAGACCCATAAACGGCTAGATTCCAGACCGTCGCAACCACTTGCACAGAAAGGAAGAGCGTCGTGTTGGGCAAGAAT
>JARLIH010000322.1 GCA_031291845.1 Isosphaeraceae bacterium | reverse complement strand
GCGCCCGGCCGGGCAGCGACCGCCCGTCGCGGCGTGCCGGCACCCGGGCGAGAGGCTCGACGGTCAGTCCGTCGAGGTCCATCCGGGGGAGCGAGACCTCCGGATCCCACGCGGATGGCTCGACGGCCTCCGTGTCGATCGACCGGGAATAGAGCACCTGCTCTCGCATCTCGGGGGTGTGCGCGAGGACGTTGCTGACCGAGAACCGGTCAGCGCCGAGCTTCTGGCCCAGGCGGACCACCTCCGGCAGGTCCGCGATGTTGCGCTTCATCGCCACGAAGGCGATCCCGAGCTTGGGCAGCCGGACACCACGCACCATCTGGAGCTCCCGCAGCCTGGCGAGGTTCTCGATCACCTGCGGCAGCGCGTCCCACAGGCGGACGTCCGCGTAGCTCTCGGGTGTGGCTCCGTCGATCGACACCCACAGCCGGTCGACCCCGATGCGGACCAGCTCACGGCGTGCCTCGTCGTCCAGCCGCGTGCCGTTCGTGATCATCTCGACCCGGCAGCCGACCGACTTCGCGGTGGCGAGCATCCCGAGGAGGTCAGGATGTGCGAACGGCTCACCGAACCCGCCGAAGAACACGGTCGGGAGCGGCGAGACGGCCCGCACGCCCTCGAGGATCCGGTCGAATGTCTCGCGCGACATCCGTCCGGGCGGCTCGTCCCAGACGTTGCGGATGCAGGTCCTGCACATCAGGTTGCAGAGAGTCGTCGGCTCAACGTAGACGCGGGCGAGGCTCGCGGTGGCTCGGCCGATGGTGATGGCATCGCTGTCTGCCTCGACGCGGACGGTCGCGCCATCGACGAACCCGAACCGCTCGGCCAGCCCGGATGGCAGGACGAGATGTCCCCGTTCGTCGAGCCGGACGCGCCACGCGTGCGTCGTCATGGCAAGAGGGAGCCCGCCCTCCGTTGACCGGGCCCGCGGATGGCCCTCACCGCATCCATGCCGTGCCAGAGACGATCGCGCGGACCGTGCCCAGGCTCACGACCACCCAGAAGGCGACGAGGGCGACGAAGAGCGCCACCGCGAACCCCTCCAGGACACCCGATTGCCAGGCCCGCGCCAGGGCAAGCGTGGCCGCGGAGAAGGCGCCGAGCGGAAACGTGAAGGCCCACCAGCCCACGCTGTAAGGGAGGCGCCCGGCGCGCAGGTAGCCGGCCAGAAGGAGGATTGCCGCTGCCAGCCACCAGACCCCGAAGCCCCACAGAATCGTCGCGCCGATCATGGAAATGGTGGACACCGCCCCCGCAGCAGCGCCCCACATCGGGGCGCCGACCTGGGCAAGGCGCAGCAGGCCCAGGGTACCCACGCCCACGGGCCCAAGCCCGATCCAGAGCGAGGGCGCCAGAGGAGCGGCCGGCAAGGGGTGGAAGACCATCCGGTCGTAGATCAGCGAGGCAACCAGGACGAAGAGCAGCAGCCCCATGCCGAGGAACGCATAGCCGGCCGCGATCAGCGTGGTCGCGTCGCCGGATCCGACATGCGAGACGAGCGGGGTGAGCGCAAGCGGCGCCACGATGTTCACGACGGGCGGGATGAACCAGGCGCCGTTGGCGGTCTGGGGACCGATCTGCGGGGCCCCGAACAGAAGGTACGCGAAGACCACGCTGACGCCGAAAGCGAGGACGATGCCGATCGCCGCCAGGACGGCAACGGTCGTCGTGACCGCGTCTGGTGCGCCGATCGATGGCCCGACCGTGGCGACGCCGACCGCCAGCACGAGCAGGCCGCCGGGGAACGTGCCGTAGAGGGCCCCGGCGACGGGGTTGCGAAGGTCCGCGATGGCCGCACCGGGATGGCGGAGCCACCGGGCCAGGTAGGGCACGCCCAGCGCGACCGCGAGGACCGCTGATACGGCGACAAGAACAACGCCGAAGGTGTGACTGGAATCCCGGAGCCCGGTCAGGTTGCCCGGGTTCTGGTAGCCGACGATGCCGACGATCGCGGTACCCATCACGGCCCCGTACCAGCCCGGGTGGAACGCGCGCAGAAGCGTCGCCTGGGCGGGCGGTGGCTGATTGCCGAGCATGACAGTGCTCATCGGGACGAGTCGCTCCTTCATGTAATCAGGTCGAGGGCCATCTTCGCGGCGATCACGAACAGCAGGACGCCGATGACCCGCTTTAACTGGGCGCCGCTGAGCCTGGTCCGCATGACGTGCGATCCGGCGAGCGAGCCACCTGCCGCGAGGGCCGCCATCGTGACCAGGAACCCTGGGTCCAGGCCGCCCAGCGCCGCGTGGCCCAGGAACCCCGACAGCGACGAGAAGACGACCGCCAGCGCGGTGGTCCCTGCGGCCACCTTGGCGTCGAGCCCGAGCCAGGTCAGCCCCGGCAGGATGACGTTGCCGCCGCCGACCCCGAGCAGCCCGCCGAGGAAGCCTGCCACGCCGCCCACCGCGGCTCCCACGCCGGCCTCCGCCGCGACGGTCCGGTCGCGGCCGCCGGCCCGGGGCCGGTAGAAGAGCATCATCGCGCCTGCGAACACGAGGAAGCCGACGAAGAGGGCGATGAGCAGCGATCGATCCACCTGGGCGGTCAGCGCGGCGCCAACCGGAGCGAGCAGGACCGCGGCGATGAGGACGGGAACCCCGGCGCGCCAGTCGATGAGCCCGGCCCGCGCGTACGCGATCGTCGCGGCCGAGAGGCTGACCGCGTTCAGGAGGAGCGCCGCGGACGTCGCCTGGCCCAGGGGCACCCCGAGGTAGAAGAAGAGTGGGACGAACAGGAACGCGGCTCCCAGGCCGGCCATCGCCATGACGCCGGAGCCGACGAACACCGTGGCCCCGCCGACGAGATAGAGCAGCATGGCCGGAGCGCTGTCAGGTTCGGCTCAGCGTGGGTAACCGGAGCACGCGGCGCAGACGATTCTGCCCTCGGCCACGCGGGCGTACGGCTCCGCCACCAGCTCGCCGCAGCTTGGGCAGACGAGGAAGCGGACAACCTCCTCGGGCTCGCTCCAGTCGCTCGGCTGAATGGGGCCGACGGTCATGATCTCGCCGGCCGGAGCATCCCAGACGAGGTTGACCACCTCCATCTGCTCGGCCTCGGGGATCTCCGTCGGCGGCACGCCCGCGGCGCGCTTCTGCATGAACGGCGTGGCCTTGATGCGTGGCTGGAGTGTCGGCCGATAGGCGACGCGCACGGCCTGTTTCGAGGCCTTGTCGATGAGGGTGACGGCGAACTTGCCCTCGCCGGTCTTCTCGATGTTGCCCTTGCCGAACGTGCATCCGGTCGTGAACTGGATCCCGTCGCCGAAGCACATGCCGCCGTGGTAGTCGCCGGTCTCGATGATCGCGTGGAGCTGCTTCGCTCCGGCCCGGGCGGCACCCAGCGTCTCCATCGCCGCGAGGCCCAGCCGCACTCCGGCGGTGCTGGCCCAGCACTTGTGGCCGTGGAAGGCGAGGGCCTCGG
>JARLIH010000321.1 GCA_031291845.1 Isosphaeraceae bacterium | reverse complement strand
ATCGCCATGGACCCGAGCGTCGCCCGGCGCAAGCGGCGGGTGTACCACGCGCTCGAATGGACGTTGAGCAAACTGTCCGACCGCATCATCGCCGTCTCGCCCGAGGAACAGCGGTTCTGCATTCGGGCCGGCCTGGGCCGCTCGCGGGTCGTGATGATTCCCAACGGGATCGCCCCGATCGCCTTCCCCTCCCGGGCCCACGCGCGGCGCACCCTGGGGCTGCCGACCGGGACGTTCGTCGCCGGTTTCATCGGCCGGCTCGTCGACCCGAAGGCGCCGGACGTCCTCGTCAGAGCGATGGCATTCGTGCCTGCCTGCTGCCGCGCGGTCATCGTGGGGGCGGGGCCGCTCGAAGAGGAGCTCCGCGCCCTGGCTGATGACCTCGGCGTCTCGGACCGCATCCTCTGGCTGGGCGAGCGCGACGGTAAGGCCGTCCTGCCTGCCTTCGACGTCTTGGCCGTGCCGAGCCGTAAGGAAGGCCTTCCCTACGTGGTGCTCGAAGGACTCGCCGCCGGGCGGCCGATCGTGGCGACCACCGCGGCCGGCGTCGAGTGCCTCGTCCGCCACGGACGAAACGGCCTGGTCGTTCCCCCCGACCGGCCTGACCTGTTCGCCGGGGCGCTCGCGGAGCTGACTGCGGACCCCAACCGGGTCGCGCGGCTGGCCCGCAACGCGTCGGAGCGGGCTCATGAATTCACCCTTGACCGGATGGTCGACCGCACCCTCGCCGAGTACCACGACTGCGCTGAGCGCGCCATGGCCGGCCGCCGACTTTCCCTCCCCCTCTCCCGAACCCCGTCGATTCACCCTCAACAGCGAGAACCCGTCATGGCATCCAAACCACGTTCGGCCGAGCTGCACCCTGGCCCGGGCTTCCGCGTCAAGCTTCAGATCAACCGCCCCGCGCCTGACCTCGCCGCGCAGCTCGCGGATTTCGCGACGCCCGACATCTCGGACCTCCTGAACCGCCTGTACGCCGTCGACCCAAACATCCGGTGCCTCACCGCGAGCCACCACCGGCTCTGCGGCCCGGCCTGTACCGTGAAGGTCTTCCCGGGCGACAACCTGATGGTCCACAAGGTGCTCGACGTCGCCCGCCCCGGTGACGTCGTTGTGATCGACGCCGGCGGCTCACCGTCGAACGCCGTGCTTGGCGACCTGATCTCCACCAAGGCCAAACACCGGGGGATCGCCGGGTTCATCGTCGACGGCCTGGTCCGCGACCTGCCGTCGATCCAGGAGCTCGACTTCCCGGTGTTCGCCCGGGGCACCACCCCGATTGGCCCGCTCCACCGCGGCCCCGGCGAGATCAACTACCCGATCTGCTGCGGCGGGATCGTCGTCAACCCCGGCGACCTCGTCGTCGCCGACGCGGCCGGCGTGATCGTCGTCCCCCAGGAGATCGCCGAGGAACTCCTCGAGCGACTCCAGCGCCACCACGAGACAAACCTCGCCTACTTCGAGTCCGTCCGCCGCGGCCAATTCTCGAACCAGTGGGTCGACCGCCTGCTCGAAGAGCAAGGGTGCCCCATCGTCGGCCCGGCGCCCCGCGTCAACGGCAATGGGAACCATCAGCTCGTCGCCGCACTCGCCGACAAAGCGTAACGATTCATGTAGGGCCGGCCTGGGTATGTCACCCAGGTTCAACAGGAGCGTGGGACTGCTCATGACCCCATTCTGGCAAAACCGGATGTTGCTCAAAGGGCTGCACCTGCTCGCGCTGGCGCAGGCGTTCCGCCGCTACCGGAACCCTCGTCGTCGTCGTTCCGGCGCCTACCTGACTGCCTTTTACGAACGGGCCTGGCAGGAAGCTGCGGCTGACCTGGGCGCGACCTACGAATCCCTCGGCGGTGGCATTGGCGAGATCACGCTCGACGGTGCCCGGATCCGGGTCTGCGAGAACACCAGCCCGATCGACGACCCCGTGGCCCTCGCCGTGGCCGCCGACAAGGTGCTCACCTACCGGCTGCTGACCGCACAAGGGTTGCCAGTCCCGCCGCACGCCGCGTTCCGTCTCGACCAGATTGGCCGGGCCGCCGAGTTCGTCGAGTGGGCCGAGCGCGACTGCGTCGTCAAGCCGGCCGGCGGGACCGGCGGCGGCCGGGGCGTCACTACGGGCGTGCGACGTCCCTCGCACCTCGCCCGCGCAGCCGCGGCGGCCGCCGTCTACAACGACGAGCTCCTGATCGAAGAGCAGGTGGAAGGGGACAATTACCGCCTCCTCTACCTCGACGGCGTTCTGCTCGACGCCTTCGTGCGACGGTCCCCCTCCGTCATCGCCGACGGCCGCTCGACTATCGCCCGGCTCGTCCGCAACGCGAACGAAGAACGGCTACGGCGCGGGTGGGGCGTCTCGCAAGTGCTCCTCACCGTCGACCTCGATATGGAACGGACGCTCGCGAGGCAGGGCCTCTCGCTCCAGTCGGTCCCTGCCGAGGGGACGGTCGTGACGCTGAAGAGGGTGGTCAACGAAAACCAAGGGGCCGACAACGCCACCGCGACTGCGCTGCTGTGCGATGCCATCGTCGCCGACGGTGCCCGCGCAGCCTGGACCGCGGGCGTCCGGCTCGCGGGTATCGACATCATCACGCGCGACCCGGGCGTGCCGCTAGCCGAGTCGGGCGGAGTCATCCTGGAGGTGAACACGCCGCCGAACTATTACTTTCATTATCATAAGAGCGACGGCTGCTTCCCGCTCGCCGCGGCCGTCCTGGAGCGACTGCTGGACGAGGCACGTTGCGTCGGGTTGCCGACCGATAACCGCGAGGCGAACCGCCCATGACACAGACCTTGCGCCCGGCCGATCGCTTGACCGCAACACCGGACGACCGAGACCGCGTGCTCCCGCCGGTGATCATCCTGGGGGGCGGCGCCAACGCCCTGTCCGTCGCCCGCAGCCTCGGTCGTGCGGGGGTTCGTGTTTACGCGCTCGATGATGATTCTTCGTACGTGCGTTACTCGCGCCACTGCCGCCGGATCGAACTTCAGGGAATTGCGCCTCAGTCCTGGGCGCGCTTCTTGCTCGGCCCCGAGTCCGACCCCTGGCGCGGCGCGGTCCTCCTGGCCTGCTCCGATGCCGCCCTGACGCTGCTGGCCGAGCACCGGGAAGCGCTCTCGGCCCGGTTCCGCCTCGATGACTCGAATCCTGCGGCCCAGCGCCTGATGCTCAACAAGCTCGCCACGTATCAGGAAGCCCGCGACGCCGGCGTGCCAACTCCCCAGTTCTGGTTCGCCGAGACGCGAGAAGATGTGCTCGCCCTTGAGGGATCGCTACCCTACCCGTTGATCGTCAAGCCCCACGACACCCACGCCTATGAACAGCAGTCGGGCCGGAAGTTCGAGGTCGCGCACGACTTCGAACACGTTCTGCGTGCCTACGACGCCCTGAGCGCCTGCGGCATCGCGACGCTCCTCGTCGAATGGATTCCCGGCCCCGATGATCGGCTCTGCAGCTATTACACCTACCTCGACGAACAAGGGGAGCCGCTGTTCCACTTCACGAAGCGGATCATCCGCCGCTTCCCTGTCGGCATGGGAAACGCGTGCTACCACGTCACCGACTGGAACCCCGACGTGCGGGACGAAGCCCTGAGGCTCTTCCAGTGGGTCGGCCTGCGCGGGCTCGCGAACGCTGAGTTCAAGCGCGACGACCGCGACGGCCGGCTCAAGCTGATCGAGTGCAACGCACGCTTCACGGCGGCCGACTGCCTGGTCGCCCGGAGTGGGTTCAACCTCGCGGCATTCGTCTACAACCGCCTGGTCGGGACGCCGCAGCCGCCGCTCGAGCGCTACAGGGAGGGGATGCGGCTCTGGGATCCCATTCGCGATTTCCAGTGTTTCCTCACGCTCCGGAAGCAGGGCGCGCTCACGTTCCGCCAGTGGGCCGCGAGCGTGCTGCACCGGCAGACGTTCCCCTACTTCAACTGGTCCGACCCGCTGCCGGCGCTGGCGAGGGGGGCGAAGCCATTGAGAAGGATTTTGGGTAAGATCCTTGCCAAGGGTCGAGGCGAGGCAAAAGGGTGGATCGACCCCCCCCCCGCCCCCCCTCCTTACGGGGGGTAGTTAGAAAACACCCCCCCCCTTACGACGGGGGGGCTGGGGGGGGTGAGGT
>JARLIH010000320.1 GCA_031291845.1 Isosphaeraceae bacterium | reverse complement strand
CTCTGTGGGTCGTACAGCTCGGCCGAGGCGAGCGCCTTGCCGTCGGGTCCGCTGCCCCCGATCACGAGCACCCGGCCGTCGGGCAGCATCGTTGCGGTGGCGTGGCATCTGGCCACCAACGCCGTGCCAGCCGAAACGTAGTCGTTCGAGCTCGGCCGGAATCGCTCCGCCGTCCCAAGGTTGGCGCCACCGAAGCCACAGCCCCCGATGACGACAGCTGATCCGTCGGGCAGGGACGTCATCGTCACGGCAAATACGCCAGTGGGGAGGCTCGCCACACCCTTGAACTGGTCGGTCACCGGGTCGTAGCGCGAGGAGGACCCGTAGCCTACCGACCCGATGATCGGGTTCGCCCCGCCGGCCACCAGCACGGTGCCGTCC
Organism: Isosphaeraceae bacterium; assembly: GCA_031291845.1. GTDB lineage: Bacteria > Planctomycetota > Planctomycetia > Isosphaerales > Isosphaeraceae > DAIDJG01. Next base: position 5,633 of record JARLIH010000320.1, on the reverse strand, counting down.
GTGAGCAGCGCCGCGGTCTGTTGGTTGCCAGAGAAGGTCATTGGACCAGCGGGAACGCGGGCGGTGCCGGTCCCCGGATCGAAGACTTCAGCCACCAGGAAGGCATCGCTCATGCCGCCTCCGCCACCGCCCACCACGAGGACGAGCCCGTTGGCGAGGGCCACGGCGGCATGTGTGCTGTGCACGGTCTCGAGGGAGCCGGCTGACTCGAAGGTGCCCACGTAGAGGTGCGGAGACGGTGCTCCCGGGGCCCACGGATGCAGCACCACCGCGCCTCCGATGATCCCGAGTGTCGCGAGGGCGACAGCGCCAGCCTTCACCGACACGCCGATCCCAGCGAGCGTGAGGCCCGATCCGGCTGATGTGCTCGCGGCGGTGCCCGTTGCGGTAGCGGCGGCCCCCGCGGTCCCTATAGAAGTGGCGGTCCCGAGTGTGACGCCATGGGCGGCCAGAGCTGCCGCGACGGCGCCCTTCAGGGCCGCCGGCGCGATGAGCATCGGTGCCACCGCAAAGGCGCTCGTCATTGCCCGCAGATCCGCCTCGCTGTCTGCGCACCATGAGCAGCTCACGCGATGGACCGCAAACGCGTCGGACACGACCTCCGAGCCGACGAGCGCGAGGAGGTCGTCGCGGTAGGCTCGGCATTCTGCCGGGAGGCCGGCCCGCGCAAGGACGCGGTCCGCATACCGCGCACGCAAGGCCGCCCGCGAGCGATGGAGGAGGACCGTCGTCGCGTTCGCGGTTCGACCCAAGGCAGCCGCGACGGACCCGATCGGCAGCTCCTCGCCGTAGCGAAGTATGAGGGCCGTGCGCTGGTCTGGGCGGAGTTCGTCGACCAGTTCCCAGACGATCCGGACGGACTCCGACGAAGCAGTCGCCTTCTCCGGATCGACCGCCGGATCGTCGGTGACCAGAGCGGGTGCCGTGTCGGCGTCTAGTTCATCCGTCTCCTCGGCCAACGCGACCAGTCGTTTGTCGTGGCGTAGACGGTCGATTGCGCCGTTGCGGACGACCGTCGCCAGCCAGGCGGCCGGGTCCGCGATCACAGCATCACTGGTGAATGCCCGGACGAACGCCTCCTGGACAAGGTCCTCGGCGCTCGATCGATCGCCGGTCAGGCGGTAGCCGATGGCAACCAGGCGGTCTGCCTGGGCCGCGTAGACGGTCTCGAAGTTGGCTGGGTCCAGGGCCATCGAACAATCACCTTGGGGTCGGCACGGACGCCATCCGGGAGGGCACGGCGGTCTGAACCCCGGACGGCCGAGTCACTCGCCGCCCGGCGCGACGATGCTCGGCCGTCTGTGTCGCACGGTCCACAACCCGTAGGTCCCGGCCGCCGCAGCTAGGCGGCGCCCGGGACTGGGAGGAGTCGAGCGTCCTCGGATGGACGGCCGGCCCGGATCGCGACACGAGGTCGATCGGCCGGTGTGCGCGGTCGGACTAGCGTGCCGCCACGCGCGGGTCTGTCCAGGCGGGCCCGGGCTGCGGGGCCTGTGCGGCCGGGTCCGGGGACGGAGCGAAGCGATAGCCGCACCGGAGGCAAACGTTGGCGGCATTTGGCAGCCGACCAGCGCAATCGGGGCAAGACTTGGTCGTGGCGTGTGTGGCGGTAGCCCGGCCGGCTTGCACTGCGCCCTTGGCGGCGATCTTGCCGACGCCGAGCCCGAGGCGCATTCCGCCCTTCAGGAAGCCGAAGAACATGAGCAGGGCGCCCGCAAGCATCAGAGGGATCCCGATGAACGGGATGAGGAGCAACGGAATGCCGACCACGAAGAGCACGATACCGGCGACGAACATGATGCTGGCCTCCTAGCCACCTTTGGGCACCGATGGTTCGGTGCCTGATCTTCACGGGCGGGTCTCTTGAGGGCCCGCCTGTCGGCTAGACGCAGGGAGTGGCCGCTTCTTACACCCACACCAGATTCCGATCACTGAGCTGCGGAATGGGACGGAGGGTCCCTGCCACCCCGCTCGCGTGACGCTCGAGGGGAAGGCTCATCCGGCCGATCGCGGGGCAGCCCTGGCGGGAGTCGGTTGGCATGCGATCTGGGCAAGTGGCGCTAGGCCTCGGAGTTCGCACCTTCGGGGCCGGGCTGATGGAGAACGCCTTGTTCAACGACGGCTGCCTGCCGCCGGGGGCGCCACCTAGTGTCCCGGGTCGCAAGTCGCTCGTGGGTTTCGGATAGCAGGGCTCCGCACCCGTGAGCCATGCCGGTTGATCCGCCTCTGGATCGACCGGGGGGTTGGCGCACAGGAGTGCGATTACGAACCTCGGGTTCGGGATCGAAGGTCACGCTTACCGGGCTCACTCCTGAACCGGTCGTGGATCAGCGGCAGCACTGGGGCGCCGATCCGCACCAGCGCGCGCATGATCCCTGCCGGGGCGTCGTGAAGCGGTTACGAATCAGCGAATCGGGACACCAGCACCACTGCCGAGCGGCATTGCCACGCTTGCCGCCTGCGCGCCTCGCTCGCCCTGCCACGGACCACGAATGTGGCGCCCCAGCGAAACGACGCCGTGTTCTTGTCGCGCCACGCCCAACCGATGTAAGGGGAGGGCTACTGCCACGTCATCTGATCAGAGCCACCGGCCAAGTGGCCAAGGTCGAGGTGAGCGGCATGGACCCGTGCGACAGCAGATCCGTATCACGCGAGGACCTCGCGACGTCGCGGTCGCGTTCCGACCTGGGCTACGACCGTGCAGCCCGCATCACGCTGAGCGTGGCTCTCGCCGCGCTGCTCTGTGTGGGCGCGACGGCCGGTTCCCTCGCGGCGCCGTCGATCATCTCCGCCGCCGAGCCGATGCACGTCTTCGGCTGGCCGAGCTCAGGCGCCCCGAATGACCCCTACTTCTCGTACCAGACCGACCTGACCCCGATCGGGGTCGCCGCCGCCTGGACACAGACGACCGGCAGCGCCGACGTGGTCGTCGCCGTGCTCGACACCGGCCTCGACGCCACGAACCCCGAGTTCACCGGGCGGATCGTCCCCGGCTACAACGCCCTGACCGGGGCCGAGGACGGGCCGACCGACTTCAGCGCCACGCTCGACGACAACGGCCACGGCACCCACGTCAGCGGGACGATCGCGGCCGCGGCGGACAACGCCGTCGGGATCACGGGCATCGCACCGAAGACGGCGATCATGCCGATCAAGGTGCTGGACTCCCAGGGCAAGGGTGACACCCTCGGGATCGCCAAGGGCCTCGCGTGGGCGATCGCTCACGGCGCGCGGATCGTCACCCTGAGCCTGGGCGGAACGCTCCCCGCGGACTCCGTCTCGTTCACCGAGGCTCCGTTCGACGCCGCCTACGCCGCGGGCGTGGTCGTCATCGCGGCGGCCGGGAATGACGGCACGGCAGTGACGAACTATCCCTGCAACTTCCCCCACGTGGTCTGCGTCGGCTCGACCACGAACGACGGATCGACCGTCAGCACGTTCTCGACGCGGACCCCGGCGCTCGCGCTCGTCGCCCCCGGCGAGCGTATCGTCTCGACCTTCCTCGGCGGCAAGTACGCAACCGGTTCGGGGACCTCGATGGCCACGCCGCACGTGACGGCCACCGTGGCCCTCATGCGCGCGATCAGCCCCTCGATCGGGGTCGACGCGGTGACGACCGACCTCGAGCAGACCGCCAAGCCGCTCGTGAGCGGCGGCAGGAACCCCGACTCGGGCTTCGGCCTGCTCCAGGTCGGTGCGGCGGTCGCGCTCGCCGCGGCGGCCCCGGTCCCCGCCCCTGTTCCGAGTCCGAGCTCGTCGCCGACCGCCAGCCCCAGTCCCAGCCCGAGCCCGTCGCCGAGCCCGAGCACCCCGCCGATCGCGAGCCCGCTGCCGCCTGACCAGCCGGGGACCCCGGCGACGAACCCAGCGCCGATCGCCGCGCCGGTCCTGGTCAGCCCCGCCGTCACGAAGGTGACTCCCGCGATCGGCTCGCGCAGCGTTCCGCGATCGTCCCGCCCGCACCTGACCTTCTCGGTGCCGGTGACCGGCATCTCGGACGGGACGATCCTGCTGACCGACGTCACGACCGGCCGTCGGGTGCCGATCCGGCTGGCGTACAGCGCTTCCTCCCGGACCGTCACCCTCACCCCTCTGGCGCGGCTCGCCGCGAACCACAGCTATCGCATCACCGCCACCAGCGGCGTGACCGCCACCGCCGGTGGCCTGCACCTCCCCGTCACGTTCACGGCGACCTTCCGGACCGGGACGCGGTAGATGGGCCGGGCCAGCGCCCGCACCCGCCTCGAGAATGGCGCTGCCGGACCGCTCGAAGCTGGGCACCGTGGCGGCGGAGAGCGCGGATACGGGAAGCATCACCAATTCACTCGAAGCCGGGAGGCCCTTCGCCGAGAACGTCCCGGGCCGGTTGGCACCGACCGACCGCTCGGCGTTCGTCCTGGCCACCCTGACGAACGACGCATGGAGAAGCCGGCTCGGTCGCCCTACGGTCTGTCCGCCCGGCACCCGAGCGTCCCCGCGTGTCGTGCTCGTCCACGGGAGATGCCGGTGCGACAGTTGACTGGCGGCGAGACCGCGACTCGTCCCCGCCGAGCGCTCGCTTGCGGGACTCGGGCCGTCCGCACGGTTTCGGCGGCCCGGCGATGACCCTCGATCCGACCGCCTTCGACGCCCTGTATGCGGCCCAGGCGGACCGCCTCTACCGCTCGGCGCTCGGGATCGTGCGCGACCCGGACGCCGCCGCCGACGTGGTGCAGGAAGCCTTTGTCCGCGCGTACACGGCCGACGACGAGATCACCTCCCCGTCCGCGTGGCTCGCGACCGTTACGCGCCACCTGGCGCTCAACGAGCTCCGCCGCCGCAGCAGGCTCACCGGGATCGCCGAGGACGCGACGGACGACGAGGAGCCCAGCGGAACGACGCTCGTCGAGAGCGCCGTCTGGACCGATCCGGCCAAGAGCGCCGCCTCGGCCGATTCCGTGGCCGGGGTCGCAGCCTGCCTCGCCGAACAACGGCCCGACGACCGGACCATCCTGACCTTCCGCTATGGCGAGGGCCTCGAGATCGGCGCCATCGCCGAGTTGCTCGGGCGCACGGTGAACGCGACGACGGTGGCGCTCCACCGGGCCCGGGCCCGCTTCGATGCGACGTACGCGGACCGGCTCTTCGCGCGCGCCAGCCTCCCCGAGCCCTGTCGCGGCTGGCGCACCGACGCGGTGGCCCACGCGGACGGGAAGCCGGCCGCGCCTGCGTACCTGGTTCACCTCGCGACGTGTGGTTCATGCCGGGAGACTGACGCTGACCTGCGGAGCCGCTCGAAGGCATTCGCGCTTGCGCCACTCTTCGGGCTTCCCGTCGCTGTTCCGGCGACCCTCAAGGTCGCCGTCATGGCCGGGCTCGCTGGTCACGGCATCGCCGTTGGCGCGGCTGGGTCGGCGGGCACGACCCTAGTCGGTGCCGCTGGCGGTACCGCGGCGACATCGGGCGGGTCCGGCGCATCGCTTGCCGGGCTTGGCGTCGGCGCGAAGGTCCTTCTCCTCGGCACGCTCGCGGCAACAATTGTCGGCGGCGCGGTTCTACTGCGTCCGGGAGGTTCGACTCCGCGCTCGTACGCAGGACAGTTCGTACCCGCCGGATCTCTTGAGACACCCCACAGCACGCACGCGGCGGTTCTG
>JARLIH010000319.1 GCA_031291845.1 Isosphaeraceae bacterium | reverse complement strand
GCCCCGCCCGCGCCCCCGGCGCCCCCGGCCCCGAAGCCGTCCGTCTGAGCAGACTCGGCTCAGAAGACGAGGCATGCACGCGAATCCCCGGTCAGCTATGGCCGGGGATTGTTTTTTCAGCCTCGCATCCCCAAAGGCAGCGTTGCCCGCGCGAAGGCGCTTCGCCTTTTCATCCCCTTTCCGCCACTCCGGTTTCGTCCGTGCCAGTCCGATCGACGCCACGCCCTACGGCGCCTCGGTGAAGGACGCCGGAGTCCGGGATGTGCCGCGACCCGGCAGTAGCATCTAGCGGCGCAGGACCGATTCCGTTAAGCTTCCTCCCATTGCCGAGGGGCTGGCGGCGACGTGAAGGCGCGAGCCCGCCACGGTTTCCCCCCATTGTTTCCATTACCCTACACCCTCTGACCTCCTCGCCCAGCTCGCCCCGGGCTGCGCGCGGGACGGTTCTTTTTGTCAGCGCCGAACTTCCTCCCGGCCAAGGGCATGCGGCCGCTACGGCGACCGGCCCGCGGGCAAAGAAGCGGCGCGTTCCGCAATCGCACGAGATTCTTTGCCAGGAAAAAGGAGCGCAAGCCCGCCATGATGATTTACGTTGGTAATCTGGACTACACGGTGACTTCCGACGAGCTGCGGGCCCTCTTCGAGCCGTTCGGCACGGTGACCCTGGCCGAGGTACAGGTCAAGTCGCGCACCGGGCAGTCGCGCGGCTTCGGGCTGATCGAGATGCCCAACGACGACGAAGCCCGCACGGCCATCGGTGCCCTGAACAGCACTCCCCATCACGACCGCCCGCTGACCGTCAACGAGTCGCGCCCCCGGCGCACCGTGCGCGACCTCTACGCCAGCGGCGGCTGGTACGGCGGCGGGGCGGGCTGAGCAATTCCTCGAAAGATCCTTGCTCCGGGCGTGCCCGAATTGGGCTTTGCCCGCCGCGCGACCGAGCTCGCCGCTGAGCATTGCGGGTCAACCGAGGCGTACGGGCGGGTTTCCAGCCCGCCCGTTCCTTTGCGCTCGCGGTTGGAAGGTTGTGAACCAGGTCGCCGGACCGGTTCGTCTTGCGAGAATTTGTCCCCCGCGCGCTGCCCGGTTGCAGAGCCGCGCGATTCGTCGTAAGTTGGAGGGAATTCTGCCGCTTGCCGACGCATGCCCCCTCCCCTCGCGGCCGGGCCTGGATGAGATGATACGCGACATGTCCAAAGCCGATCGGGAACGCAACCTCGCTGTCTTCATCGACCTGGAAAACCTCGCCATGGGGTTCCAGAACCAGCGTAAAACCCGGTTCGACATCCAGAAAGTGCTCGAACGGCTCGTCGAGAAGGGGAAGCTCATCGTCAAGAAGTCGTACGCCGACTGGAGCCGCTACCAGGGCTACACAGCCCCCTTCCACGAGGCGGCCATCGAGCTGATCGAGATCCCCAAGCGCACCCAGACGGGCAAGAACTCGGCCGACATCCGCCTCGTCGTCGACGCGATGGACCTGGCCTGGAGCAAGCCCCACGTCGACACGTTTGTGATCGTCTCCGGCGACTCCGACTTTTCGCCCCTGGTCTCCAAGCTCAAAGAGAACGGCAAACACGTCATCGGCCTGGGCATGAAGGGCTCGACGTCCGAGCTCCTGCGCGACAACTGCGACGAATTCATCTATTACGAAGACCTCGAGCGTCAGGAGCAGGACGACCAGCAGCTCGTCACGAACCTCTACGCCGACCTGCCCGAGCGCAAGCGCGAGGTCTATTCCCTGCTGCTCGAAGCGTGCAACGCCTTGCGGCGCGAGAATCACGAGGTGCTTTACGCCTCGATGATCAAAGACACCATGAAGCGCAAGAAGCCGTCGTTCGACGAGAGCTACTACGGCTACCGCAGCTTCACCCATCTGCTGGAAGAGGCCGATAACCTGGCCCTGGTCGACATCGAGCGCAACCCGAAGAGCGGCACCTACGTGGTGACTCGCTTCGGCGAGCGCGAACCAGGAGCGAAGGGTGCACCCGCCGACCGCGTTCGCGTCAGTAGTCGCCGCGCGTCGACCCGGGCTGAACCCTGAGCGTTTCCTGGCAAAGATCCGACCCGGTCGGCCATGCTGCCGGCCCATCTTGACCAAACCTCTCCACCGACGTCCGTGGGAAACGCGACCCTTGGCACAGGAGAACGATTCGTATGTCGGACCATCCCGATGAGTTCGGGCCAGACGAGCCTAGCCCGTTACCGGAAGGTGAGTTCAAGTCGAACTTTTTCGAGACCGTAGGCAGCGCTGAGCCGGCTCCGGCGGAGCCTGATACATTGGCCTCGCTTCCCCCGGCGCCGCCTGAGGCGCCGATCGGACATCCGGTCTTCCCGATCGTCATCGGCACGGGCTTTCTCCTCGCGATCGTGGCGGGTGCGGTCACGAGCGCGTGGCCCGTGCCAACGCCCCCTGAGACCGCCGCCGCGGCAGCCGCCGCTCCCGCCGCGGAGGCCCCGGCGAAAGAGGCGGACCTCAAATCGTTGGCCGAGAGCCTGAAGACGGAGATCGCGAGCCTCTCGAAGCAGGTCAAGGATCTCGACGGCCGCCTCGCCGAGCTCCCCAAGCCCACCCCGACCCCCGACCTCGCCCCGCTCAAGTCCGAGGTGGCTGCGCTCTCCAAGTCCATTGATGCCGTCACCCCCCTGTCCAAGAAGGTCGACGCGCTCGACCAGCGGCTCGGCGGCCTTGACAAGTCGGTCAAGTCGCTTCAGGACGGCACGTCGTCGCTCAAGGACCAGGTCGCCTCGCTGCGCACCGACCTCACGAAGCCCGGCGCCCCGGTGGCGAGCGCGGACGCAACCACCCGCGATTCGGCCAAGCCCGTAAACGTGAACGTCGAGGGACAGTCGTTCGCCCAGGCCGCCGACCTGTTCAAGGCCGGCAAGTACAAAGAGGCCAGCGACGTTCTCAAGACCACCGAGGACAACGACCCGAAAGACGCGCGCGTCTGGTACTACGCCGCGCTGAGCAAGGGGCTGGCGACCGGCGAGTGGGCCGGCAATACGCAGACGCTGGTGATGAAGGGAGTCGAGCGTGAGAAGGCCGGCACCCCCAGCACCTCGGAAATCGACAGTGAGTTCGCCAAGCTTCCCGCCGCCGTCAAGACGTGGCTGGACGCCTACCGTAAGCTCGCCCTGAAGTAAGCGAAAACGACGCTACGAGCCGGCGCAACCGCTCGGGAAACGCCGGCCCTTCCCTGGAGATGCCGCGAATTCGCTTGGGAAGGCACACGGTTCGCTCGTCCATCCCACCAACGGCCCTCATGCCGCGTTCCCAGCGGCGACGAGGACCAACCAGATCGCATGCGACGGCTCCCCTCACCGTCCTGACGATCGCGCCACTCGGGCGCGGGCGTTTTTCAAATCACCGGACATCACGTCCCTCGGCAAAGGAGATCGGGCCATGGCTCATGATGCCGAAGTCTATACCCAGGAAGGGTCTCGGAATGCCGGTCAGCCCCCGCACGGAGCGGTGAACGAGGCCCCGCCCGGCCCCGACCCCGCCGCCGCAGCAGCGCCGGCACCGGGTGCGCCGTCGCTCCTGCTGATGGCCGGAGGGTCGATCCTGGCGCTCGTGTTCGGGATGATCGGGGCGTGCTTGTCGCTGAACCTGTTTGAAAATTCCTCCCAAGCCGCGTCCCCAGGCACCCATCCCGCGCCGGTCACGCGCCCGGACCGAGAATCGGACGTCAAAGCGCTGAAAACGCAGGTCGAGGCCCTGGCGCAGCGGATCGACGGCCTGAAGGACCGGCTTGACGCCCTCCCCAAAGGGGAGCCCACCGCGGGCCTGGCGATGCTCCAGGTGCAGGTGGCCGACCTGACCAAGGCCGCTCGCGAGGCGTCGCCCCTGCCCGTTCAGATCGACAAAGTGAACCAGCAGCTCGGCCAGTTGAGCCAGGACATCCTCTCACTTCGGCGCGAGATCGGCGACGTCCAGCTCCGGCTCGGGAAGGCCGATCCCGCTCCGGTGTCTCTCCCATCAGCCGAGGTCCCCAAATTCAGCCCGGAGAACCCTCCGGCGGCCGAACCCCCGCCGGTCGTCGAGATCCCCAAGGCGGATGCCTCGTCGGCCGATGTCGACGAAACGCAGTGGAAACGCGCTGTCGGCTTGTTCAAAAAGGGAAAGTTCAAGGACGCGCTCGAAGCGTTCGACAAGCTGGAGCTGACCCGCCCCGACGACGCGCGCGTCTGGTACTATGCCGCGCTGAGCCGCGGCTTCGCCACGAACCAGTGGACGGACGGGACGGAAGACCTGGCCGAAAAAGGGGTCGAGCGCGAGCAGGCCGGCACCCCCGCGACCACCGAGATCGACCGCGCCTTCCGCGACCTCACGACCGTCACGGGCAAGGACTGGCTCGCTGCCTATCGCGTACGGGCCAAGAAGGAATAAGACCGCCGTACGAACCCGGCGAGCGGGGATGAAGGGTCTTCAGCGCACGGCCTGCACGCAACAGGCGGCCCTCATCCTTCCGCTCGCCGTGATCGTCACTCGTGTCTCAATGCATCGATTGGATTCAAAAGCGCTGCCTTGACGGCGGGCACGAGGCCGAACACGACCCCCGTTCCGGCCGAGATCCCGAACCCGAGAGCCACGGCCCAGCCCGGGACCACCACGTCGACCATTTGCGGAGGCAGGGTGGCCAACGCGCAAAGCGCGTAGCCAAGCGCGATTCCGAACCCGCCGCCGGCGACGCTGAGGGCGACCGCCTCGGTGCGGATCGCGTGGTACTCGGCCGACACGCGCTCGAGCGGCACCGCCAGCTCCTCGCGTCCGTGGTGCAGCGTCGCCGACGTCCTGCGCACCAAGGGTGAGACCCGCACCAGGGGCGAGCAGCCGCCCTCGACCGCCTCCATGTCGCGCTCGTCCAGCTCCGCCCGCCCGAGCCGCTTCCCCGCCTCCCCCGCCGGGCGCTCGGGCCAGACCCACATCGCGTTCGTGCCCAGCCCCTGCAGGAATTCGGACACGTAGCTCGTGAACCCCTGGATCACCCCCACGACCGTGATCGTCGACGTCACCGCGATCACGATCCCCAGCACGGTCAACAGCGACCGCAGACGGTGCGTCCAAAGCTGTTCGAGGGCGTTTTGAACGTTGGCGAATATGAGCAAGAATCCAGAGACTATCCGCCGATGAGCGCCGACAAGAAACTCGCATTCTCGAATATTATGACGATTTCTTCATCTGCGTCCCTCTGCGACATCTGCGGATAACCCTTCCCTCTTGTCCGATTCCACCCGCCCGTCACGGATGCGGACGACCCGGTGGCGGCGGGCCGCGACGTCGGGCTCGTGGGTGACGATGACGATCGTCTGTCCTTCGCGGTGGAGGTCGGCAAAGAGCGCGAGGATCTCTTCGCCGGTCTGCGAATCGAGGGTGCCGGTCGGCTCGTCGGCCAAGAGGAGCGCGGGGCGCTGGACCAGGGCTCGGGCGATGGCGACGCGCTGCCGCTGGCCGCCCGACATCTGGTTCGGTCGGTGGGTCATCCGGTCGGCCAGCCCCACCCGCCGGAGGGCCTCGGCGGCGCGGCCTTGGCGGTCGGGGCCGCCGGAGTAGGTCAGTGGCATTTCGACATTGCGCAGGGCCGTCTGCCGGGGCAGGAGCTCGAACGTCTGGAACACGAACCCGATCCTGCGCCCGCGCCAGCTCCGACTGCGACAGGCCCGCCACGTCGAGGCAACCCAGGATCTTCATCAAGGTCGACTTGCCCGACCCCGACGGCCGCATGATCGCCACCAGCTCGTTCGCGGCGATCTCGAGGTCGACCCCTTACAGGGCGCGCACGGTCTCGGCCCCCATCGGGTATTCCTTGGTGATCCCCTCCAACTTGATGATTCCGTCCCGCGCGGCGGGATGCTCGGCGTTTTGCATCGTCGGGCTGACCGCAATCGCTCTCGCTCGGCTTTCGTCCGTCAAGAGTACCCGACTTCGCTTCGGGGAGTTTCGGAACCCGCGGAAGCGTCCGCCGCGAACTGATACAACCGGCGCATCGTACCAACCGCGTGGCTCGGATCAAACGATTCGACGAGTGATTCGAGTCTGTCTGAGTAAATACCGATCAATGGGAACGGGCGAAGCGGAGACTGCTTCAGACCGGGTGCGCACGTTCGCGCCACCGAGACCGACGGCCTGAGTCGACCGCGCGCTGAGAGGAAGTTGTGACGATGTTGCGGATTCGAGACGCCGGCCAATCTCCCTTCCCGACAGCTCGCCCCAAGGACCGCCGCCGGCCGCACACGCCCCGGGTGGAAGCACTCGAAACGCGAGCGCTCTTGACGACAACCGTCCTGAACAGCTCCGCGCTGATTACTCTTGGGGGGTCGATCGACCGGCCGCACGCGGTGGACGTCGTACCGATCGACCTGACCCGTGACCGTCTGACGCCCGCGACGGCCACCCAGCGCACGCTCTTGGACATCGACGTCACGCCGACCGCCGGCAGCGCCCTCGTACCCGGCGTGTACCGGTTGGTCGATTCGTCGGGCCGTTCGGCGCCGGTCGCCCTCTCACGTTCGGGTAACGCGCTCAAGGGTCTGGCGAACCTGAAGCCGGGTGATTACGCGCTGCAGGTGCGCGGCCGGGGTGCATCGACCGGCTCCTTCGTCGTCCAGGCAAGCCTCGCCGGGGACGCGAACGGCAACGGCAGCGTCGATCAGACCGATCTCGCGCTGATCCGCGCAGCCCTCGGCACGCGAACCAACGGCCGGGTCAACCTCGATCCGAACCAAAACGGCCGGATTGACCGCAACGACCTGTCGCTCGCCCGCCGCAACCTCGGGGCGACCAGCAACACGATCACGATTCAGGTCGCGAACCTGACCGGCACCGGGTCCGGCGACAGCACGAACCCTCAGTTTCCGAACAGCCAGATCTACGTCTCGATCTACGGTGAAGTCCCGGCCAATGACAGCACCACCAACCCGAGCGGGTGGAGCTACTTCGATGCCACCGGCACGGCACACTCGCTCGACGGAGCGAACGGCCCGCTGACCACGGTGCCGTACTTCACACTCGACCAGGCCCCCAACGGCATCGCGATTCCGAATTCCTCGGTCATCGTCTCCGGGGAAGTGTATGTAGGGTTTGGGTCACCCGTGACCCTTCCGGTCGACGTGGGCGTGTCGGGACTCACCGTCACCAGCGGCGGTTCCGGCTATACCTCCGCGCCGACCGTAAGCCTGAGCGGAGGGACGGCCGCCACGGCCGCGCTCGGCCAGGGGACGGTCACGGCGACGCTGATCACCAACCCCGGCTCCGGCTACGCGACCGCACCCGCCGTGACGATCTCGGGCGGCGGCGGCACGGGCGCGACCGCGACAGCCACGATCGCCGATGGGCAGGTCACAGGGATCACGATCACCAATCCCGGCTCCGGTTACACGAACGCGCCGAGTCTTTCCTTTAGCAGCGGCAACGCAACGGCGGTCGCCGTCATCACCGGCGGCGTGGCTTCGGTCAACGTGAGTTCGCCCGGCAGCGGCTACACGACCGCGCCGACCGTGACGATCTCGGGCGGCGGCGGCACGGGTGCGACGGCGACGGCCGTCTTGACCAACGGAGCGGTCTCCTCCGTGACCGTTAACAACGCGGGCAGCGGATACACGTCCGCGCCCTCCGTCTACTTCAGTGGCGGGAGCAATGCCACCGCCACGGCCACGATCGCCGGCGGCGCCGTCACAGCCTTGACCGTCGGCAATAACGGCACGGGATACACCACCGTCCCGAGTGTGACGATCTCGGGCGGCGGCGGCACGGGCGCCACGGCGACGGCCCAGACCATGATCTCGGGCGTCGCCGCACCCAGTCCGAGCAACCCGACCGACCCGAATCAAAGTGATTACTGGGAATTCGCCGAGTTCACCATGAACTCCCCCGCAGCGCCGTCCCCCTACATCAACGCCGACCTCTCGCAGGTCGATATCGCCAGCTATCCGATGACCCTGCAATTGACCTCCAGCACCCAGGGCAACAGCGCGGTCGTGGGCGTCTACCCGGCCCGGAGCGACTTGTTCCAGAACTATCAATCGTTCGTGACGGCCCAGAACCAGCCGCTCTTCCAGTCCTTGGTCACGAACACCGGGGTGGGGAACGACGGACCCTTCCGCATCCTCGCCCCGTCCGACTACGTGCTCCTGAACCCGAGCGACCCCCTCTCGACGTACTACAACAACTACGCCGGCCAGGTCTTCAACCCGGGCAACACGTTGACCATCCAGGTCGATGACCCCGGGAACCCGACGGCGGCTACCGGGACGGCGACCCTCAACGGCAGCGGCGGCGTCGCGTCCGTCAACGTGACGAATGCCGGCGCGGGATACACGTTCCCGCCCGTGGTCAGCCTCTTGGGAGGTAACGGCACCGGCGCCACGGCGACGGCCACGATCAACGCGGCCGGAGTGGTCACCGGCGTCACCATCACGAACCCGGGGTCGGGCTACACCACCGCGCCCAACGTCGCCTTCAGCTCCGGCGCGGGAACGTTTAGCGGCACGGTCGTCGATCAGATCGCCGCGACCGGAACGGCGACGCTCAGCGGTGACGGCGTGGGTGCCGTTCAGGTCACGAGCGCGGGTGCGGACTACGCCACCCCGCCGAACGTGACGATCTCGGGCGGCGGCGGCACCGGCGCCACAGCCACGGCCCAGATCAACGGGGTCGGACAGGTCACCGGCGTCACCGTGACGAACGCCGGCGCGGGCTACACGAGTGCGCCGACCGTCACCTTCAGCGCCGCCACCTCCACCGCGACGGGCACCGCAACGCTGACCGGAAACGGCGTGGGCGCCGTCCAGGTGACGACCGGCGGCTCGGGCTACACCACGCCGCCAGCCGTCACACTCTCCGGTGGCGGCGGCACCGGCGCGACCGCGACGGCCACGATCAACGGCACCGGGCAGGTCACCGGCGTGACGATCGTGAACGCCGGCACCGGCTACACCACCGCGCCCACGGTGACCTTCAGCCCCGCCGCGATCGCCTACCAGTTCACAGGCCAGAGCGGGACCCAGCAGGGTATGCAGTACAACGTGTTTTCTCCGCTCACGCCGCCGAGCTGGATCCAGCCGATCGGCACCTCGCAGCCGAGCTGGCGCGCGACGTGGATGGTCTTCGGCAACGCCGGCGTGTTCGCGGACAACCTCGACCAGTTCCCCAACGCGGGCTCCGCCTCCTCAAAGATCCTGGGCAACATCGAGAACCAGATCGTTTCGGCGATGAGCCGTGGCGTCGCGCTCCTCCCCTACTCGTCTTGGAGCGATTCCACCAAGTTCTACGCTCCCGGCGCGACCGCGAACTGGTACGCGGCTTACCTGCACCAGGCAACCGTGACCGTCGGCGGTCTGGCCTATGGGTTCCCCTTCGACGACCAAGGGGGCAACAGCACGGATATCTCGGTGTCCAATCCCACGACGATGGTCATCAACATCGGCTGGAAGGCGGCGCTTCCCACGTCGTAGCCTCAAGGATCGACTTGACCTGTCGCCGTCTGCTACGTACCTTTAGATCAACAAGGCAGCGCTCAAGGCGGGCGCGCCTCACTGAGCCACGTCGGCCCCGTTCCGCAGTCCAGGCGGAGACGGGGCTTCTTTTTTGCGCACGGAACTGGTCATTCGGAAAACTTCCATGCCGAACGCGACGCTGATTGAAGGCGCGGGGCAGTCCACTGAGGCCGTGGTCGACAGCCCCGAGCCCAAGCCGTCCCGCCGCAAGACCTCCATGGTGATCGTCAATTTCTGGCTCGACGCCGCGCTCTTGCTTTCGGTCGCGTTCCTCGGCTGGGTCTCGGCCATGATGCAGGTCGTCTTCCCCGCCCCCACGGCCGCCGGCGGCTGGGAGCTCTGGGGCCTGACCTTCGACCAGTGGCGCGACCTCCAGTTCGGTTCCCTCTGCGTCTTCGGCCTGCTCGCACTCGAGCACCTGGCGCTGCACTGGAACTGGGTCTGCGGCGTGATCGCGACCAAGGTGCTGCGGGTCAAGAACCGTCCCGATGAAGGGATCAACGCGGTCTACGGCGTGGCGACCTTCATCGGGATCTTGACTGTCATGCTGGCGAGCGTGATCGTCGCCATCCTCACCGTCAAGCGCCCGCCGATGTGACGCGAAGGTGGCAAACGGAAGCCAAGTCCGCGCGGACTACAAGAGCCCGAATGCCCGGTCCAGCTCGGCCGTGACCTCGTCCGGCATGGTGTGAATGGCCCCGCCGGAGAGGGAGAGGCCGAGGATCATCGCTTCCGCCGTCGACTCCAGCACCTCGAGCCGGTCGAAGGCATCGAGGACGCTCGTGCCGCAGATCTGCACGCCGTCGTTCTCGAGGATCAAGGCGGGTTGGCGCAGCGACGCGAGCCGCGCGAGCTCCCGGCCATCGCAGAACTGGGCATCGAACGAGGCGCGACGGACGTCGCGCAGGAACACGTAGCTCTCGGGGATCGTGCGCGTGTCGAGCGTGGCGGCCGTGACGCTGAACGCTGTGGCGTTGACCGGGTAGGCGTTCACGACGGCCTGGATCGCCGCATGGCTCTCGTAGATCGCCCAGTGGTTCGGGCAGGAGCCGCTCGGGACCTTTCCCTCCTCGGGAACGCCCCGGCGCACGAGGACGACGTCCTGAACATCGAGCGCGTGGCGGTCGATGCGATGAGGCGTGATCAGGAACGACTCGCCGTCGAGGCGGGCGGAAAACACCCCTTCGGTGCTGATCATGAGGCGCTGCTGATAGCTGCGCCTGGCGAACTCGCAAAGCTGCCTCCGCAGCTCTTTCTCGCGGCTCTCCACCGGCCCCGAGCGAACGGGGGCCGACGGCGGGGCGGCCGGCCGGGGGCGGAGGGCGTCCGCGTCGCTCAGGTAGCGGACCTCGCCCAGCAGGCTCGCCTTGATCACGGTTTTCGCCGTGAATTCCAGGGTTTCGAACCGCTCGAACGCCGCCTGAAGGCTCGCGCCGGCGGTCACGACGCCGTGGTTCTCGAGGACGACGCAGGCAAAGCCCTCGGCAAACGTCTGGGCGATGCTCCGACCGAGCGCCTCGCTGCCGGGGAGCGCATAAGGGGCGAAGCCCACCTCGCCGCAGATCTGCCGCGCCTGCGGCAAGAGCCGGGTGTCGGGCACGCGCCGGCAGATGCTGAAGGCCACCAGGGCTACCGGGTGCGCGTGCACGATTCCGCGCACGTCCGGCCGTGCTTCATAAATCGCGCGGTGGAATGGGAACTCGGACGAGGGAGGGTGCGGCCCCTCCGCTGCACCGTCCGCGCGCACGCGGATGATGTCCTCCCTGCGCAGGTTGCCCTTATCAACACGCGCCGGCGTGATCCAGACGTCCCCGTTGTCGTCGCGGATCGACAGGTTGCCGCCGGAGGTGGTCGTCATCCGGTAACGGTAGATCCGCTCCATCGTCTTCATGATCTCATCGCGCGGATGGATCAGGTCTCGCTCGCGGCTCATGACGTCGCTCCTGTTGCCCGTGGAGATTGCCACGAGCATATCCGGAGGGATGAGACCAGAGGAAGGGTGGCCGGCACAATCGCCTGGTGCGCGGCAGACAGGGCAATCTTCTCCGAGAATTCCGTCACCGCAAATTTCGTCAGATATACTTCCTGCGCAAAGAATACGCTCGATGGGTATGTCCATGGCTCGCCCAGATCCGATTGGACGTCTGACAGCTTTGGCGAAGTTTGCGAATCTTGCTGGGAGCGCGGTTTATGCGGAGTAAGATACTCCTTGCCGTTGGGTTAGCCGCGCTGGTGTTGGCGGCGGGGGCTTACGCCTTGTACGGCGCGGGGGGATCGCGCCAGCCGATCATGGTGGGCATCCTGCATTCCCAGAGCGGGCCTTTGGCGGCGAGCGAGAAGCCGCTCATCGACGCCGAGATGATGGCGATTGAGGAAATCAACGCCGCGGGGGGGCTGCTCGGCAGGACCTTGAAGCCGGTCGTCGTCGATGGGCGGTCGAGCCCTGCGGGATTTGCGGAACAGGCACGGCGGCTGATCGACCGGGAGAAGGTCAGCGTCATCTTCGGCGGCTACACTTCGCCCTGCCGCAAGGCGATGAAACCGGTTGTGGAAGAGGGCGACCATTTGCTCGTCTATCCGACGTCGTACGAAGGCCTGGAGGTCTCGCCGGCGATCGTCTACACGGGGGGCCCCGCGAACCAGCAGATCACACCGGGGGTGAGCTGGTGCCGGGACGTGCTGAAGGCGAAGAAATTCTTCCTGGTCGGGAGCGACTCGCTCTACAGTCGGGCCAGTCTCGCCCTGGTGAACGACGATCTCAAGGCCCTCGGCGCAAAGGCGGTCGGCGAAGAGTACCTGCCGCCTGATTCAAAGGACGTGGCCGGCGTCGTCGAGACGCTGCAGAAGGCAGCGCCCGACGTCGTGATCTCCACGCTCGAGGGCGATTCGAACGGGCCGTTCTTTGAACGGCTGCAACAGGCCGGAGTCACGCCCGAAAAAGTGCCGGTCCTCTCCTTCACGGTTTCGGAAGAGGAGCTTCGTGAACTCCCTCGAGGAGCCATGGCCGGCCACTATGGTGCATGGAACTACATGGAGAGCATCAGCCGCCATGAGAACCAGGAATTCGTGCGCCGGTTCAAGGCCCGCTACGGGCAGGACCGGGTCACGTGCGACCCCGTTTCGAACGCCTATAACGGCGTGCGCTTCTGGGCACAGGCGGTGACCGAGGCAGAGACGACAGACGTGAAGGCCGTTCGCAGGGTCATCCGCCGCCAGAGCCTCGACGCTCCGGAAGGCGTGATTGCGATCGATTACGAGAACCTGCAAGCCTGGCGGGCCTTCGTGCTGGGGAAGATCCGGCCCGACGGACAGTTCGAGATCGTGTACTCCCTGCCGAAGCCCATACCCCCGGTTCCCTTCCCGCGCACCCGGTCCCGGGCCGAGTGGGAGGCCTTCTTGGGGGAACTCAACAGTCGCTGGGGCGGGCAGTGGTCCGCCCCGGCCAAGGCCCCCGTGCGGGGCCCATTGCCATGAACGCGCCGAGGCCCCGAGACGCCACCACCATGACTAACGACACCGGGCATCCCATGAGCCGCCTCCGGTCCTCCTTCAGGGGGGCGAGTATCACCACGCGCCTCCTGTTCTGGTTCATCGCCATTTCCTTCGTCCCGAGCGTCCTGCTCACGGGGCTCACCGGCTACCTCTCACGGCATTCGCTCGAGCAATCGGTGCGCGACCGCCTGATGCTGGTCACGGAGTCAAAGACAGCGCTGCTCGAGAACTTCGTCCGCGAGCGGCGGGGCGACGCGGCGATCCTCGGCTCTGCCCCCGGCATCATCGAGGCCGCGGTCCAGCTCGACGGTCTTCTCAAGAAAACACCCGCAGGCGCACCCGAATACCTCCGGGCAAGCGAGCCGTACCGGGCCAACCTGCTGCGCTATTCCGACATCTACGGATACCGAAACATCCACCTCCTGAGCATGGATGGCGTGTTCCTCGTCTCGATCAAGCCCGAGTTCGAGATGGGGTCGAACCTGCTCAGTGGGCCGCTCAAGGACACGGAAATGGCCAACGTCTTTCTCCGGTCGCGGGCCCTGCTCCAGTCGGCCTTGTCGGATTATCAGATCTACGCTGGGCGGAATGAGCCCGCGGCCTACCTCGCCGGCCCCGTGTTCAGCAACGGAGTGGCCGTCGGCCTCGTCCTCCTGGAATTCGGCAACGACCAGGTCTTCAGTGTCTTCAACGACACCTCCGGCCTGGGTGACACGGGCGAGACCCTGGTCGCGATGCGTCAGGGCGACGAACTGGTGTACGTCGCCCCCTCACGGTTCGAGCCCGACCTAGCCTTCAAGAAGAAGATCCGATTCGGCGAGAAGGTGGCCGTCGCCATGCAGCGTGGCGTACAGGGTGAAAGGGGCTACGGCGTGACCAACGACTATCGCGGAGAGACCGTGGTCGCGACGTGGTCGTACCTGCCATCGTTCCGTTGGGGGCTGGTCGTCAAGCAGGACTCCGACGAAGCGTTCGAGCTCATCTACCATCAGCGCCTCGCGATGGCGGCCCTGATGGCAGCGATGGGCCTGCTCGTCACCGCGGTCGCGCTGGCGGTCGCCCGCGGCGTCTCCCGGCCGATCCGCGAGGCCGCTCTGGTGGCCAACGCGGTGGCTTCGGGCGACCTCTCGCGACACGTCACGACGACCGCTCCTGGCGAGGCCGGCGTCCTGCTCGACGCCGTCCGCACGATGACGCGCGACCTCCGCACTCTGATCGGCAAGATTCAGCGGTCGAGCGTCACGTTGATGTCCACCGCCACCGAGATCGCCGCCACCTCGAAGCAGCAAGAACAGACCGTCATGGACTACGGCGCATCGACCAACGAAGCCGCCGCGGCCGTCAAGGAGATCTCCGCCACGAGCCAGGAGCTGCTCAGGACGATGAACGAGGTCAACGACGTCGCCGGCTCCACCGCGCGCATGGCCTCGGCCGGACAGGACGACCTCTCGGGCATGGACCGCACGATGCGCCTGCTGGCCGACTCGACCGGGTCGATCAGCTCCAAGCTCTCGGTCATCAGCGAACGGGCGGCGAACATCAATCTGGTAGTCACGACGATTACCAAGGTGGCCGACCAGACGAACCTCCTGTCGATCAACGCCGCGATCGAGGCCGAGAAGGCGGGCGAGTACGGCCTCGGTTTCCTCGTCGTCGCCCGCGAGATCCGCCGCCTGGCCGACCAGACCGCCGTAGCCACGCTCGACATCGAGCGGATGGTCAAGGAGATGCAATCGAGCGTCGCCGCGGGCGTGATGGAGATGGACAAGTTCAGCGAGCAGGTGCGCCAGGGGGTCTCGGACGTCGAATCGATCGGTGGTCAGCTCGGCGAGATCATCACGGCCGTCCAGGGGCTGACCGAGCGGTTCGAGCACGTGACCGAAGGCATGCGCGTGCAGTCGCAAGGGGCGGACCAGATCCGCGAGGCCGTGATGCGGATCAACGAGGGGGCGAACCAGACGTCGGTCTCGCTCCGCGAGTTCAACAAGGCGACCTCGCACCTCCGGGAGGCGGTCTCGCTGCTGAAGGAGGAAGTGTCGCGATTCACGTTGGGTGACGGCCCGGTGGACGAGGCCGGGACGTGAGAAGTGAGGGAACGACGGCCATGTCTGTCGCGACGCCCCAGCCGAAATCGCTCGCACCTCTCCCCTTGCGGGAGAGGTCGGACGCGCAGCGAATCGGTGGGGGGTCCGCGCACGGAGCACTGGTCACGGTGCGCGTACCGCTCGTCCTCGCCCCGATTGTGGGGAGAGTGTGGTCGTGCAGCGACTGGGTGAGGGGTCCGCGCGCTGGGTCCAGGTCTCGCTACGACCTCTCTCCACGAAGACGCGGGACCGGAAAAGCACCTCTCGTAGGTGCCAGCAGGCCACAGCCTCTTGTCCCCTCCCCCGAGGTCCCATGCTCGTCTTGATGTTCCGCGTGGCCGACGACCTGTATGCCATCCGCGCGGGGCGGGTCGTGGAGGTTGTGCCCCAGGTCGCGCTGCGGGCGTTGCCGCACGCTCCGGAGTTCCTCACGGGCCTGTTCGACTACCGCGGGCGCGTGGTCCCGGTCATCGATCTCGGCCTGTTGATGGGCCGTCGCGCGTGTCAGCCCCGGCTCAGCACGCGAATTATCGTGGTCGACGCCGCGCTTCAGCCGGCCACCGAACGGCACCTGCTGGGACTCGTTGCCGAGCAGGTCAGCGACGTGAAGCGGTTCGACGACGCGCAGGTCATCTTTCCGCCCATGGACCTGGAACAGGCGCGGTATCTGGGAACGATCGTGCGGGCTGACGAGGGTCTCGTGCAGGTAATCGAGGTCGAACGCGTCTTGACCGACACGCTCCGCAACGCGCTCTTTGGAAAGATGACGGAGGCGCGCTAATGTCCCACGAGGCGATCGAACAACGGCTGGCCCAGCGCATCGGGCTCGACCCCGCGACGGTGGGGCGTGGCCTGATCACGCGCGCCTTGCACGCGCGCATGTCGGCCCTCGGAATGGCGCGCGCCGAAGACTATCTGCGCGCGCTCGACGCGTCGGAGGACGAACTCCAGGCCTTGATCGAAGAGGTCGTCATCCCCGAAAGCTGGTTCTTCCGGGACGACTGTCCGTTCGCCCTGTTTCAAGACCACGTGCGCGCCGGTTGGCTGGGCAACCCGTCTCGCCCTCCTTTACGCGTGCTGAGCGTCCCCTGCGCGGCGGGCGAGGAACCGTACTCGATCGCCCTCGCGCTCTTGGACCTGGACCTTCCCCCAGCGCGGTTCTCGATCGACGCCGTGGACGTCAGCGCGCAGGCGCTCGAGCGGGCGAAGCGCGGAGTTTATAGCGCAAACGCGTTCCGGGGCACCGACCTGTTGTTCCGCGCGCGGCACTTCCGCGAGCACGCGAGCGGGTTCGAGCTCGACCCGTCTGTCCGCGCTCTCGTACGGTTCATCCGGGGGAACCTGATCGATCCGGACTTGCTGAAAGGTGAGCCGCCGTACGACGTGATCCTCTGCCGCAACTTGCTCATCTACCTCGACGAGCCGTCGCGCCGGCGTGCGCTCGACACGATCGACCGCCTGCTCGCGCACCCGGGCCTCTTGTTCGTCGGGCATGCCGAACGGCTGGCGACCGGCGAGACGCGGTTCGAGTCGGCGGGACGGAAGGGATGTTTCGCATATCAACGCGTGGGCGAGAAGATCAAGGGGCCCGGCGCGACGGCCACGACGGTCCGCGTGCGGTCCAAGCCGCCGGCCAGGACCGAGTTGCCGCGCGAGCCCGCAACCCGCTCGCCGCAGGCCGCGCCGGCGAACTCGCAGACCTCGTCCCCCGCGCCGCTGCTGGAACAGGCGGCCGCGCTGGCCGATGAGGGACGGAACGACCAGGCGGCCGCGCTCTGCGAGCGGGCGTTGCGCGAAGCGGGACCCAACCCCCGGACGCTGTTCTTGCTCGGCATGATCCGGCAATCGCAGGGGGACCTCACGCGCGCTGAGGAGACCCTGCGGAAGGTTGTGTACCTCGACCCCCGGCACGACGAAGCGCTGTTGGCCCTGTCGCTGATCGCCCAGCGCCGGGGCGACCGCACGGCGGCGGACGGCTTCCGCCGCCGGGCCGAACGCGCCCATAAGCACCACGAGAAAGGGACGCCATGAGCGCGGAACTCGTCGTGGCCCACGATTGCTGGAACCGCATCGGCGTCTCGGGAGACCATTCGTGCCCCGAGCTGCTGCAGTTCATCCATTGCCGGAACTGCCCCGTGTTCGCCTCGGCCGCGCGCGCCTTCTTCGACCGCCCCGCGCCCGATGGATACCTCGCCGGCTGGGCCTCCCTCCTCGGCGGCGAGCAGGAATCGGCCACGAACGACGCCGATAGCGTGAGCCTGCTCCTCTTCCGCCTGCACGCCGACTGGCTGGCCCTGAGCCTCCGGGCCGTGGTCGAGGTAACGGCGGTCCGGCCCGTCCACCGCATCCCCCACCGGACGGACGCGGTGCTGGCCGGCCTCGTGAACCTGCGTGGGCAGTTGCACCTCCGCGTTTCGCTCCACGGCCTGCTCGACGTCGCGCCTGCCGCCGATCCCGGCCCGCACGGTGCCACCGCGCGGATGATCGTGATTCGGCAAGGAACCGAGCTCTGGGTCTTCGCCGCCGACGAGGTGCTGGGCGTCCACCGCGTGTCGCGTGCCGCGCTCCGCGCAGCCCCCTCCACGCTGGCCGACCCGGCGATCAGCTTCAGCCAGGCGGTCTTCGCGTGGGAGGGCCGGAGCGTGGGATACCTGGACGAACAGCGCGTGTTTGCCGCGCTCCGGAGAGTGGGGCAATGAGCGACGACCTCAGCGGCTTCTCCATGATGGAGCTCTTCCGCGCCGAGGCGGAGGGCCAGACGGCGATCCTCGCCTCCGGCCTGCTCGCGCTCGAAGGGGCCGACGCGTCCCCCGCGACCATCGAGCCCTTGATGCGCGCTGCGCACTCGCTCAAGGGGGCCGCGCGGATTGTCGGCGTCGATTCGGCCGTGCGCGTCGCGCACGTCATGGAAGACTGCTTCGTCGCCGCCCAGCACGGCAAGCTCCGCATCCTCCCGGCGCACGTCGACGTGCTGCTGAACGCGGTGGACCTGCTCACCCGGATCTCGCAGGTCGCCGACGACCAGGTCGAATCGTGGCAGGCCGAGAACGAGCCGGTCATCGCGGCGATGGTCGCGGACCTGACCGCGATTCTCGAAGGCGGAACACCGGCCGCCGCCCCGGCGCCGGCCTTGCCCGCGGAACCGGCGGAACCGGTCGCCGAGCCCGAGACGGCGACAGCCTCGCCACCCCCCGCTCCCGAGCCGCCGCCCCTCCCGCCCGCGCCCGCCGCAGCGCTGCCCGCCGCGCCCCCGGCACCCCCCGCGCCGGCGCCGGAACAAGCGGAGCGCGTCGTGCGCGTGACCGCCGACAGCCTGTCGCGCCTGGTCGGCCTGGCAGGCGAGTCGCTCGTGCAATCGCGGCAATTGCGGCCGATCGTGGATTCGCTCCAGACGCTACGGAACCGCCAGTCCGCGCTCACCGAGACGCTGCACGCGTTGGAGGAGCGCCTCGCGACCGAAGCGCCCGCAGCGCGTACGCTGCTCGCGCGGGCGAAGACACAGGTCGGAGAGTGCTCGCAAACGTTGCTGGACCGGCTCGAAGACGTCGAAGACTTCGCCAGGCGCAGTGAAGACCTCTCCGGCCGCCTGCACCACGAGGTGCTCTCGAGCCGGATGCGGCCGCTGGCCGATGGGATCAAGGGATTCCCGCGCCTGGTGCGCGACGTGGCGCGGCAGTTGGGCAAGAAGGTCGAGTTCGAGGTGCGGGGCGAGACCACCGGGGTCGACCGCGACATCCTCGAGAAGCTCGAGGCCCCCTTGAACCACCTGATCCGCAACGGGCTCGACCACGCGATCGAGATGCCCGAGGAGCGGGTTGCCGCCGGCAAGGACCCCGTGGGGACCATCCGGCTAGAGGCCCGCCACCGCGCGGGGATGCTGCAAATCACCCTGAGCGACGACGGCCGCGGGATCGACTCGCGCCGCTTGCGGGCCAAGGTCGTCGAACGCGGGCTGGCCACTGCCGCGATGGCCGAGCAGATGACCGAGGCCGAGTTGCTCGAGTTCCTCTTCCTGCCCGGGTTCTCGACGAAGGAGGCGGTGACCGAGCTCTCGGGGCGCGGGGTCGGTCTCGACGTCGTGCAGAACATGGTCCGGGCGGTCGGCGGGATCGTGCGGGTCAGCACGCAGGTCGGCAAAGGGACGCGCTTCGCCTTGCAACTGCCGATCACGCGCTCGGTGATCCGGGCCTTGCTGGTCCGGATTGCGGGGGAACCTTATGCCTTCCCGCTGAACCGGATTGATCGTATCCTGGCACTCGAGCACGAGCAGTTGAAGGTGCTCGAAGGGCGGAGGCACTTCCTCATGGACGACCAGCCCGTCGGACTCGTCGACGCTGCGCAGGTCTTGAACCTGCCGCCGCTGGCTCCCGGCGGCTCCACGAGTACCCTCTCGATCGTCGTCGCGAGCGACCGGAGCCACCGCTTCGGTATGATCGTCGAGGCGTTCCTGGGCGAGCGCGACCTGGAAGTCCGGCCGCTCGACCCGAGGCTGGGAAAGGTGCCCGACATCAACAGCGCGTCCGTCCTGGAGGATGGATTCCCGGTCCTGATCATCGACGTCGAGGACATGGTCCGCTCGATTGACAACCTGCTGAGCGGACGTCGGCTGAAGGCGCCGGGAGAAGCCCTGGTTGAGGGGAAAGCGCGCAGCGTGAAGCGGGTCCTGGTGGTGGACGACTCGCTGACGGTGCGCGAGCTCGAGCGGCAGATGCTCGAAGGGCGGGGCTACAAGGTGGACATCGCGGTCGACGGCCTCGACGGCTGGAACGCGGTGCGCGCGGGGCGTTACGACCTGGTCATCAGCGACGTCGACATGCCCCGCATGGACGGCATCCAGCTCGTCAGCTCGATCAAGACCGATGGGCGGCTGCGGGCGTTGCCCGTGGTGATCGTCTCGTACAAGGACCGTCCCGAGGACCGCGTGCGGGGGCTCGACGCCGGTGCGGACGCGTACCTTACCAAGAGCAGCTTCCACGACCAGACGCTGCTCGAAACGGTCGCCGACCTGATCGGCGAGGCGCGGGAATGAGGATCGGGATCGTCAACGACATGGCCTTGGCCTGCGAAGCCCTGCGGCGTGCCGTGGTGGCCGGAGGGCACCAGGCCGCGTGGACGGCCCGAGACGGAGCCGAGGCCCTCGAGCTCTCTCGCCGCGATCGGCCCGACCTGATCCTGATGGACCTCGTCATGCCCCGGATGGACGGCGTCGAGGCCACCCGGCGGATCATGGCCGAGACCCCCTGCCCCATCATCGTCGTGACCGCCTCGATCGGCAATCACATGAACCGTGTTTACGCGGCGATGCACAATGGCGCGATCGACGCGGCCGAGACCCCCGTGCTCGGCCCTCGTGGCGACATCCAGGGGGCCGCAACGTTGCTCGAGAAGATCGACACCGTCGGCAAGCTCATCGGCGCCGGCGCCGCAGCGCACGCTGAAGTGGGGCGGCACAAACCGGCGGGCGAACGCCCTCCGCTCGTGCTGCTCGGCGCGTCCACCGGCGGCCCGGGCGCGGTGGGGGAAGTGCTCGGCGGGTTCCCCAAGCGCTGGGACGCCAGCGTGGTGATCGTCCAGCACTTCGACGCGGTCTTCAGCAGCGATCTCGCGCACTGGCTCGGCGTGCGGGGCGGCCACAAGGTCGACATTGCCGCCGAGGGGGACGAGCTCGCCCCGGGGCGCTGGTACCTGGCGGGGACCGACGATCACCTGGTTTTGACCCCCTCGCTCCGGCTGGGCTACGTCGCCGAGCCGAAGGGCCTGACCTACCGTCCGTCGGTCGACGTGTTCTTCGCGAGCGTCGCCGCACACTGGCCCGACCGTGGGACCGCAGCCCTGCTCACGGGCATGATGCGCGACGGCGCTGAGGGCCTCAAAGCGCTCCGCCGTCGCGGCTGGCACACCATCGCCCAGGACGAGGCCACCAGCGTCGTCTGGGGCATGCCCCGCGCTGCCGCCGAGATCGGCGCGGCGTCTCGCGTGTTGCCGATCACCGAGATCGCGGATGCGCTCGTCAAAGGTCTGAAGTAGGGTGTATGTAATGGCAGCGGTGCATTTCCTGCACCCTACAAAAAAATTCGTTCCCAAGATTCCCGGAGACCGCGATGAGCGCCGAGCCGAAGCTG
This sequence comes from Isosphaeraceae bacterium, assembly GCA_031291845.1. Taxonomy (GTDB): domain Bacteria; phylum Planctomycetota; class Planctomycetia; order Isosphaerales; family Isosphaeraceae; genus DAIDJG01. The sequence goes on along the minus strand of JARLIH010000319.1, from coordinate 8,431 downwards.
ACCGAGCACAAGGTCACGGTCCTCTTGATCGACGACCAGCCCATGATCGGCGAAGCCGTGCGTCGGCTGCTCGCGGGCGAGCCCGACATCGCCTTCCACTACTGCAAGGACGCCACCCGCGCCCTGGAGCAGGCCGACGCGATCAAGCCCACCGTGATCCTCCAGGACCTGGTCATGCCCGACATCGACGGCCTGACCCTCGTGAAGACCTTCCGCGAGCACGAATCAACCCGCGAAACGCCGATGATCGTTCTCTCGACCAAAGAAGAGCCGAAGGTCAAGGCCGATGCGTTCGCCCTGGGCGCCAACGACTACATCGTGAAACTCCCCGACCGGTTGGAGCTACTCGCCCGCATTCGCTACCACTCGAAGGGCTACATCAACCTCCTCCAGCGCAACGAAGCGTACAAGGCGCTCCAGGAAAGCCAGCGGCAGCTCGCGCACGACGTTGCGCAGGCGGCCAAGTACGTGCGCTCGCTCTTGCCCGAAAAGCGAAAACGTGGGGCGGTCACCACCGACTGGCGGTTCATCCCCTCGTCCCAGCTCAGCGGCGACACGTTCGGCTACGAGTGGCTCGACGACGACCATTTCGCCTTTTACCTGATTGACGTCAGCGGCCACGGCGTGGGCCCGGCGTTGCTGTCCGTCTCCGCGCTCAACTCGGTACGCTCGCAGTCGCTCCCCCAGACCGACTTCCGCAAGCCGGGGCAGGTGCTCGCCGCCTTGAACCGGGCGTTCCAGATGGACCAGCAGAACGGCCTCTATTTCACCGTCTGGTACGGGGTCTATCAGAAGAGCTCGCGCGTGATCGCCTATTCCGGCGGCGGCCATCCCCCCGTCTTGATGCTCACCGGACCGTCCGAGGCCGAAGCGACCATCAAGGTGCTCGACTCGCAAGGCCCGATGGTCGGCGCCGACCTCGAGATCGAGTACGCCGAGGCGACCTGCCCGGTCGAGGAGTTCGGCCGCCTGTTCCTCTTCAGCGACGGCGTCTACGAGATCGAGCGGGTCGATAAGTCGATGTGGCCGTTCTCCGAGTTTCTCACCTACATGGCCCAGCCGACGCCTCCCGGCGCGTCGCGCATGGACCTCCTGACGACGTATGCGCGGGAGCTTCGGGGAACTGACGAGTTCAAGGACGATTTTTCGATTGTGGAGTTCCAGTTCGCACCCAAGGACTGACCCACCGCAGGTCGGCCGAGCCCCAGCTCGATGGCACCAACACCGTTCAGGCGTACCGGTTGGAGCCGAAGCCGCTGGTCGTGGTGAAGATCAGCGAGAAGTCTCCCAATATCGGCAAGCCAATTTGGCAACATCCGAAAACTGTGTCATCTTATCATCAAGGCAATCTGTGCCGGTTACGCAAAAAGGAAGACCAACCACTGATCCCTCGGCGGGCACGATCGTTCCATGCGCCGGTTTCTCGACGTTTCGATCCGCACCAAGCTCTACGCGCTGGTCACCTGTAGCACCCTCGGCCTGCTCGCCGTGCTGGGGCTGTCGGCGTGGCTGCTCTCCGAGTTCCGCATCAACGGCCCGGTGTACGACCGGATCATTACGGCGAAGGACATCGTCGCCGACATCCTGCCGCCTCCTGAATACGTCATCGAGCCGTTCCTGGTCCTCCACCAGATGGACCAGGCGACCGAGCCGAAGGTCGTGGAGGAGCTCACCGATCGCTTCCGCCGACTGGAGGCGGAGTACCGCCAACGGCACGAGTACTGGGTCAAGCAACTCCCGACGGGCGCGCTCAGGAGCGCGCTGGTGGACGCTTCTTATCGGCCGGCGGAGGAGTTCTTCACGGTCGCCAAGAACGACTATCTGCCGGCCAAGGCCCGGGGCGAGCACGATGCGGCGCGCGAGGTCCTCCTGGGCGCGCTGCGTAGCCGTTACGAGGCGCACCGGCAGGCCATCGACCTGACCGTCGAGCTGGCTAACCGCCAGGCGGCGGCCGAGGAAGCCGCGACGGCGCAGCGGATGGCGCGCTGGATTTCGATCACGGTGTTCATCGGCGTTGCGACCGCGCTGGCCGTCGCCGTGCTCGGCGCGCTCCTGGCGCGCAACATCGTGCGGTCGACGCGCGTTCTGATCGCGCGCGTCGAGGAGATGGCCCACGGCGCCAGCGACCTGACCGCCCGTGTCGATGTGCAATCCCACGATGAGATGGGCCGCCTCGCGGCCGGCATCAATCACCTGATCGGCAAGATCCAAGCGATCGTGCTGCGAGTGCGCGAGGAGGGTTCCCACCTGTTGGGCACCGCCTGTCAGATCGCCGCGACCTCGCGGCAGCAGGACACCACCGTGCACGACCTCGGGGGCTCGATGGCCGAAATCGCGGCTGCGGTGCAAGAGATCAACGCGGCGAGCCGGAACCTCGCCGCCACCATGGGCGAAGTCAACGAACGGTCCAACGAAGCCGCAACGCTCGCGAGCTCCGGACGCTCCCGACTCTCCGAAATGCAGGACGCCATGGAACAGCTCGTCGCCGAAACGAGCTCGTTCTCGAACAAGCTCGCCCTGATCCGCGAGAAAGCCGACGCCATCAACGTCGTCGTCTCGACCATCACCAAGGTCGCCGATCAGACCAACCTGCTGTCGATCAACGCCGCGATCGAGGCCGAGAAGGCGGGCGAGGCCGGGCTCGGCTTCCTCGTCGTTGCCCGCGAGATCCGCCGGCTCGCCGACCAGACCGCCGTCTCCACGCTCGACATCGAAACCATGGTCCGGCACATGCATGGCGCCGTCTCCTCGGGCGTCATGCAAATGGACCACTTCAGCGCGAACGTGCGGGCGGGCATGGAACGGGTCAGCGAGATCAGCACTCAGACCGGCCTGATCATCGCGGAAGTACACGAGCTCAGCAAGCGGTTCCAGGAGGTCAATGAGGGCATGCGCCAGCAGTCGCTGGGCGTGCACCAGATCAACGACGCGATGCTCGGCGTGTCCACAACCACGCGCGACACGGCGGCCTCCCTCGACGAGTTCCACCGGGTGACCGCCGACCTGCGGCAATCGGCCGAGTCGCTCACGCTGGAAGTCGGAAAGTTCCAGGTATAGCGCCCCGACCCCAAACGCGAACCGCTGATATTACAAGGCTTTAAGACACGGTTGCCCGCGCCGTCCGGCGATTTTCCAAAAAAAACCGAGGAAGCGCGCGCGCTCGAGGCTGGGCGTTCCGTTTGTTGTGGTGTGGGGACGAGACGAACGCCCTCACCACAAGACGGGGCCGTCAGCCTTGAGCGTATCCTTCGGGGGGAGGAGAACCAAGGCTGGCGGCCCCTCCATATTTCGAAGGCAAATGAGGCGATCGATCCATTGACCGGGTGCATGGAACGCATTGGTGCATTCATTCATCCGACAGGCTACGCCAGGATCGGCGCGATCACGTGCCCATGCACGTCGGTCAGGCGGCGGTCGATGCCGTTGTGGCGGAACGTCAGGCGTTCGTGATCGATGCCCAGCAGGTGCAGGATCGTGGCGTGCACGTCGTAGCAGTACGTCTTGTCCCGGGCGGCCTGCCACGACCAGGGGTCGCTCTCGCCGTAGGCCACGCCTCCCTTGATGCCCGCGCCGGCGAGCCAGGCGACGGAGGTGCCGCCGTTGTGGTCGCGACCCGTGGCTCCCTGCGTGAACGGCATCCGGCCGAATTCGGTGCTCCAGACGACCAGCGTGTCTTCCAGCAGCCCCCGTGCCTTCAGGTCGTGCAGGAGGGCTGCGATCGGCCGGTCGGTCTTGCGGGCGATGGCGGGTAGCTCATCAGGGATGTTGTTGTGGTTGTCCCAGTTGTTGCTGGGCCCCCCCGCGCCGCTCCAGACCTGGACAAAGCGCACCCCGCGCTCGAGCAGTCGCCGGGCCAGCAAACAGCGGCGGCCGTAGTCCTCCGTGACGGGGTCGTCGAGCCCGTAGAGCCGGCGCGTTGGTTCGGTTTCGCCCGCCAGGTCGAGCGCTTCGGGCGCGCTGAGCTGCATCCGCGCCGCCAGCTCGTACGAAGCGATGCGCGCCTCGAGGCGAGAATCCCCCTCGTACGCCTCGGCGTGGCGCCGGTTCTGCCGCGCGAGCAGCTCTAGCCCCTCGCGCTCGCTGTCGCGCGTCATCTCACGCGGGGGGGAGGCCGGGAAGAGGTCGGGGATCGGGCTGGGCGCACCCGCGTTGAGGATCGTCCCCTGGTGCGACTGGGGCAAGAAGCCCGACGTGAAGTTCCCCTTCGCGTTGTAGGGGAGCCCCCGGGGGTCGGGGAGCACGACGAACGTAGGCAGGTTGTCGCTCAAGGCCCCCAGGCCGAACGACACCCACGCGCCCATGCAGGGGAAGCCCGGCATGAGGAAGCCCGTGTTCATCATATAGCTGGCCGGCCCGTGGACGTTCGTCTTCGAGGCAAGCGCCATCAGGAAGGCCATGTCGTCGACGCAGCCGGCCATGTGAGGAAACACGCTGCTGACCCAGCGACCGCTGTCGCCGTGTTGACGGAACGGGAACGGACACTTCATGAGGTTGCCCGGCGCGCTCGTGGGCGCCTCGACGTGGGCGCCGGGGTCGAACTTCTGCCCGTGGCGCTTCTCCAGCTCGGGCTTGTAGTCGAACGTGTCCATCTGGCTCGCGCCACCGTTCATGAACAGTTGCACGATCCGCTTGACCTTGGCGGGGTGGTGCAGCCCGCCGTTCAGGTCGGCACGCGGCCGAAGACGCTCCGTCGCGGCCAGCAGGTCGTGCCGGCCGAGCAGGTGAGCCAGCGCTACGCCCCCCAGGCCGCTGCCGACGTTCCAGAGGAGATCGCGACGATTCATGGACGACCTCGATCTTTGTAGGGCCGGCAATGGCTTCCACTAAAATATGAACATAAATTCATTCGTATTCAGCAGCATCCGGCAGAAGTTCGCCAGTCCATGCCGCCGGGTGTAGTCCGCCCACTCGCGCGTCTCGTCGGGCGTGGGGGTCCGGCCCAGCGCCAGCTCGTAGGCAGCGCGGATCTGGCCTTCGAGAGCGCTTGCCGTTCCCTCGAGGCGCCGGGCGAACTGCTCGCTCTGGCGAAGAATGAACGCGTCGTTCAAGAGCGCGAGCGATTGCAGCGGAGTGACCGAGACGTTCCGCGCGGCGGTCAGTTGCGAGGCGTCCGCGCCGTCCAGAGTGTCCATAAACGGGTCTGGCAGGGTGCGGAAGACGAACCGGTAAACGCTCCGCCGCCCCGCGCCGGGCGCATTCCAGTCGAACTCGGCGTAATCGACTACGGGGGTGACATGGACCCCCGGCCGCAGCCCGAAGTGCCGGACCGAGGGACCGCCCATCGTCGGGTCCAGCCGGCCGCTGATCTGCAAAACGGCGTCGCGCACTTCCTCGGCGTCGAGCCGCGTGCGGTTCATGCGCCAGAGCAGCCGGTTATCGCCGTCGACGGCCGCCGCGCGGGGGTCGTGGCGCGACGCCTGGCGGTACACCGCGCTCGTGACGATCACGCGATGCAAGCGTTTGAGCGACCCCCCTTCCTCGAGGAAGGTCGCCGCCAGCCAGTCGATCAATTCGGGGTGCGTCGGCGCGGCACCCATGCGGCCGAAGTCGTTGGGGGTATCGACGAGCCCCCGGCCGAAGTGATGGTGCCAAACGCGATTGACGATCGACCGCCAGGTGAGCGGGTTGTGCGGGTCGCTAATCCAGCGCGCGAGCGCGGCCCGGCGCGCCCCTTCATCAGCGTCTTCGGCGTTCGCGAAGCGCGCGGGCCGATGATCGAGGCACGAGAGTGCCCCCGGCGCGGCGAGCGGACCCGGTTTGTGGATGTCGCCCCGCGCCAGGACGCGGACCGGCCGCGGCTTCCCGGGCGGCTTGTGGCTGCCGTCGGGCAGGAAGTCGCTCGCCCCGGCGTAGACGAAGCGCTGGGGAGGTAAGGCCGCCAGGTCGCGTTCCAGGGTCTCGGCAAGGTAGCGCCGGGCCAGCTCGATTTTCTGGTCGCGGGTCCGTTCCGCGTCGGGCACCGCGCTGATCCGTGCAACGACCTCCGGCAGCGCCTTCAACCGCGCGGGCCGCGCTGCGTTCGTGACGGACAGGCGAAAACGGCCGATCGGGTGCCCCGCGGGAAACGTCTGTTGCAGCGCGATCGTTAGGGCCGTGCCCCCCTCGAAACCGACGTCCTCCTTCAGCTCGAACGCCGCCTCGTGCGGTTTGGCGACCTCGGGATAGATGCCCCAGGCGGTCTGCGCGTTGCCGTCGATCGCCGCCGCGACGCCCCACCCCGCCTGGTCGAAGTCGGCGACCGCGCGCGTGACGGCGATGGGCCTCGCCTCCCCCGGTTTGCCCACCGGCGCCGCCGAGAGCCGGAATTCCGTGAGATGAAGGTTGCCGTTGTCGTTGCGCCCCGGCCCGCGGCTCGGCAAGCGGTCGTCGGGCAGGACCTCCAGACGGACCGCCGTGATGCCTCGCAGAGTGGTTTGCGCGACGATCGTGGTCGTCTCCTCGACCGGACGCGGGCCGCTGGAGAGAACCGAGAAGTCGGCCTGCTTCGTGAGCGTCGCCCCCCCTGCCGACTTCAGCTCGGACGGGTCGAGCGGCGTCCAGACGACGCGCGAGGCCCGCAGGTCGGACTCCCACGAGGCAACTTCCGCTTGAAAGCGCGGTTCGAGCAACGAAGCCAGGAGCGCGGGGTCATTCCGCTGAAGGGCGGCCTGGCGCGCCTTCAGGTCGCGACGGCGGCGATGGATTGCCGCGTCGGGGTCATAGGCCCGATTGGCCCGCTCGACCCCGGCGAAGTCGGCCTGCAACGCGTAGTAATCGGCCTGCGGAATCGGGTCGAACTTATGGTCGTGGCAACGGGCGCAGAGGACCGTGCTGCTCGTGAACGTCGACATGGCGGTGGAGACCATGTCGTCGCGGTCGAGGTAGTGGCCGATCTCGCGGTCGATGCTGTCCTCGCGAATGTCGCGCAGGGAGCTCTCGTCCCACGGTCCGGCCGCGATGAAACCGAGCGCAACCGCCAGCCTCGGCTCATCGGGGTAGAGCACGTCGGCCGCAAGCTGTTCCTCGACGAAGCGGGCGTAGGGTGTGTCGCGGTTGAACGCCTCGACCAAATAGTCGCGATAGGGCCAGGCGTTCTCGCGGATCCGGTCCTGGTCGTGCCCGTGCGTCTCGGCGAAATGGACCGCGTCCATCCAGTGCCGCGCCCAGCGCTCGCCGTAGTGCGGGCTGTCGAGCAGCCGGTCGACCAGTCGCTCATAGGCGTCGGACGCCTTGTCGGCCACGAAAGCAGCCGTCTCCTCGGGCGTGGGCGGCAGCCCGATCAGGTCGAAGGATAGCCGCCGGATCAACGTGCGGCGGTCGGCTTCAGCGGCGGGGGCGAGGCGTTTTTCATTCAGTTTCGCGAGGACAAACGCGTCGATCGGCGTGCGCGCCCAGCGCTGCCCTTCCGGGTCGAGCGACGGCAGCGCTGGTTTCGCGATCGGCCGGAGCGACCACCAATCGCGCGGATTGGTGACGGCCTTGGCTACGGCTTTTCCTTCGCGAGGGTCGGGCGCGCCCATCTCGACCCAGCGGCGGAAATCGGCGACGACGGCCTCCGGCAGCTTCCCCTTCGGCGGCATCTTGGCCACTTCGCCGCTCTGGGCGATCGCCTGGATCAGCAGGCTTTCGTCGGGCTTGCCCGGCTCGACGGCCGGTCCCGATGTTCCGCCTTTGCGCAGGGCGTCACGGCTGTCGAGCTTCAAGTCCCCTTTGACCTTCGAGGCCTCGGCCGAGTGGCAGCGGTAGCAGTGCTCGACCAGCACGGGCCGGATCTTCTGCTCGAAGAACGTCACGCCCTCGCGATCGTCCGCCACGAGGCGCGTCGCGCTGAAGGGGAAGACCAGTGCCAGCAAGACCACACAGCGGGGAGAGCGTCGCATGGGCAGGACCTTGCGAAGGCCAGCGGCGGGACCGCGGTTGACGACTCCGGGGAGGTCGCTCACCGGATCATCATACCTTTCGCGGACCGGCCAAGCCACCCACGAACGCAGGGTGACACGCCCGCGACCCTCGACGGGCGTACCACCCGGAAGGACCGCCGATCGACGGTGCAATCATCCTGAAATCTCTTCTGGATCAATAATGCACCAGCGCCAGCCACGCCAGACCCACCAGCGTCGTCAGCACCGTCAGCGGAACGCCGACCTTTAGGTACTCAACAAACCCCAGCTCCGTCCCCGTCCGGCGTGCGGTCTCGACGACGATCAGGTTCGCGACCGACCCGAGCACGGTCAGGTTCCCCGCCAGGGTGCTGGACATCGCCAGTGCGAGCCACGCGGTCTCGCGCTCGGGCATGACCTCCATCAGGGGCTTGAACAGCAAAACCGCCGGCACGTTCGAGACCAGGTTCGAGAGCAACACCGAAAGCCCGCTTACGAGCACCACGGGCGAGTGCAGCAGCGCCTGCCAGCGCTCCAGGCCCCAGGTCCGCACGACGTGGACCTCGAACGCG